>CACXEJ010000119.1 GCA_902766595.1 Ruminococcus flavefaciens | reverse complement strand
GTAGAGCGCCACCTTGCCAAGGTGGAGGTAGCGAGTTCGAGCCTCGTAATCCGCTCCATAGTATCGGGGTAATAACCTCGGTATGATACAATCCCGAAGCAATAGTTTCGGGATTTTTTATTATATCCGTAAGAAGATCCGAGCGGATTTTTAACAGGCTTTGACCAGAACGGAGCAAAATTATGGAAAACGGAATGAGATATGCCGTACTTATCGACGCCGATAACGTTGCGGCGAAGTATACAAAGAATATCCTCGATGAGCTCTCGAATTACGGAGTCGTCACTTATAAAAGAGTCTACGGCGACTGGACTCGTCCCAATCTTGCCGGCTGGAAGAATATGGCGCTCGACAATGCCATAACACCGGTGCAGCAGTACAGCTATACCTCCGGCAAGAACGCGACCGACTCCGCAATGATAATCGACGCGATGGACATTCTCTATTCGCATAACGTGGACGGCTTCTGCATCGTTTCGAGCGACAGCGATTTCACGCGTCTTGCGATACGTCTGAGGGAGTCCGGTATGCACGTCATCGGAATGGGCGAGAAGAAAACGCCTAAGCCTTTCAGCACTGCCTGCAACGCCTTCAAGTATCTTGAGGTGCTTGCGGAGGAGGAAACTCCTGAGGGAACTGTTGCAGACAAGGTCGCTATGAAAACGCTTGAATCGGCTATACTCCGCATTATAACCGAGAATGCAAATCTTCAGGAGGAGATAAACATCGGCGAGCTCGGCAGCCGGCTTCAGGGACGCTACCCTGATTTCGACGTTAGAAACTATGGCTACTCGAAGTTCTCGCAGTTCCTCAAGGACTTCGCCTGTCTTAGCTTCAGGCAGGTCGGCAGCAGCATACTCGTTTCGCAGAAGTCCACAAAGACTGACCTTGCGAAGGTCGAGAACGTGCTTGAGGCGATAGTTCGCAGCAACGGCACAAAGGGCTATAATCTGGGCGAGCTGAAGAAGCAGCTCTGCACGAAGATACCTGATTTTGACGTTAAGACCTACGGCTACTCGAAATTCAGCCGTTTTGTGGAGAACCTTCCTGATTTCAGGATAAGGAACAACACAGTTATGATGGTGGAGGAATAACAGCAGATCCGGACGGAGGTGGACGCTTTGTCGAAGAAGTTAACTGTGATGCTTTTTGTTACGGTATGTATGATGTTCCTGATAGTCGGAGCAAAGTTTGTCCGCGAGATCGGTCTGCTCCACAAATATCCGGCGGCGGAGTATTTTACTCCGGAGGAGGAGGAAATGCGTCCGGCTTACTCTCAGCTGAGCGATAAGGAAAAGGCGGTTTATCATGCTTTGTGGGCTGGAATACGCGAAAAGTCTGACACTATACAGCTTCCCTATGAGATAGACGGCGACACATATACAAAACTCTACTGCCTTGTTGAGAAGCAGGAGAGTGACTTTTTCTACGCGGACTCCACATATTATACGGCGCGGAAGCTCCGTGAAGCACGCATAGCCTACAGGGAGGACAAGGACGTACTTGATGAGAAGATCACAAAGTTCAATTCTGTGAAATCAGCAGTTGTCAGCCGTGCACAGGGAGCTGCGGACGATTATAACAAGGCTATGAGGATACACGACAGCATTGTGAACCGCTGTAAATATGTGACGGGCGAGGACGAACTTTACACCTCGACGGCTTACGGCTGCCTTGTTGAGGGCAAGGCTAACTGTGAGGGCTACGCGAAGGCGTTTAACCTTATCGCGAGAGAGTGCGGACTGCATTGCGTTCTTGTGACCGGCAAGACGGATACAGGCGAAAATCACGCGTGGAATCAGGTACTTATCGGCGACGAATGGTATAATCTTGATGTGACGTGGGACGACTCTGATGTTGCGGGCGACACGCGCATGGAGTATTTCTTGTGTAACGATGAGAGCTTCGGCAGGACTCATACGGCTGATAATTCGTATTTCGAGAGCTTCAAGTGCAGCGGAGCGAGCAATGCTTACTATAAAAAGAATGACATTCTGGCAGACTCGGTTGAAAAAGCGGTGGAAATAGTAAAGCGTTCAGCCGCTCAGAATGCTTCTGTGATAGAGATAAAGTTTACGAATATAGACGTTTACAAGGAATTTAAGGCGGATTATATCGACAACAGCGAGATATTCGGAATACTGCTCGACGTCGAGGGAGAGCACAACGCAACTATGAGTATGTCGGTGCG
>CACXEJ010000118.1 GCA_902766595.1 Ruminococcus flavefaciens | reverse complement strand
GGGCTTCGATCCCAGAAAGCTCCTCGCACCCGGCTTTGAGGCTATCAAGGCAAAGGTCAAGGAGAAGATGGAGCTCTTCGGAAGCGTAAACAAGGCTTGATCGGATAACACAGCTTTAAGGTGATAAACAGCCATAAAGAGGTTTCGGCTTCTTTGTGGCTGTTTTTATTTGTATATAGTACCGGCGAAAATGTGAAACAGCGTTAAAAAGCCTGAAATAGTTTGAATAAGCGAGAAATAGTGAGTTAAATTCAAAAAAATCCGCAAAAACAGCTTGTATCGTCCTTAGACAAGATTTGCGGTTCATATGAACCTGTGATATAATCATATCATCGACGAGAGGAGAGATCATATTAATGAACGATAGATTTATACCCGGAACTACGCTTGAATACACTGACTCAGCGAGGGACAGAGCTTTCTCACTGATAGAACCTGTCCTCAGGGCGACCGGCGGACTTACGCTCTCGCAGCTGTCAGCACTGACCGGTCTCGGCGGAACTACCGTACAGAACTGGATAAAGCGCGGCTGGGTATCCTCAGCGACCGGCAAGAAGTATTCTGAAAAGCAGGTGCTGAGAATATTGCTCATCAATATGCTCCGGAGTTCGATGAAGCTCGATGACATCGCTCACCTTATGGCTTATGTCAACGGCGACGTTGAAGACAATTCTGACGATATTATCGAAGATATTAACCTTTATAATATGCTCTGCCGCGTGATATTCACCGCGGAGGAGAACGGCGCATTTGCTCCGGACGCTCTCCGGGCTCTCATTGACAGCGAGATCTCTCAGCACACTGACGAGATTGCTAATGAGGACAAGCTGCGCAAGGCTATGTTTGTAATGGTGATGGGGTACCACTGCGGCAGGCTCAAGCGCATTATGGAAGAGGTGCTGGATGTCGTTCTCACAGAGGAAGGCGCAGGCAGCTACGGCAAATAGACCACAAGGTCACGGAGGAAAATGATATGGGAATAACGATCAAGAGTTTATTACTTACAACAGGTATAATCCTGTGCATACCGCTTGCGGCAGCTCTCACGCTTGCCGTTTATGTGGTAAAGCGTATGAGGGGCGTACACATTTTCAAGGGACACGGCGAGGACGTTCAGAGCAGCATTCATCAGGACGTTCCCGAGATCATCGACGTTGAAAGCTACGCCGGCTGAGACCTGACGGGGGTAAGCCTATGGTTGAGAAAATTTCAAATCTGCCCGTGGTACTTAAAGTGCTGTTGATAGTGCTCTTCGGAGTCTTTTTACTGATACTGGGTATCGTGGTCGATGAATGTTTTCTGGAGCTTTTTTGTATATTGCCTTCTGATGTCGGCGATGACAAAAATGACGAGTATGATTATGTACAATAAGATACGATAATAGTTTCAATACAGGAGGAAATAGCTATGGCAATTGATATAAGGGAGATAAACAAGGGTTCGTCGAGAAACGTTAGCGGCGGAACAAAGTGGATAAAGTGGGCGGTCGCAGGCGCTGCTGCACTGATAGTAGCGTTCAATTCGTTCACGATCGTACCGGCAGGTCACACAGGGGTAGTGCTGACTATGGGCGAGGTCTCCAAGACCTCATACGATGCAGGCTTCCACTTAAAGGCTCCCTTCGTTCAGAAGGTGGAGCCTGTATCGAACAAGATACAGGTCTATGAGACACCGGCTTCTGCCGTATCAAAGGACCTCCAGACCGTAAGCAGCAATATCGCGGTCAACTATCGTCTTGTCGCAGCAAGTACACCTAAGATGTACGAAGAGGTCGGAACGGACTACAAGACCGTCCTCATCGCACCGGTAGTTCAGGAGTGTATGAAGTCGGCAACAGCCAAGTACACAGCCGAGCAGCTCATCACAGAGCGTCAGGCAGTAGGCGACGAGGTCAAGGCAGCACTTGACCTCAAGCTCAACGACTACGGCATATTCATCGAGAAGTTCAACATCGTGAACTTTGACTTCTCCGAGGAATTCAACAGTGCTATCGAGGCAAAGCAGGTCGCTGAACAGAACCTCCTCAAGACCGAGACCGAACAGAAGCAGGTAAGAGTCATCGCTCAGACCGATGCGGATAAGAAGGTCATCGCGGCTAAGGCTGAGGCTGAGGCTATCCTCGCAGAAGCTCAGGCTCAGGCTGATGCAAACAAGCTCCTTGAGGAGTCACTCACCGACAAGGTAATAGCCTACAACCAGATCCAGAGGTGGAACGGCGTAATGCCTAAGGTGACCAGCGGCAACAGCAACGGACTTCTCATAAACGTTCCGTTGGAGGATACTCCGGCAAGCACACAGCCTTCCGGCAGTACGGAGGGTAACTGAACTCATCTGCCAGAGTGATTATTGGGAATGAAGATCATAGGGATATGGAATTGGAATAACGAGCAGCATTTAAAACAGGGACGCCCTTAGGGGTAGGGGCGTCCGAACGTTTATTCAAGGGGGCATACTTATGTCAAGAAGATACCACGGCAGAAACACTGACCTGTGGCTGTTCGATACCATTGCCGGTATCGCGAAGAGCGTCGGCGATTATGTCAGCGACGCATACCGTGAGAAGCAGGGGCTTCCGTCCGAGCACAGGCAGTATATGGGCAGTCTCACCGGCGGAGAGATGGACTTCGCTATGCACTATCAGAAGGATCTCGAAAAGGCTAAGAATATGCAGGAGACTACCGAAGAGGAGCTCCGCTCGAAGTATGTCACCAGCGGCAATGTCGCTATGGACGACATTGCCTTTCCGTCAGCACCGGCTGCTTCCGACGAAAAGAAGGACAGCGATGATGACGGATATATGGACAGCATTTAAGAAAAACTTGATAAAGGTGTTTATTGGTATGAAAAAAGCTCCGGTATGTGCCGGAGCTTTTGCTTTTATACACGTTTGCCGTTTATGTCCATACGAGTCCTGACAGCCCACTTTGAAAGAATGATGCTTACAACGATGAGTGTCACCGTGAGCAGCAGGAACAGCGGGTTCTTGAAGGAAAGCACAGCGGACTTGCCGATGAAAGCGAGTATCATTATCATAAAGAACTTCGCTGCGCATATCGAAGTGATGTATTTTTTCGGCGGATAATCCGAAACGCCGAATGCGAAATTGACAAAGTATATAGGAGTGAACGGCATTATCGCAACTATGAAGAGCGCTCTTGCGTCTGTGCGGTCAACCCAGTTCCGGGCTCTCATAATTCTCGGGTGACGGTAAGCAATGCGGTTTACGCCGTTTTTGAGGAAGCGTCTGAAGAAGGTGAATGCGGCAGCGCTTCCGAGCGAAGCACCTATCCAGCTGTAAAGGAAACCCAGCACAGCTCCGTGAGCGGCGACGTTCACCGCGACTATCCCGATGAGCGGAAGCACAGGTATGACAGACTCCATAAAAGCGAGGAGTATCGGCGCGAAAGGTCCCCACGATCTGAATTGCGACAGAAGCTCTGTCCAGAAATTGAGGTCTGATAAAGTATGCCAGAATTCTCTCAAGTGCGTCACCCTCCTTAGCTGAAATTCGCCTGAAACTTGCTTTGTTATTATACCACACGGAGTGAGATTATGCAAGCATTTTTCTATTGTTATTTTCTACAAATATATAAGTTGAAATCTGTCTATCATAGTTCAACAGAAGGTGCTGCATCGGAAAGGCATATCAAAGCAATGAGAAAACTCCCTGCGAACAGGGAGTTTTTTTCGTTAAAGAGGTATGATTATGACTCGAAGGACTCTATAAGTCCGAGTTTGAATTTCTGAATGAGGAGGGCGTCTGAGTTCGTGAGACCCTTCTTGCCGTCAACGTCCGCATTTGTCTCGCCCTGAGCGGTGATACTGAGCTCGGATCTGCCCTGAGCGTACTTGTCGGGGTTCGTTGCGACCTGCATTACCAGAACAGCGTCCGCGATGTTGACCTGCTTGTCGAGGTTTGCATCGCCTTTTAAAGTGCTGACGCCGGACAGTGCAACGAATGTCTTGCCGTTAGTCTTAGCCCAGTTTTCGACCTTCCCGCCGGCATAGCTGTGTATCTCGACGTCACCAAACACGTCTTTGCCCGTTATCATACAGTCTCCGTTGAGAATAGTGAGCTTCGCAATCGGACAGTTTTCAAATGTTCCGGTGGTGATAGATCTCACACTGTCAGGAACGGTTATCTCCTTCAGACTTTCACAGCCCTTAAACATATACAGACCAAGCGAGGAGAGTTTGTCCGGTAGCTTCTTTATATTTTCGAGGCTGCTGCAGCCGCTGAACACATAAGAATACAGCGAAACATCATTATTGCCCATTTCGACCGTTTTCAGAGCAGTACAGTCCTTGAAAGCCGCGTTGTTTATTATGCGGACTGTATCGGGTATCTTGACGGAAACGATATTCTCGCAGCCGGTAAATGCATTGCTTGATATAAACGTTACGTTATCAGGTATAACGACATCACCGGAACAGGTCTTGCCGTCAACGATTATGCCGTTTACAACAACGATCGGATCTTCTGCGCGCTTAGCTTCGAGCCACGGTGTTCCTATAAAGGCATTTCCGCCGATATTGCGAACTCCGGACGGGAAAACTATCTCGGAAAGGCTTGTACAGCCGATGAATGCTTCGTCACTGATAGTTTCTGTTGTTTCCGGGATAGTCACCGAAGTGATACCTGTGCAGTTTTTGAAAGCGCTTCCGGATATCTGAATAACAGGGAAGCCGTCTATCGAGTCAGGAAGAACTACCTCGCCGCTGAGAGACTTATCACAGGCGGTCACTACTGCGTGATCTGATATGATCGTGTAGGTAATGCCGTCTCTTGTTATTATAGAAGTTTCGTAGGTCGGTTCTATAACTGTGGAGGGTTCTTCGGAGGCGGTCACGCTGATGTAACCGTTTTCAATGCCGTTTGTGAAGAGGTAAGAGGTCATCAGCTTGCTCTCGTCGTCGTTTGATACCTTGCCGAAGCAGTCGAATGTTCTTGAGTCCTCGCAGTATTTTATTCCAATGGGGTAAAGAGTGCCCGGCTCTGCGTCATCGGGAAGAGTGAAAGTTGCCGTTGCGAGAATGCCGTCCGTACCTGCGTTTTCGTAACACATAAATCCGAAGAACTCGACGCCATTATCAACAGTATCGTGAGAGAAGATGATTTTGCTGTCATCGTTGTCGGGGCGTTTGAGGTTCTTGAGGGTGAGTCTGTCATCGTATATCAGGTGGATACCGCCGGAAGCGTAGTTATGATCTGCACCGGAAACAGAGATGTTGACCGTAATGTCTTCTCCGCTGACTTCGTTAGCTTTAACTTCAACTTTATCTATTGTGATAGTGGGCTTGACTGTCGCTGCTGACGGATCAACGTAGTTTTCAGAAGAAGTGAACATCGTCGGATCATAGGCGATCTCCTTATTCTGGTGACCTTCAACGAGCGACCTCGGGTAATCACCGGGAGTGAACGCAGGCTTTTTGATGCACCACCTCAGGATATGCGCAGCGTCATTTGCATCAACTTTGCCGTTCATATCAGCGTCCATTGCTTCGCACGTTTCTTCGGAGTAATCAAATTTACCGGTCACAGATGCTTCGGCATACACCCTCAGCACTTTTGAAGCGTCATATGGCGTAATAAGTTTATCATTGTCTGCGTCGCCGAGGAGTCTTTCCGGATAGTTTTCGAGCGGGAGTCCGATCTTGGTGAGCGGATCAAAAAAATCTTCTGCGGAGGACTGCCCTGCGTTAAAAGGATAAGCTGCCGGGAGAGTTCCGCCGACGATGCCAAGAGACAGAATTGCTGCTAATATCTTTTTCAAAATGATTACCTCCTTAGTTTGGAAATTATAAGTACATTTTACCACTCTTCGTGTGAATTAGCAACAAATGTTCTTGAAAATTCACAGTATGTTAATAAACTGTCGGCATTATGCATAATCGGCAGTAGCTTCTTTTGTGCGATGTGCGGAAGTGATAGAAATATTATGATTTGTACATTATTCGCTATTCATTATAGTTTAAGCCCGTCACTGATGTGACGGGCGTGTACTGAGCAAAAGCAAATTGACGGTTATGTAAAAAGTGAGCGAATAAAAACGAGCGCCCCCATGAAAGGTGGCGCAGGCTCTCCGCTGTTTTAACTGTACAGATTTGATGATAGTGCCGTGAGCGATAGCAGAGTAACGTTTTCATACAAAAATAAGCGAGCCTCCGCGAGCGTCAACGTGGAAGCCCGCGCAGGCTCTGCGCTGGTGGAGCATAGGGGACTTGAATTAATCCCGAGCCTTTTAGTAGCCTTTAGTAAAATACGAAAATGGCTGTAAATCGCCGATTTTTGAAGCTTCAATTATAGTAACTTCAAGCGATTTCAGACGATTTTTAGTACTAATAAGTGCCAAACAAGTGCCAAAAGTGGC
>CACXEJ010000117.1 GCA_902766595.1 Ruminococcus flavefaciens | reverse complement strand
GCTGTCGCCCGTGTAGACGCTGTTGAGAGCCTCAACTATCGCATTCTGGAGCTTTTCCTCGTTTATTGAGGGAGAGTTCTTGCAGTATTTTGAGCCGTGGTCGAGACGGTTGATGCACCGCCATACAATAAGCTTGTGACCGTGAGATGTCCATGTTACTCTGCGATACGGCGAGCCGCATTCTCCGCAGATCATTATTTCACTTAACGCATAGAGACTTGAATACTTGCCTTGTTTTGTTTTTGTCTTGCTGCTCTTGTTGCACATACAGCTCCGCCTAGCCATTTCCTGTTTGGCAAGGTTGTAGGTATCCCTGTCGATTATTGCGGCATGGCTGTCGTGTATCAGGTATTTGGTCCTTGCGCCGTAGTTTACAAGCCTTTTGTGCGTTATGCAGTCTTGAGTATAGGACTTCTGCAGAAGCGAATCTCCCACATATTTTTCATTTTTGAGAATTGATCTGACATTGCCCTTGCCCCATTCACTGCTGCCGCTGCGGCGTTTTGCACCTTCCGCCTGCATTATCTCTGCGATACCTTGCAGGCTCATTCCGTCGATGAAGAGCTTGTATATCTTCCGTACTATCTCTGCCTCCTTTTCTACTATGTACGGCTTGCCGTTAGTTCCCATTCTGTATCCGAGGACCTTGTCCATATTATATTTGACCTTGCCCTCACGGAACTGTTTTTCTATACCCCATGTGACATTTTTGCTTATGGACTCTGATTCGGCTTGGGCAAAGGAGCCGTACAGCGAAATTATGAACTTGCTTGTCATATTCAGCGTGTCTATATTCTCTTTCTCGAATATAACGCCTATACCCAGTGCTTTCAGCTCTCGGATATATTCAAGGCAGTCGACGGTGTTTCGTGCAAATCGGCTTATGGATTTGCATAGCACAAGGTCTATTTTCTTCTGCTTGCATTTTCGTATCATACGGTTGAATTGAGTTCGGTTCCTCGTCTGAGTACCGCTGATGCCCTCGTTGGCGAATATGCCTGCCATTGTCCATTCAGGCTTTGAGTTGATGTAGTCCGTGTAGTAGGCTATCTGGACCTGGTAGCTGTTCTGCTGTTCGTCCTGATCCGTACTGACGCGGCAGTAGGCGGCAACTCTTGTCTGGTGGAGCTTGGCTTTCTTGTTTTCCTGTTGTGTCAGCGCAGGTATCATTATGACATTCGACGCTGTTTCAAATGTTTTTGCACTCATTGTTTTATCCTCCGTATGTAATATTTTTTCCGTTTTTGAATTCTATTGAAATATGTTTATGGTCTATAAGAATGACCTTCTTGACGATGTCCTTTATGAGAAGACTGTCAATATCGAAGATCGGTTCGCATTTACGCAGTCTATCCTTTATTTCCTCTGTCAGGTACTTCGTCCTGTCATATGTACAGCAGTCATATTTCAGAGCTGCCAGTTTTATTATCTCTTTCTTTATACGCTCATCATCGATGGGCTTGATGTGACATCGCATTACTACTTCGTTTTCTCCCATTCGGATATTCATTATCGGCTTGTACTCGGTCAATACAGCCTCTTTGTCCAGTAAGCTACAGTCTGCCTGTACATCCATCAGTATACTTAATACCTGTGAATAGAATCTATCTTCTTTTATACCGTTTGTTCTGTTTGCACATCCGACAGTTGAGCATTTCCATATCCTATCGTCAAGATTGCGGTTGCGGAAGAGCTGACCGCCGCAGACAGCACAGCAGGTTTGTTTAAATGGTATCTTAGTCTTCCCCTCTGCGTAATAATGGCTACGGCTCGTCATATTCATTCTTGCGTTATCATAGCATTCTCTTGTAATAATAGCCGGATAATCTCCCGAGCCGCAGTAATACTCCTTATGGAGCATCGTAGTGATCTTGCCAGTGGACTTGTCAATATCCCCTGCGAAATAATCAGTATCCATATTGCGAACTATTTTTAGTATCTCATTGGGCAGCTTACCGGATGCCGCCATTTCAAACACAAGCTTTACTATTTTAGCTTCTTTTTCTTCAAGGATATATCTACCGTTGCTCATTATGTATCCGTATGGTATTTTACGTCCGTTCATATGTACCTAACCTTTCTGTGAACTTCAGACCGCCAAGCATATTGAATATCAGCTCGCCTTCTGATACCGTTATAGTATCTATCGCCTCAGAGAGTATCTTTTCTCTGTATCCCTGAGTATCATTGTAGTCCTTGAAAATATTCATCATAAGCCTTATCTCATCGGCTGACTGATCTTTATCATCATTGGCTCTATCGATTTCAGCGGTTTTGTTAATGATTTTTGTTTCAATCTCGTTTTCTTGAACTCTGTATTTTTCTTCTGTTATGTAGCCCTTGGTGAGCAGAATGGATAGCCTGTGCTTCTGTTCCTTCAGGTCGGCAATTCCCTCATACATAGCAGCTACGCTCGCTGTTCCACTGCCTTTAAGATTTTCAAGCATTTCAAATTGTTCAATACAGCGTTCAAATATCTTTTTCCCATGAGCATGGAGCTTAGCGCATAGCGCTTCAAATGCTATCCTTACATCTCTGTCATATATTTTAGGACTGTCACAGGCATCAAATGTATAGTGCTTATGGCTGCATTGCCAGTGTTTAATGCTTCTGCCTTCGACGCAGCTGTACATTCGTCCGCATTTGCCGCATATCAGCTTATGCTGAAACGGTGACTCTAACTTTTCAACGGCTTTATGGGTACGCTCCTTTTTCACCTTTGCCGCCAGTTCAAAGGTAGCTCGGTCGATTATCGGCGGATGACTGTCCTTGATATAGTATCTTGGCTGCTGACCGCGGTTTATCTGGAATTGCGGTCCCATGAATTCCGACCACGTTTTCTGCCACATGGTATCGCCAATATACTTCTCCTGACGGAGCATTTTGTTTATCGTTACGGTATTCCATTGTTTTCCTGTTGGCGAGGGGATTCCTTCGCTGTTAAGTGCATTTGCTATAATTTTCAAACCTGAGCCGTTTATGTACATATCGAATATCCTGCGGACTGTCTCAGCTTTTTTCTTATCTATCCTGAGCTTGCCCGTTTTCTTGTCGCTCTTATACCCGTAAGGAACTCTTGCGTGACCGAGCGTACCGCTTGCCATTCGCTTCTGAAAGCCCCACCTGACGTTTTTTGATATTGAGTGGGATTCCTCTTGTGCGAGTCCTCCCATTACCGTTATCATCATTTCGTCGGACATTCTTGTCGTATCGATGTTTTCCTTCACGAAGCACACCGATATTCCAAGTTCTTTGAGCTCTCGCAGGCTTTTCAGGCAGTCTTTGGTATTTCTGGCGAATCTGCTGAGAGACTTTGTTACGATGCGGTCTATCTTGCCTCGGCGGCAGTCAGCCATCATTTTATTGAAGCTGGTGCGGTTATATGTACTCGTGCCGGAGATTCCTTCATCAGCGTATATTCCTACAAGCTGTGATGTCTCCGAGTTGTTGTACAGATTCGAGAAGTATCGGACCTGTGTTTCGTATGAGTTCTCCTGATCGGAGTGATTTGAAGAAACTCTGCAATAGGCTGCTATGCGTATTTGGGTTATGCCATTTTCATTTGTCGGCGGTATTACAATCATTTTGGACATTCTATCACCTCATCTTTTTTATTGACACACATCATACCACAATTCGTAGAGAATTGTAATCACGCATGTACACGAAATAGATGACCGATTTTTGTGGAAATGCGACTATATGG
>CACXEJ010000116.1 GCA_902766595.1 Ruminococcus flavefaciens | reverse complement strand
GATGATAGCGTTAGAAGCGCTTGCGAGCATAACGTCGCTCTCCTTGACAGCACCAACTGCGCCGTGGATAACTCTTACTCTTACCTCATTGTTGGAGAGCTTCTCAAGCGACTGCTTTACAGCCTCGACTGAACCCTGAACGTCTGCCTTTACTACGATCGGGAGCTCCTTGATCTCGCCCTCTGCGATCTGGCTGAAGAGGTTGTCGAGAGTTACCTTGCGGTAAGCGTTGAACTGCTCCTGCTTCTGCTCGTGCTTTCTCTGCTCAACGAGCTCGCGGGCGAGTCTCTCGTCCTCAACTGCGTTGAATATATCTCCTGCGCTCGGGACCTCTGCGAGACCTGTTATCTCAACAGGTACGGAAGGTCCGGCAGCCTTGACTGTTCTGCCCTTGTCGTTGGTCATAACGCGGACTCTGCCGACAGCTGTTCCTGCGATGAGCACATCGCCCTGTCTGAGAGTACCGTTCTGTACAAGGAGAGTAGCGATAGGACCTCTGCCCTTGTCGAGACGAGCCTCGATAACAGTACCCTTTGCGAGTCTGTCGGGGTTAGCCTTGAGCTCCTTGACCTCTGCAACGAGAAGAACGTTTTCGAGGAGCTCGTCGATACCGTCGCCTGTCTTAGCGGAAACGGGAACGCAGATAACATCGCCGCCCCAGTCCTCGCATACGAGGTCATACTTTGTGAGCTCTTCCTTGATGCGGTCGGGGTTAGCGCCCTCCTTATCCATCTTGTTGATAGCAACGATTATGGATACGCCGGCAGCCTTTGCGTGGTTGATAGACTCAACTGTCTGCGGCATAATACCGTCGTCTGCGGCAACTACGAGGATAGCGATATCAGTGATATTGGCACCTCTTGCTCTCATTGAAGTGAAAGCCTCATGTCCGGGAGTATCGAGGAAGGTGATGTCCTGACCGTTTACGTTTACCTGATAAGCACCGATGTGCTGTGTGATACCGCCAGCTTCACCAGCGGCAACGTGAGCGTTTCTGATGCGGTCGAGGATAGAAGTCTTACCGTGGTCAACGTGTCCCATTACAACTACAACGGGGCAGCGCGGCTGGAGGTTTGTATCATCGTCGTCAGTGTCGTCGATGAGTCTCTCCTCAATGGTAACGATGACTTCCTTTTCAACCTTAGCACCCATTTCGTCGGCAACGAGAGCAGCTGTATCGAAGTCTATCTCCTGGTTGATAGAAGCCATAACGCCGAGTCCCATCAGCTTCTTGATGACGTCCGTTGCAGTAGCCTTGAGACGTGTAGCGAGCTCGCCGACTGTGATGCTGTCGGGAATGAGGACCTTGAGCTGCTGCTTTCTTGCGCGCTCGAGCTCGAGTCTCTTGAGTTTCTCAGCCTCTGTCTCCTTCTTGGAGTACTGCTGACGTGCTCTCTGAGCGGACTTCTGGTTTATCTTCTGCTTCTTTGAGGAGTAATTCTCACTGTTGTGCTTGTTTGAGGAAGCCATATTGTCATAGCGCTCGTTGTACTTGTCGAGGTCGATGTAGCTTCCTCTTGTATCGACTGTTCTGCGCTGTGTGGAGGTCTGGGCTGTCTCAGAGCTGAATGAAGCGTTGAACTTTGTACGCTCGCCTCTGTCCTGAGCCTTAGCCTGTTCCTTTTTCTTCTCAGTCTTCTTTGACTTCTGCTTCTGAGCTTCAGCAGCAGGCTTGACCTCAGCTGCCTTTACCTCTGCCTTGGGAACTTCCTCTGCCTTCTTTTCGGGAGCGGCAGGCTTGGACTCGGGCTTCTTCTCCTCCTTGACGGGAGCTGCCTTTGTCTCAGGCTTAGCGGCAGGCTTTTCCTCAGCCTTCTTAGCCGGCTCAGCCTTCTTCTCAGGAGCAGCCTTGACCTCAGCCTTGGGCTCGGTATTCTTGGCAGGCTTCTTCTCAGCAGGCTTTTCCTCGTCCTTGGGCTCAGCCTTTTTCTTCTCAGCAGTCTTCTTTGCAGCAGACTCTGTTTTCTTCTTGGGTTCTTCCTTTTTCTTTTCCGGCTTGGGATCGTTCTTTGAAGCGAAGTATTCGTCAAAGGACTTCACCTCGTGCAGCTTTGTGTAATGCTCGAGGATCTGATCCATTTCCTCCTCGCTGAGACCGCTGCCGGCTTTTTTCTTATTATCGCCTTTTTCAGCGAAATAATCTATAAGTTCCTGCGAAGCGATACCGAGATCCTTCGCTGCGTCGCTTAATTTTATCTTTTTTGCCATAGGCTCTAATACCTCCGTAACGTAATTAGTAGTGAATGTATATCAACACAGCATTGCTGTGGTCATTTTCGGGAAATGCGTATAAATCCGTCGGCGAAGCCCTTGTCGGTCACGGCGATTATCGCCGTTTCCTTTCCGCACAGATGACCGAGTTCGTCCTTTGTGAGCTCAGCCGCGATATGCGGAACCTCGTACCTCTCACATATGAACACCGCTTCCTTGACGGTCTTCGGTGAAGCGTCGCAGGCGGTCATAACACAGAAAGCCTTTCCGGACTTTACCGCTTCCACCACGCTGTCGTAGCCCTTGACCGTTTTACGCGCCTTGTTGCATATCGTGAGCAGATCAGCTGTTTTCCGTTTCTTTTCCGAGTTCATCAGCCATCACCTCATAAACGCTTTCCTCGATCCTGCACGAGAACGATCTCTCGAACCTGTGTCCCTTGCGAGCCTTGTCGAAGCATTCCGTGCTCCGGCATATATATGCGCCTCTGCCGGATTTCTTTCCTGTGAAGTCAAGGCTTATCTCGCCCTCAGGCGACTTTACCACGCGGATAAGCTCCTTTTTCGGCTTCATCTCATTGCAGCCGAGACACATTCTCATAGGTGTTTTTTTCGGTTTCATATCATTCCTCGTCTGCGGGAGCGCTCTCTGTCTCGGGAGCAGTATCCTCGGCAGCAGCGGTCTCCTCAACAGCTGCATCTGCGAGCTCCTCAATATCCCCGGACTCGGTCTTTACAGGCTCCGGCACCTTGAAATCGGGATCAAGCTCGGGAGCCTTCTCGCCGGTAAGGGGATCGGTCTGCGGCTTGATGTCGATCTTGTAGCCTGTCAGCTTTGCAGCGAGCTTGGCGTTCTGACCTCTGTTGCCGATAGCGAGTGAGAGCTGGTTGTTGGGAACTACAACTGTGCAGGTCTTTTCCTCCTCGGAAGTGATTACCGTTCTGAGCACCTCAGCAGGAGCAAGAGCTCTTGTGATGAATTCGTCAGGTGACTCGCTCCACGGGATAATGTCGATCTTTTCGCCGTTGAGCTCGTTCACAACAGCTGTAATTCTTGAACGCTTTGCACCGATGCAGGCACCGACTGCGTCAACGTTGGGATCCTTTGACCATACTGCGATCTTGGTTCTTGAACCTGCCTCACGGGAAATGGACTTGACCTCAACGGTACCGTCGTATATCTCGGGTACCTCGAGCTCGAAGAGTCTCTTAACGAGGTCCTTGTGTGTACGGGAGATCTTGACAACGGGCTTCTTGTTCTTTCCGATGATGCCTGTGATGTAGACCTTTACGGGCTTGCCCTCCTCAAGAGTCTCACCGGGGATCTGCTCATTGCGGAAGAGGTAGAGCTCTGTGCCCTCGTAAACTACTGTTACAGTACCTCTGCCGGGCTCGACCTGTGAGATAGTAGCGGTTATGCACTCGTGCTCCTTCTGCTCGAACTTGCTGAGCATCTGCTCACGGTTGATCTCTCTGAGGTCACCCTTAATGGACTGCTTTGCGGAAAGCGCAGCCATTCTTCCGAGCTTAGAGATGTCTATCTTCTTGAGGATAGTTCCGCCGACAGCAGCGGTGGGGTCAATGGTCTTTGCGACTTCGATATTTATCTCGTTCTCGTCGATAGGCTCATCGGGAATGATGTCCTGAACGATGAACATTTCAAACTTCTTTGCGGCAGGATCAATGTCAACTCTGATCCTCTCCTCACTGTGAGGGTAAGCCTTTCTTGCTGCCTTGAGCATAGCTGACTTGACCTTGTCTATCAGTATCTCAGTCTCAACGCTGTTTTCCTCACCGAGGAGCTCGAGAGCCTTGAAGAATTCGGTCTCGCTGAAGACCATATCACTTGCAGCCTTTGACGATCTTTTACCTGTACTCATTTCTGTTGATTCCTCCAGTATAATATTATTCAAAATCCATATACAGCTTTACAAAGGCGATGTCCGCCAGAGGGTATTTTTTCTCGCTGCCGTCCTCACAGACAACAGAAACGCCCTCCTTATCAGCTCCTGCGAGCACCGCGGTGATCTCTTTTTCACCGTCGGTCTCTCTTATGAAGCGTATCCTTACCTCGTCTCCGCGGCACACCTCGAAGTGTTCCTCCTTGACGAGCTCTCTCTCCAGCCCGGCAGAACCTACCTCGAGGATATAGCTCTGATCCACGGGATCCTTCTCATCGAGCAGCTTGCTGATGGGAGCGGTAGCGCGTTCGCAGTCATTGATAGAGATACCCTCGTCCTGATCTATGAATACCCTGAGGTACCACAGAGCGCCTTCCTTCTCATAGCAAACGTCCCACAGATAGTAGCCGAGCTCGTCGGTAATCGGCTTTATCAGGTCATATACCTTCTGTTCCGTACCGCCGAATTTCTTGAATTTCATAAGCAGTCTGTCCTTGAAACGGACTCTCCTTTCCACCTGTAATGTCTAATAGTCCTCAATACAAACGAAAGACCGGAAGGTTCCGGTCTTTTGCTTTAACTATCATCATTACATATTATAACACCTCTTTCCGGAAAAATCAAGTGTTTTCCGGAAATTTTTTCACATTTTACATTTTATTATCAATATGAAGAATTCAGACCTCCGAGGAACGCCGGCGGAGCTTTGCAGCCTTGACAATACTTAGCGTTTTGTAGTATAATGTAATTTGATACAGCAGCGGAAGAATTCCGGTGCTTTTTCCTGAAAGGACAGATATATATGAAAAGAACAAAAAGGATGATAACAGGTCTGCTGGCGATAGCTGCTCTTGCAGCGGTGACCTCTTGCAGCAAAAAGGGCGGCAGCTCCTCCGAACCGGAAACGACAACAGCCGCTCCGACAAATACAACGGAAGCCGTTGACACTGCGAGCAGCAATATGGACATCGTATGGCTGTCCGACTATGATCTCAACACCGCCTCCAACGGTAAGCCCTCTGCGGCTCTTTCGATATTCCAGAAGCAGTACGGCGGCACTGTCCAGTACATCTACGCCGACCACAACAAGCTCTCGACCGTTCTTGAGGCAAGGATAAAAGCCGGTGAGGACGTCGATATGGTGCCTTACATCGAGGACTTCTTCCCCGAGGGTGCAATGACCTCCCTCTATGCACCGCTCGATCCGTATTTTGAGGATATGGGTATGAACGAAGCCGGTCTTTGGGACAGTATGAAGGACGTCTCAGAGCAGTTCAAGTACAACGGTCAGCACTATGTCGTTCCCTACAGCATATCAGATCCGCTGCTCATAACCTACAGCCGCAAGCTGATGAAGGAGAACGATCTCGATGATCCCTATGAGCTCTACAAGGCAGGCAAGTGGGACTGGAGCGCCTTCACTTCTATGATGGACAAATTCGTCGAAAAGGCTGACGGTACAAACAGATACGGCATAAACGGCTGGTTCGGTGAAGCAGCGATCCGCTCGACCGGCAGTAATATCGTAAAGTACGACGGCACCATGTTCACTTCCAACCTCTCTGATCCCAATATCGACAAAGCCGGTGCACTTATGGAGGACGTTGCAAAGAAGCAGCTCTACACAAAGGGCTGGCTCGACTGCTTCCCGACAGACCAGTCAACTCTCTTCTACGCTATGGGCGACTGGGCGCTGGGCGGCTCCAACGCAAGAAATCCGGAAATGGATCTTATGATAGTACCTTTCCCGAAGGCTCCCGGAGCAGACAAATACTATATGAGCTGCAATTTCGATGCCAAAATGCTCACAGCCAACTCCGTAAAGGGCAAGGCTGTTGCGAAGTTCCTGATGTGTGAGCGCTATGCTGCAACATCGGACAAGTACCGTGCTGCTGCAAAGGAACAGGCTCTCACCCACCTCAAGAGCGGCAACAATGCCGATAAATCCTACATCACAGAGGAGCAGTACAACGCATTGCAGTCCTATCTTGATCCGAAGAATGTTACCCCTGTTTTCGACTTCGCAAGCGGAATGGGCGCAAAGATAAGCGGAAACGGTCTCTATAACTACGAAACTCGCGGCGTTGTCAAGAACCTCTCGACAGCTCTCCTTGAGGGCAGCGCAGAGTCGTGGGCAGAGCTCAAGAAGAGCGTTTCGCCTGTTCTCGACAGCGAGCTCAAAAAATACAACAAATAACGATTTTTAGCGTCCGGTTCTTTAACACCGGACGTTTTTGTATAAACCTTACAAAAAACAACCCGGTGTATATTGCAGATTGCAGAAAATTCTGTGAAATTTTGCAAAAAACCGTGACAATTTTAGGTAATTGTGTTATAATGTTAGCAGGGTCTTCGTGCCCGATGACTATTCCCTAAAAATAAGAAAAGGAAGGGACCAATATCAATGGACAACAGAAATTATAACAACTACAACGAAGGACCTGAGCGTCCGCGTACCCGTAAAAAGGTATCGAAGGAGACTCTCCGCAAAAGACAGCTCACTGCAGTCTTCGTTATCGCATTCATCGTACTGCTCTTCGTGATACTTATCGCAAAGGCTTGCAGCAAGGGCAGCAGCAAGGGCGGCGACACCAAGCCGGCTGAAACTGTTACAACAACTACCACCGCAGT
Organism: Ruminococcus flavefaciens; assembly: GCA_902766595.1. Taxonomy (GTDB): domain Bacteria; phylum Bacillota; class Clostridia; order Oscillospirales; family Ruminococcaceae; genus Ruminococcus; species Ruminococcus flavefaciens_U. The sequence continues at coordinate 11,899 of CACXEJ010000116.1, read as the reverse complement.
TACGACCTCAGTTCCCGAAACTACTGCACCCGCTACTCTCGCTACAACTACTACAATAGTAACAGGTTCAAACGATCCCGAAAAGGGCTTCAAGCTGGACAAGTACAGTGTATACATCAATGTGGGTGAGAGCGGTATCGCATACGTTCAGCAGTATCCCGAGGGCTCTTCCGAGGAGGACGAGGTATGGACCTCTTCTGATGAGAAGATAGCTACCGTTGACGCTTACGGACACATCACCGGCGTTTCAGGCGGCGAATGCTATGTAACTCTCAAGGCTAAGAACAATCCCACACAGGAGGTTATGATAAGAGTAGTCGTTGCCGGTACTCCTGCCGCAAACAACGATCAGAACAACAACGGCAATAACACTCCCCTGAACAATACCCCTGATACTGAAAAGAAGCAGGAAACCGAAAAAAAGCCTGAAACAGCCGAAGCCAAGCAGGAAGTCAAAGAAGAAAAGCCTGCTGAACAGGCTCCTGAAGCTGCAAAGGCAGAAACTGAAAAGAAACCCGAAACTCCCGAGCCTCAGCCCTTAGCTGAGGCTCCTGCTCCCTCTAAGATAAATGATCCCCAGGCTCACTACGAGGGAAATGTCCTCATTGTCAATAAGTCCTATCCTATCTCCGAAAACTACAACCCCGGAACTCTCGACCCCAATTGCAGCGAATGGTTCAACAAGCTCACACAGGACGCCGCAAAGGAAGGTCTGAACATCTACTTTTCATCAGGCTTCCGCAGCTACAACTACCAGAAACAGCTCTACGACTCATATGTGAACGGCTACGGTCAGGCAAGCGCCGACACATTCTCGGCTCGTCCCGGCCATTCCGAGCATCAGACAGGTCTCGCTATCGACGTAAACAGCGTTGACGATTCGTTCAGAGGCACGCCCGAGGCTATATGGCTCGCAGATAACTGCTACAAATACGGCTTCATAATCCGCTACCCCGAGGGCAAGGAAAGCATAACCGGCTACAAGTACGAGCCGTGGCATATCCGCTATGTCGGCTCTGAGATTGCAAAGAAGGTACACGATGCCGGCAGCAATGCAACTCTTGAAGAGATCTACGGTCTCTCTTCACAGTATTCATAATAACGAAAAGGCTGCACGATGTGCAGCCTTTAAATTATTGTGTAGGGGCGGCGTTTTGGGCGTCCACCCTTACAAATTTGGTTTTTTATACTTACGGAACGCCGAGGGCGGCGTTCCCTACAAAGTATTTTTGATACAATCCCGAACGGTGCGGGCGGCGGGACGCCGCCCCTACAACTAATTTCTGAACTCTGACTTCTGACATCTGAAAAGGACGCCGTTAAGGCGCCCTTTGTACTGCTTTATTATTGATCTTCGTTTTCCGGCTCCGTTATATGCGGAGCTATTTTTTCTACCCGGCACGACTCTATTCTGTGGTGGCTTATCGCAACTACTTCAACGCGCAGTCCATCAGCCTCAAAAGAGATCTGTGTACCCTCACGCGGAACATCTCCGAGCTCGTCGATGACGTAGCCGCCGAAGGTCTCGAAATTATCAGCCGGGATAGTTATATCCAGCTCCTCACTGACCTCAGCTACGGAAGCCGTACCCGGTATGAGCCACATATTATCGCCGGTCTTTTCGATGTGCGGCTGAGGAACATCGTCCTCATCATCAGAGAATTCCCCGACGAGCTGCTCAACAAGATCGGTGACCGTTATGATGCCGCTCATTCCGCCGTATTCATCAACGACAACGGCAAAATGGTCGGAACCGCTCTGCTTCATCTGTTCAAAGAGCCTGTCCGCCTTCATATTCTCGTGAACGAAATAGGGTTCGCGGACCGCATTCTTCATAATATTTTCACGGCTCTTGTCATCGAGACGGAAGTAGTCCTTAGCGTCAAGGACTCCGGTAACGTTATCAACGTTCTCACCGCATACGGGGAAAACAGAATGTCTTGTGCGGTGTATAGTTTCCTCCCAGACGTCAGTGCTATCATTCTCCCACAGCACGGAAACCTCCGTGCGGTGAGTGCAGACCTGACCTGCTGTCATATCGTCAAAGGCAAATACGTTCTTGATGATACGGTTCTCGTCCTCGTCGATAGTGCCCTTTTCCGCACCGGCATCGGACATCATTAGGATCTCCTCTTCAGTGACGGTCTCCTCAGCGCCATTTGGATCGACGCCGATGAGTCTGAGCAAGCCGTTCGAGACTGCCTTTGATATAAATACCGCCGGTGCAAAAAACGCCGTGATGATAACTGCCGGCAGACTCATTCGCAGAGCTGCCTTTTCAGGATCCTTCATTGCAGCGCCCTTTGGAAGAAGTATTCCGAAAATGAGCGTGATAACAGTAAAGATCATAGTCATTACCGCGATCACAGCGGCGCGCACAACGCTTGTCGGTATATTGCCGAAGCTGTCCTTAACAGCATCAGAAGCGAGTCTTGCAAAATCGTATGAAAGGAATGCCGAACCCAGAGCCGCTGCGAATATGGACGCAGTCCGCATTATTTCCATAAAGCGCGTAGGCTTTTCGGTCAGCCTTTTAAGACGGACGGCACGTTTACTGCCGCCCGCCGCAAGTTTTTCAAGCTGTGGATCGCTGATCGCTATGACTGCGGTCTCGGTATAGGTGAAAACCGCCATAAATACGATCAGTAGTATTTGCAGGATGATCCGAGCTGTCATAGCAGTGTCCCCCTTTCCCGAGGATTACCGCCGTCAGTTCCGCCCTCCATTTAATTCAAGCACCTCCGCAGATCAGTCAACTTTCTTAAGTACAGTAGCTTCACCGTTTTCGTCAACGACAGTAAGGGTATCACCGTCAACGTTGAAGGAAACCTCTTCAGCTTCGTTATCGCCGTTCTCTGTCAGCTTGAGCTTGTTGCCGTTTATTTCATACTTTCCGAAATTGTCAGTTGAAACAAGTACCTTCTTGCCGTCGATCTTGAGTGTTATATCCTTGTCGCCGCCGCCAAGCATTGAGGACATAATACCGCCGCTTATCTTGTAGGTACCGTCCATATTGTTCTTGTCTGTCTCGCCGGAAATTCTTTCGAGTGTAAGGTATTCCTCACCGCTTACTGTGACCTTGCCCTTAGTGCCGTCGAATTCAAGATCGAGCTCCTGAGCGTACTCGCCGTCGCCGAACTTCATCTTGTTGCCTTCAAATGAGATATAACCGCTGAAATCAATTGCTTCTCCAACAGTCTTGTCGTCCTTGAAGGTAAGGATCATAGTTACTTCTTCTTCCGTCATTTCCCATGAGCCAACGATGTTGCCGCCCTTGAGAGTTGAAGGATCAACGGTAGTCTTTGTAGTATCTTCCTCAGTGGGGATTATGCCGCCTGTGGGAAGCTCCTTGCTCGCCTTTGTTGTATCATCTTCTGAAGATGCTTCAGAAGCGCCGTTTGAAGATGCCTCAGAGGAAGTCTCATCGTTATTGTCATCTGAAGCCTTTGTGGTATCGGTTTCGTCATCTGATGCTTCCTCAGTAGATGCTTCGTCCGAGCTGTTCTCCTCGGGAGCGCTTGTTGATGTTGAAGCCTTTGCTGAGCTGCCTGATGAGCTTTCGTCTGCGTCTCCGCAGGAAACGAGAGCTGATGTCATAACGAGACACATTGCAAGGATCGCTGCAAGTTTTTTCATAATATTTCTCCTATACTGATTTGTTATTTTTTATCTTATTAGTCCTTTGTGAGGATCTGCTGTGCAATTCCGGACTTGAGCGTGAGCTTTTTGCCGTCGAGAGTGTAATCAAACTCCTTGTTGTTGAAGAGTGATGAGCCCTCTCCGATGTAGATCTTGCTGCCGTCTGCTGAATATGTAAAGCAGTTTACGAGGCAGATAGTGCTCTTCTTTCCGTCAACGATGAAGTGGAAAGCATAATCGCTCGTATTCTTGTAGGTCTTGTCGTACTGGTCGAAGAGAAGTCCGCTTGTTACCTTGTATTCGCCGTCGAGCTTGCTGCCGTCGCCGTCAACCTTCTCCATAGTGAGAATGTCGTTTGAGCCGACAGTGAGTGAGAACTTTCCGTCCTTGAATGTATACTTGTCAGGACCGAGCTCTGTTGTGTTGAAGAAGATCTTGTCGCCCTCGAAGTGAATGATAGAAGATGAGTCGAGGTAAACGCTTCCGTTACCGTCCTCCTTGTACTCATACCAGCCGCTGAAGGAGCCTTCCTTGGTCTCCCACTTGCCTAAGATATCCTCGTCGATCTCACCCTTCTTGTAGCCGCTTCCGCCGGAAGACTTTGTAGCCTTTGTAGTATCTTCCTTAGTTGTCTTTTCCTTGGTGGTCTTTTCCTTAGTTGTCTTTTCCTTTGTTGACTTTTCCTTTGAAGTCTCTTCCTCGGTCTCAGGCTCTGTGAACTTCTTTACCTTCTTGAAGTACATAGTATCCTCATCGTCCTCGGCAACGAGGTTTCCGTCATCGTCGATAGAGAGGTAAGTTGTAACGCCGTCATTGTCTTCAACAGACAGAGTGCCGTCCTCTTCGTCTACCCATTCGAGGTCCTCGTCCTTCTGACCGTAGAACTTGAGTGTGATAGAACCGTCATCGAATATCTCGAGCTTGAGTATATCAGAGATAGCTACACCCATATACTCGTCCTCATATTCCTCGTCATTATCGTCAATTACCTTGAATGCTTCCCATTTACCAACGAATTCGTCAATATCGGTCTCGCCCTTTGAAGACTTTTTCTTCTTGGTAGCCTTCTCAGTGGAATCCTCATCGTCGGTCGAGTCCTCATCATCTGTTGAGTCCTCGTCGTCTGTGTCATCCTCTTCAACTGATGATGAAGTTGATGTCTTCTTTGACTTGCTGCTTGAATCGTCATCGTCATCACTGCCGCAAGAAGCAAAGCTGCAGGTGATGAGCATACAACTCAGAAGTATTGCTGTTAATCTTTTCATAATTGTCCTCCTGTAAAGAGTGGGTTGATACCGGAGCTTATCCGGAGCCTTTCTTATATACAAATGCGCTTAAGCGCTATTTGACCTTGTTCAGTACACGGCTTTTGCCGTCATTGCGCTTTATCGTCAGCTTATCGCCGCTGCGTTCCGTCTCGCCGCTGCTTGAGGGGAAGCCGTGCTTGCCCTTGAGATCGAGCGTTTTGCCGTCGAATGTGTAGTCCATAGCGTCTACCGCAACGATAGTCGCCTTATTGTCCTCGACTCTGAAATGGAGCTCAGGCTTTTCACTTTCCGGGAAACCGAGGCTCTGTATGATGGTTTCGAGCATAGTTCCGCCGGTGATGACATAATCGCCGTTAAATGTGGTCTTGTCAGGTTCTCCGACGCGGTCGAGCGTCAGGAAATTTTCATTCAATACCTCGGCAGTGAGTATATCGCCGTCAAACTTGAGACGGTCTCCGCCGACGTGGGTACCGTAGATAAAGAAAGCATCGTCCTCGAAATATGTATTGTCAGGCTTGAAGTAAACACTTGCCGTGCCGTTGTCTTCAAAAATGTAGCCGCCGTCAGCGCCTTCGCCGCTGATGCTCCACATACCGACTATATTGGTATCGACCTCAGAGCTGGACGAACTGCTCTTACCGCACGAAACACAGCACAGGGCTGTTGCCGCAGCAAGTATCATAGCCGTGATCCTCATACGATCCCTCTTACCTTCTTCCGATGTATTCCGCGTCAGCGGTAAACGCATACCTCGTATCCCACGCAGATATGACATATTACATTATAGCACCGTATATCTATCTTTTCAAGCAATTACGCAAAAAGTTCCCGAAATGTAATATTTTTTTCATTATCTCGCTTCTAATTTGTAAAATACGCCGATAATTCCGTAACTTTTGCAGCCGCTGCACCGCTTCCCCTTGACAAATATCCATTTTAATGGTAATATGTTATCAATAAAAGGAAGTAGCTTCTTAACAGCCACTGCTGTAAGTGTCCGTTTCGTCATGACGCAGCTGCAAGCTGCCGGACGGACAAAGTCCAAAAGACTTTAGCAAGACTTTTGTTGCACATCAAGCTGCAATAAAAGTCTTTTTTGTATTTGCAGCTATCATTATGAAAGAAGGATCAAATATGAAAAAATCACTTGCACTTGCTCTTTCTGCCGTTATGTCATTATCTCTGCTGACAGCCTGCGGTACGACAGACGAAAGCAGTTCATCATCACCGGACAAGGCAGCCTCGACCGCTTCCGCCGCAAAATCTTCGGAAAGCACTTCCGCTGAAACCGAAGAAACCTCCGATGATGTAACAGAGCCGACCAAAAAGAACGTCAAGCTGCCTAAGCAGAGCCAGACAGAGACCGAAGCTGTGACCGATGAAGAATACAGTGACGATCACGAATACCGCGAGGATAATTCCTATGCAAACCCCAATGACGATGTCAGCGACGGTGAGCGCGCAATGGAGCTTATGGAAAAAGCCCGCAGTATTCCCTCTGACAGCGACGGCTTCAAGATAGAGGACGGCATACTCTACGGCTACGACGGCGTAGAGAGCGAGCTCCATATCCCGGACAGCGTTACGCGAATAGAGTCGTGGGCTTTCAAGAACGACAGCTCCATAGTTGCAGTCTATATCCCGTCATCTGTAAAGAGCATCGGAGCTTGCGTATTCGACTGCGCTGACGCGCTCCGCTTCGTGGACATCGCAGAGGGGCTTGAAACGATAGCAGGCGGTTCGTTCTCAAGATGCTCGAGTCTCAGGGACATAAATCTCCCGGCAAGCCTTAAATCCGTCGGCGAGCCTACTTTCTGGGCGGACGGCGACCTCACGATACACGCTCCGGACGGCTCTTACGCTGAAAAGCTCGCCAAAGGCAGCAGTGATGCGAAGTATTCCAGCGAGCCTGCGGTTTACGAACCGATCGACCTGAAAAACGTTATCCGCGCCCGTCAGTATGAGTACGGCGACTTTACCGAATTCACCATTCCGGACAACATCACCTCCATTGAGGGAAGCGCCTTTGAATACTGCGAACAGCTCAGGGAGATAACTATCCCGTCCAATGTTAAGAGCATAGGCTCACAGGCTTTCAGCTACTGCAGCGGTCTGAAAAGCGTCACCATTGACGGCTGCACCGAGATAGTCGGCAGAGCCTTTGAATACTGCGACAGTCTCGAAACTGTCCGCATAAACGAGGGCTGCGAGACCATCGGTGCCTCTGCATTTGCTTATGAACCAGTTCTCAAAGAGGTCTGGCTGCCAGCAAGTATAAAGAAAATGGACGAAAGCGCCTTTGAATATTACGGTGACGGCTGCATTTTCCACGTTCCTTCCGGCTCATACGCCGAAAAGTTTATGATAAAGTACAACCTTAACTATGACAATAATGTCTGATGAAACGGAGAGATGATATGAATTATTTTGATCAGGACGGCGACAGCGTCGTTAAGACTCTCGGCAGTGACCGCGAAAAAGGTCTCACCGATGCACAGGTAACCGAGAGCAGAAACAAAAACGGCGAAAACGCCATTTCAGAGGAAAAACAGAAGAGCATATTCAGGGTATTCCTCGAGCAGTTCGCAGACCTGCTGGTAGTTATCCTCATCATTGCTTCAATAATCTCGATGATAAGCGGCGAGATCGGAAGTACTATCGTTATCCTCGTCGTGCTCATTATGAACGCCATACTCGGTACGGCACAGCACGTCAAGGCACAGAAATCGCTCAACAGCCTGAAAGCTATGAGCTCCCCCAGCGCAAGAGTCATCAGAAACGGTGCTCAGACCGAGATACCTGCTTCTGAGGTCGTTGTCGGAGATATCCTCCTTATGGAAGCCGGAAACGTTGCCGCAGCCGACGGCCGTCTCCTCGAAGCAGCCTCGCTTCAGGTCAATGAGAGTGCCCTCACCGGCGAGTCCCTGAACGTTACCAAATCCACTGACAAGATAGACCAGCCCGAGCTTGCTCTCGGCGACCGCGTGAATATGATCTACTCCGGCTCCAACATCTCCAACGGACGAGGTGTTGCGGTAGTTACCGGAGTCGGTATGAACACCGAGATAGGCAAGATCGCTTCTCTTATGCAGAACGCAAAGAAGAAAAAGACTCCTCTTCAGGTAAGTCTTGACAAGTTCAGCAAGATACTTTCGATCGCTATCATCTGCATCTGTATCCTCGTATTCCTGATGACCTACTTCATAAACGGTCAGCCTGTCGTTGATGCGCTTATGTTCGCAGTAGCACTTGCCGTTGCCGCAATCCCGGAGGCTCTCAGCTCGATCATCACTATCTCCCTCGCTATCGGCACTCAGAAGATGTCGAAGCAGAAGGCTATCATCAAGGACCTCAAGGCAGTCGAAGGTCTCGGCTGTGTATCCATAATCTGCTCGGACAAGACCGGCACTCTTACCCAGAACCGTATGACGGTCCGCGACCTCAGTTTCCCCTGTGAACGTGCCAAGAAGGAACTCCTCCTTGCTATGGCACTTTGCAACGATGCTGCGAAGTCTGATGACGGCTGGCTCGGCGATCCTACTGAGACCGCTCTCTCCGATTACCTCGGAAATGACGAATACCTCCGCATACGCGAGGAAAATCCCCGTGCCGACGAGATACCCTTCGACAGCGACAGAAAGCTGATGACCACCGTACACCAGTTCGGTGCTGCAAGAACAGCCTACACCAAGGGCGCTATCGACGTGCTTGTTCCGAGACTCAAATTCGTGCTCACTGACACAGATGTGCGCCCGATCACTGAGGACGACCTCGCTGAGATACGCAAGTCCAACCTCAGATACTCCGAAAACGGTATGCGTGTCCTCGCATTTGCCAAGAAGATACTCACCAGCGATGCCGCGATAACGCTCGATGATGAGTGTGACTACATCTATATAGGTCTCACAGCTATGACCGATCCTCCGCGTGAGGAGAGCAAGGCTGCCGTTGCAGAATGTATTTCCGCGGGAATAAAACCCATTATGATAACCGGTGACCACAAGCTCACAGCCGTTGCTATCGCCAAGGAGATCGGCATCTACAAGGACGGCGACCTCGCTATGGACGGCAACGAGCTCAACAACATCTCGGACGATGAGCTCTCTGCAAAGCTCGAAAAGATATCCGTTTATGCAAGAGTTTCGCCCGAGCACAAGATACGCATAGTTGACCTCTGGCAGAAGAAGGATATGGTCGTTGCAATGACCGGCGACGGTGTAAACGACGCTCCTGCGCTCAAGAAGGCTGATGTCGGAGTTGCTATGGGCATCACCGGCACAGAGGTATCAAAGGACGCAGCTTCGATGATACTCGCCGATGACAATTTCGCAACTATCGTAAAGGCAGTCGCAAACGGCAGATGTATCTACAACAACATCAAGAACGCTATCAAGTTCCTGCTTGCCGGAAACGCCGCAGCTATCATAGTAGTCCTGCTGACTACCATACTTGATTTGCCGCTGCCGTTTATGCCGGTACACCTCCTCTTCATCAACCTCCTCACCGACTCGCTGCCGGCTCTCGCACTCTGTATGGAGCCTATGCAGAACGGCGTTATGAAGGAAAAGCCGCGTTCGTCCAAGGAGTCCATACTCAACAAGGAGACCGGCATCTATATCGCATTCCACAGCATTATCATCGCAGCCTGCGTAATGGTTGCACTTATGATAGGCAAGCACTCCTGCGACTCTGCCGCTATGGCAAGCACTATGGCTTTCGCAACGCTCTGCCTCGCCCGCCTTTTTGAGGGCTTCGACAGCCGCGGAAAGCACTCCCTCGCAAAGCTCGGCTTTACAACGAACCTCTTCTCTATCGGTGCATTCTGCGTCGGAGCACTTCTTCTCGTATGCGCGCTTATGATAACTCCCTGCCACGGCTTTATGTCTGTAAGCAACTGCTTCACCGGCAAGAACCTCCTCGAGGTAGCCGGACTTGCGGTTATCCCGTTCGCAGTTACTCAGATACTCAGAATGATAAGAGAAGCAGCCACAAAGAACAAAGCCTGATAAGGAGGCAATATGAAAGCACTTGTAATAAACTGCAGTCCCGTCAGAAACGGCGCTACCGCAGAGATAGTCCGCATTATAGCGCAGGAGCTTTCTGAACGTTACGACGTGAAGAGCATATGCATCGACGATTATGATTTCGGCTTCTGCAAAGGCTGCCGGAGCTGCCATAACACAGCAAAATGCGTTCAGCACGATGACTTCGACCGCGCAGCCGAAGAGTTTGAAAGAGCTGATATTATCGTTTCCGTTGCTCCGTCATACTGGGCTGACGTCCCGGGACAGTTCAAGGCGTTCATCGACAGGTTTACTCCGTGGTGCAACACCCACGAGCCTCACGCCTCCCTCAGCAAGGGCAAACGCGGCTATGCCGTCGCTCTCAGGACCGGTCCGTCAATGCCGGAGTGCCAGCGCATCATCGGCACTATCGAGCACTTCTACGGTCACCTCGAAATAGAGTGCTGCGGCTCGCTCGGACTCTGCTCCGTTGAATACAAGGAAGCAGTCGAGCCGAGAAAAGACGAAATAATTGCTTTCTGTGAAAAAATATAAAAACAGGTGGGGAACTCAACAATAGTTCCCCACTTGTTTTTTCTCCTCTATTATGCTATACTTACATCGGAGGTAATTCTATGAACGTTAAAGACTCTCTCCTGAATACTCTTGCTGCTTCCGGCAGCGAATATATATCCGGCGCGGCTCTCGCAGAAAAGCTCGGAGTCAGCCGCAACGCCGTATGGAAGGCGGTCAAGTCCCTCGAAGCAGAGGGCTATGCTATCGAGTCCGTGACCTCAAAGGGCTACCGGCTCGCGGACAGCAACAACCGTCTCTCCGAAAAGCTCATAACCTCACACCTCACGACAAAAGCTCTCGGCAGGGAACTCAAAGTCTTGGACGAGGTGAATTCCACGAATATCGCCGCAAAGGAACTCGCTTCCGCCGGTGCTCCTCACGGAATGGCTGTCGCAGCCGATATGCAGACTATGGGACGCGGCAGGCTCGGACGCACCTTCGTATCACCAGCCGGAACAGGACTCTATCTGAGCGTTATTCTGCGCCCTGAAATCGAACTCGAAGCCACCGCTATGATGACCACTGCCGCTTCGGTCGCAGTCGCAGAAGCAGTCGAAAAGCTCACCGGCAGTGCTGCTCAGATAAAGTGGGTGAACGACGTCTACCTGAACGGCAAGAAGATCTGCGGTATCCTCACGGAGGCTTCGCTCGGACTTGAGATGAAGTCCCTCGACTACGCCGTTATCGGTATCGGCGTAAACGTCCGGAGCGTCCGCGGAAAGTTCGACAGCGAACTCATAAAGACCGCTTCCTCAATTGAGGACGAGACAGGTCTCATTATAGACCGGAATGCTCTGTGCGCCGCTATTCTCGACCGCCTTGAGTTCTACACAGACAGCCTGCGCGAACGCAGCTTTCTTGAAGGCTACCGCCGCCGCGAGCTCCTGACGGGCAACGATATAACCGCAATGGTCGGAAATCAGCCCATAACCGGCAAGGCTCTCGGCATCGACGATAATGGCAACCTTATCGTGGAACTCCCGGACGGTTCCGTCAAGCACCTCGGCTCCGGCGAAGCGAACCTGTGCAGGGTAAAAAAATAGCTGCCTTAAGGGCGATACCAATATAGAAGGACATACGATTTATTGAGGGAAAACCTTTTGAAAAAGGGTTCCGCTAACGGCGGCGCGTCCCCTCTGTCCTGCGGACATCTCCCCACACTGTGGGGAGTCACCCTCAAACTCCCTTCCGAAAACTTTTATCTGGTTTTTGCCGTGACAGTACATTAGTTCAAGATACGAAAAAACAAAGCGCTACTAATCATAGTAGCGCTAATTCTGTACTGTCATGGCAAAAACGAAAATAAAGTCTTTGGAAAGGGGGGTACGGGGGAAGAACCTTTCCTCTGTATGGTGTTCTTAACGCAGTTAATTATGTATTATCTCCGAGGAGGTCATCCTCGGAGATTTTTAT
>CACXEJ010000115.1 GCA_902766595.1 Ruminococcus flavefaciens | reverse complement strand
ATCGGTTGAAAATTCTATATTCGGTTTTCGGCTGTTTTCTGAGCTTTCCCGTACTTTTATTCCTGACCGTCTTTGTATCAGCTCTCAAAACTCCTTTTGGCGCGTTCGAGTCGTATTTTTACGGTTTGGGATCTACGGTAACACATAAAAAATTTTTGCTCTTTGTAACGCAAAAGCTCCCGAAAAATCGGGAGTTTTTGGCTTGGGATCTATTTTGTAACATAGATATGGAGCTGATGATCGGACTTGAACCGACGACCTACGCCTTACCAAGGCGTTGCGCTACCGACTGTGCCACATCAGCATCAACACATAATATTATACAACAACGGCAGCAGAAAGTCAATAGGCAGTGTATTATTTTTTTATATTAACAAATATTATGCTTGACAAGACCGGACAAATATGGTATCATAAAGGCAAGGTAAATACGAGGAACGGATAAAAGCCGTGCAGAGCCTGATACAGAGAGTTTCCGGAGGGTGCGAGGGAACGAGGGCGCGCGGAGAATTACGTCCGGGAGGAGCCGTGCTGAAACAGCAGTAGGTGCGGACGGGTATGCCCGTTACAGCTTAACGAGGTCGGAGCTATCCGGCGAAACAGGGTGGTAACACGGAGAATTTCGTCCCTGACGGTCTTTTGCGGACTGTCGGGGGCTTTTTTATCAGCCGGAAGTTTTTCAATTTCTGCCCTGAGCGGACTTAAACTCCTATTTGATACAGGAGGTAAAAATGAAGCACAAAAAAGACATAATTTACCTGTTCATCTGTACACTTCCGTTTTCTGCGATACTGATATACCTGTTCGTGCTGGAGGGCTCATACCTGCTGCTGCCGTTTGCACTGATACCGCAGTTATTTATCGGCGTATGCATCTGGATAATGCTTTTGCAGGAGAAGCTCATCACGCGCAGGACTCAGAGGGCGGCGGAACGTCCGGGAGCCGAGCTCCGGCAGGAGGCACTTGAGAATTATGAGAAAAAAGCCTTCCGTGAGATAAAGGCTGACTCTGTGTCCGCTGACCTGAGGGCTGTTTACCGCAGGAAGTATGCTCCGAGGAGCCTTTTGTACGGAGTCTGCTGCCTTGCATTATCCGGCGGTATCACAGCGGTGATTATGAGCTTTATCGAGTATGCCCGCAGCATTACAGCCATAGCCGCAGCGGTTATTTTCGGACTGGCTGCGCTGGTATTCTTTATTGAAGCTGCTGAGCAGTTTGCAGGTATACCGGTAAAGGCGTTCGAGAAGAAGAACCGCGAAGAGCTTCCGATGATAGAGCGCTCATATATGGGCGGCAGAATGATACTCAACCCCCTTTCCGGACTCAACATCGGCATAGACTACATCGTATCCATAGAGAGCTCGGTCTGTGAGTGCTTCAGAATATCCGATATAACCGCCGCTGATGTTTTATTCGTCACTGATACGAAACGCGACCGTGCCGGCTTTATAACAAAGCAGGAATTTTCCTACGTTGTCCGGCTGTTCGTCAGGGGACGGAAAAAGCCGGTGAAGCACATAGTGAACGCCGTTCAGTCCGAGTACATACGCGACGAGCTTATGAGACACGGTATGAAGCTGAACGATCGCCGCTTTACAGGTCAGGGACACTGACGCTTGAATGGTCTGCGAAAGGGAGTGATCTGCATCAAAAAGTCAAGAGTATTCCTTATCTTTCTTGTAACGGCAGTTATAAGTCTGACCTCGTTTTTCGTGATAGAGACAGAAGCCAATTCAAAATTCGGACACATACTGGCTTTTGTTGTTCCGGCAGCAATAATGCTTGTGGGAACAGGGCTGTATATTGAAGAAAAATGCGCTCTGAAGAAAAACAAAGCAGTAAAAGAGGAAGTGGAGAGCGGAGAATACTTCTCCTCTCAGCGCTGGCGGCAGTCCTATCTTAACTTCAAGACAAACTATTCTTTCGCTAAGATAGATCCGCGCGGTATGAGGGCTGATCTGCTCAAAAACTACCGTGCCCCCCTTACATACGGTTATTTCGTATTCTGTTTAACGATAGCCGTTATCTTTCTCTGCATACTTCTGCCTCACCCGATACAGAGAATGACCAACTTTCGCTTTATGATTTTTGCAGCAGGCATACTCGGTACCGGTGACGCTCTGCGGAGACTCCTCGGTATCCCTGCAAGACGCTGGATAAAGCGTGTCAGAAATGAGTATCAGCGCATTGAAAGCTCGTATGTCTGCGGTAAGATGATAAAGTTGGAAACGTCAGGCATAAATATCGGCAGCGAGTATATCGTGATCTATGATCCGAGCAGAGTGAGGTCGTTCCGCACGGCAGATATTGTAGCTGCAGGCAGGAAGGTCGTTCGTGAAAACCAGTACGCTGACGGCGTTTTTATCCAGACCGAGCAGAAGTACAAGGTATATTTCGTCACTAAGGACAGTTCCGGAAATAAAGGGTATTATGATATGGAACTGGGGCTCTTTGAAAGCGAGCTGGTATGCGATGAGGTCAGAGAGCTGCTTCAAAGGCTCGATGAGCTTCCCGACGGCTTTGAGGAGACAGTCCGCAATGACGTAGTGACATAACAGAGAATAAACGTGAAAGGTCGTGATATAAATGAGGTCAGATAATGAGTTCATTCTTTATGAAGTACGGAGGGAAATGTTATGAAAAAAAGTATGACTGGCATCATAGCAGCGCTTGCTGTGTGCCTAACGATGACTGGCTGCGGTGGTTCATCAGGCAGCTCGTCAGAAACAGCATCAACTGAAACCGGAACAAAGGCTTCTGTATCAACTGAGGCTTCCGCTGAGGACACTTCCGGAAGCAATGAAAATGACGGCAGGTCGCACTTCAAGATGCCTGAAGGTCCGATAACCGTTTCGGACAGCTCAGGCGAGACTATCATCAAGTCTGTAAGCTATATTGCAACTGAGGGTGACGGAACTGTCGATCTGGCGCTGACGTTCCATATTGACCCTGACAACAATAAGGCTGAAAAATTCACTTATAAGCTGCTGAATGAAAGCGGTTCAGAATCTGAGACGGGTACTCTCCAGACAAATGGCAATAAGAAGGACGGCGAGATAACTGTAAGGGTCAAGACTCTTGGTCTGAAGTCGCCGGAGAATTATGAGATCACTATTGAGGATCATCAATGAAAACACACACTATCATCGTAAGAATAATAACGAAAAAGGAGAATAAATATGACTACTTTTGAAGAACTCAGACGCAGAGGACTCCTCGCACAGCTCACAGACGAGAAGGAGATCGAGGAACTCGTAAACGCCGGCAAGGCAACCTTCTACATCGGCTTTGATCCCACTGCCGACTCGCTCCACGTTGGTCACTTTATGGCGCTCTGCCTTATGAAGAGACTCCAGATGGCAGGAAACAAGCCCATCGTGCTCATCGGCGGCGGTACAGCTATGATCGGCGATCCCACCGGCAAGACCGATATGAGAAAGATGATGACTCCCGAGACTATCCAGCACAACGTTGAATGCTTCAAGAAGCAGATGAGCCGCTTCATCGACTTCTCAGAGGGAAAGGCTATCGTCGTAAACAACGCAGACTGGCTTATGAACCTCAACTACATCGAGGTGCTCCGTGAAGTTGGTGCGCAGTTCAGCGTAAACCGTATGCTCACAGCCGAGTGCTACAAGCAGAGACTCGAACGCGGACTCTCATTCCTCGAATTCAACTATATGATAATGCAGAGCTACGATTTTTACCAGCTCTTCCAGAAATACGGCTGCAATATGCAGTTCGGCGGCGATGACCAGTGGAGCAATATGCTCGGCGGCACAGAGCTT
>CACXEJ010000114.1 GCA_902766595.1 Ruminococcus flavefaciens | reverse complement strand
CTATCAAGGAAGGCGTTTCTGAGGCTGAGGCTAACGAGCTCAAGGCTAAGTTTGAAGAGGCTGGCGCTACAATCGAGATCAAGTAATCCAAACGGCGCACAAGCGTCGGCTGAATACTTACACGATTTCATATCCGCACCTATGGGGTGCGGATATTTTTTATACTAAAATGTTACTAATTTGTAAACTTTCGACAGAAGCTATTGACAACGGTGATACTATGTGGTAATATTTAGGCAGAAAAATCTATTTTGGAGGCGGTAAGTATGAGCTTTAAGGTTAAACACAATGTCTATGAACACATCAAACGTAAAGTTGACAGGCTTGAAAGAGCTGTCGATGCAAGTCTGCACAGAATGCTGTATTCCGGAAAAGTCGTAAGGCTCATCCAGACCGGCGGTCCGGAAAGAAAAACTCTCTACGAGGTACAGCTGGACGAGGGTACTATCGTTGTTTGCAGGATAGGTGAGGAGCTTTGTGACTCGGATACCCATATTGATGTCAGAGACCGCGTAGAAATAGAGTATCAGGCAGGCTCGCTGAACAAAGGACAGATCGTTGCAGTTTAAAGAGTAAGGACGAAAATATGAAAAAATTCATAATGAAAGCATAAAACGCTGTCAGTAAGGCTGGCAGCGTTTTTGGTGTGCGCTATTGCTTTATTTACGGATATGTGATATAAGCGCGGAGCCCGCGCCGCCTTGTTCGCGGCGTAAATAATGCAGCGAATTTTTTTCTCCGCGTCTGTTGCTATTTTGGGTATTATATGATATAATACATATATTATACTATTTTATGAAAGGTTTACTATGGATAACTCGGACTTATGGAAAATCATTCTCATCATCTCTATGATGATATTCTCCGCATTGTTTTCGGGAACGGAGACCGCTTTTTCGAGCGTAAACAAGCTGCGCCTCAAGAACTATGAGGCTCAGGGCAGCAAAAAAGCTGCAAAGGCGCTCCGGCTCGCAAACCGTTTTGACGAGGTCCTGACTGCGGTCCTCATCGGAAACAATATCGTGAACATCGCGGCTTCTTCCGTCAGCACCCTGCTGTTTATAAGCATATTCGGCAGCAACGGTGCGGCTATATCCACTATCGTGATAACGCTGCTCGTACTGACATTCTGTGAGGTCATTCCGAAGTCCTACGCCAAGAGAAATGCCGAAAAAATAGCGCTTTCGTTCGCCGGTCCGCTGACCTTCCTCATAACCGTTTTCAAACCGCTTGTGTTTCTGCTGAACAAGCTCTCCGCGGTTTTCGACAGGGGCGATGAGACTCCCAGTGTTACCGAGGACGAGCTCAAGTATATGATCGACGAGATCGAGGAACAGGGCGTTATCGAGGAACAGGAGAGCGAACTCGTCAAAAGTGCTCTCGAATTCGACGAGATAACCGTCAACGAGATACTTATCCCGCGTGTCAAGGTCATCGGTGTTGAGGTGAATTCCACGATCGACGATATAAAGGAGCTTTTCAGCAGTGAGATGTATTCGCGTCTGCCGGTTTACGAGAAGAGTCTCGATGACATTATCGGTATCATCACGAACAAGGCTTTTTTCAAGATGCTCGTCGAGGGCAGGAGCGATATACGCAGTATCATTCAGGAGGTGCCGCATATTGCCGACAGCAAGCTCATCAGTGAGGCTATGAAGGATATGCAGCGCTCAAAGGTCCACCTTGCGGTCGTCATAGACCAGTACGGCGGCACGAAGGGTATCATCACCCTTGAGGACATTATCGAGGAGCTCGTCGGTGAGATATACGACGAGGACGACGAGATAATCGCCAATGTTGTAAAGCTGGCGGACGACAGATACGAAGTCGCCGGCGACCTGAGTATCAGCGATATGCTTGAGCAGATAGGGCTCGACGATGATATGGTCGATACGGAGTGTACCTCCGTGGGCGGCTGGGTGACTGATGTTATGGAGCATATTCCCGACGCCGGTGAGACTGCCGAGACAGGCAGGTTCAGACTTACTGCCAAGGAGGTCAGCGAACAGACCGTTGATAAGGTCATAGTGGAAGTCCTTCCCGAGCCGGAGTCCGATGACTATGATGAAGAATGACACATTGTAGGGGACGGCGTCCTCGACGTCTCGCTGAGCTTTGACACCCGCACCGCCCTCGGCGTTCCGCTGAACTATAAATAAAGCAAAACCGCTCCGGTCGGAGCGGTTTATTTTATGTTTGTGACATCTTCTTCATCGAGGTTGTCGATAGCATATTTCAGGCATTGTGTTACGAGCTGATTGAGGGAAAGGTGGTTGTCGAACGCTATTTTTTCGAGCTGGTCTATGAATTCTTTAGGCAGCCGGAAGGTCTTTGTGACGTATTCTTCATATCCTTTTTGTAATCTGAACATAATTGCACACTCCTTTATAATCATTATACCGTAGCAGTTGTCAGGAATATACAAAAAAATTACAAATTATTTGTATTATATTTATCTTGCAAATATATTGTAAATGCTGTATAATAATCTCAGAGGAAACTCTTCTATCTAATAATGAAAGGTTGGGATATTATGGCAAAAATTTTGGATATAACTGATACTGTTATTTCTATCGGAACAGATGATGGCGGCATCAAGGAGATCAGAACATCGGATATTAATTTTGTTCCTCATATCGGCGATAAGGTAGAGATATTTGAAACCGAGACAAGAACGATAGTCTCAAAGGTCGATGAAAAGAAAGCTGATAATGCTATGCCGGCTGGCGGAATAAACATTAATATGAACAATACTCAGACAATGCAGACTCCGCAAGTGATGCTTGCAAACGGAACGGTTGCGGTCAATAAGTTGGTATACTGTCTGCTCTGCTTCTTTTTAGGCGGTATAGGTGCACATAAGTTTTATGCGCATAAAACAGGCTCGGGTATCCTCTATCTTCTGTTTTGCTGGACGTTTATTCCTGCACTAATCGCATTTATTGAATTCATTGTTGCGCTGTGCAAAAAACCGGACGCAAACGGTCTCATTCTTGTTTAAAGACGGCTTCCAAACATAATACAAGAAAAAGCTGTACCGCATAATAGCGATACAGCTTTTTCGTTTTTGCTGTTAAAACACAAACATTTCGATAATATCCCAGATAAGGTCTATCAGGAATTTGCCCCACAATGCTGCAGCACCGAGAAAGGCGCTCCTTGTGCCCTTGGGGTCGCGTTTCTTTTCAGCTTTGTAGGATTCTGTGCGGCTGAATCTGAAATAGGCTATAGGCATAGCAGCTGTGAAAAAGAGGTGCATACCGAAGTCGTATCTGCGCTTTGTTTCCTTTGACAAGCCCAATGTATTCGGAAGTGTGATGCCGGTCACTATCAAAGCCACTACGAAGAAACCTATCATCAGTATCATACAGAGCTTCCAGTAATATCTGGCTTTTTCCGGCTCAAAGTCCTTGGGGACAGCACGGGAGGGCTTGTCCGGATCGTAGAGGACTGTTGCTTCCTGACCGATCTCAAAAATGCGGTCGCCCTGATACTGCATACTGGTGCGGTAGTCCTTGCCGTTAATGGTGTACTTTACCTTTATCTGACGTGCCATGACAGTTGAATCCGGAGTTGTGCCGAGGCTGCTTTGGGTTATCTTTGTGATGACACCGGAAGTCTCTTCGGTCAGTTCGAGCAGATGCAGTTTCTTATGAAACCAGAAGATAGTGCATAAAGCAGCGAGGCCGATAGCGAGCGTTACAGCAGCGTATATAATAAACAGCATAAACCTATACCTCTTTATAATAAGGGACTGCCGCAGAGAGCGACAGTCCCGTTTTTTGAATGTTCGTTTGTGGAGTGAAAATTACTTGTTGAGGTTAGCCTCGATCATATCGAGCTCATCGTAGAGAGCCTGCGGAATGTTGCCGCCCTTAGCCTTGATGTCCTCATCGTAGTATCTTCTCATCTCAGCGATCTCCTTCTTCCACTCGTCCTTGTTAACTGTAAGGAGCATTTCGAGTGCGGAAGGTGAAACCTCGTCCTCGATACCCTTGAGGTTGATATCCTCAGCCTTGGGGAGGTATCCGATAGGAGACTCAACAGCGTCAACTTCGCCGTCAACTCTCTTGATGATCCAGTCGAGAACTCTCATATTGTCGCCGAAGCCGGGCCAGAGGAAGTTGCCTTCGCT
>CACXEJ010000113.1 GCA_902766595.1 Ruminococcus flavefaciens | reverse complement strand
GGAAGGCATCAACGCTGCTATGAAGGCTGCTGCTTCTGAGTCATTCGGCTACAACGAGGATCAGATCGTTTCTTCTGACGTTATCGGTATGAGATTTGGTTCACTCTTCGATGCAACTCAGACAATGGTTGCTGAGATCGGTGACGGCCTCTACGAGGTTCAGGTAGTTTCTTGGTACGACAACGAGAATTCTTACACATCACAGATGGTAAGAACTATCAAGTACTTCGCAGAGCTCGGCTAATTCCATTAGACGAACAAACATTAAGGACGTTCCTCCGGGAACGTCCTTTTTATTTGCAGCTTCTGAAAAATTGACTTTTCTTCCGTTCCGTGGTATAATTGATTGAATAAAACAAAAAATGAGGTCATAGAATGAACGACTCGATAACTCCGCAGGAGCTGAATAAACTCGCTCCCGAAACATATACCATCATTGATATCCGTGACGCAGCCGCCTTCGGCTACGGTCACATCAAGGGCGCAGTCAATATCCCTGCCGATGAGCTTAAAGACGCTCCGCTGCCCACGGACAAGCTCCTCGTCATATGCTGCAAGAGCGGTATCATCAGTGCAGACATAACCGACGAGCTCCGCGAAAAGGGACTCAACGCCGTAAACCTCGCCGGCGGCTACATAGACTGGCTCCGCATAAAAATGGAAAACCGCCAGATAACCGATGACGTCGAGCTGAGTATCCGCAAGAAATTCAAAAAGTCCATATGGTGCAAGTTCACCAAGGCAATAAACGAGTACAAGCTGGTCAATCCCGGCGACCGCATCGCTGTATGCATCTCGGGCGGCAAGGACTCTATGCTGATGGCAAAGCTGTTTCAGGAGCTCAAGCGCCACGACAAATTCCCGTTCGAGGTGAAATTCATCGTGATGGATCCGGGTTACAGCCCCGAAAACCGCCGGCTTATCGAGAAAAATGCCGAGTCTATGTCGATACCGATAGAGATATTCGAGTCGGATATCTTTGACTCTGTTTTCAACATTGAAAAGAACCCCTGCTACATCTGCGCGCGTATGCGCAGGGGCTACCTTTACAGCCGCGCAAAGGCTCTCGGCTGCAACAAGATCGCTCTCGGTCACCACTTCGATGACGTTATCGAGACCATACTTATGGGGATGCTCTACGGCGGTCAGGTGCAGACTATGATGCCCAAGCTCCACAGCACCAACTTCGAGGGTATGGAGCTGATACGTCCGCTCTACCTCGTCAGAGAGGACGAGATAAAGCACTGGCGCGACTACAATGACCTCCACTTTATACAGTGTGCCTGCAAGTTCACGGATAACTGCTCCTCCTGCGACAAGGACGGTCAGACCGACTCCAAACGCCTTGAGGTCAAGCACCTCATCGCTCAGCTCAAAAAGGTTAATCCTCAGGTCGAAAAGAACATCTTCCGCAGTGTCGAAAACGTCAACCTCAGTACCATTATCGCCTACAAGCAGCACGGAGAGGTACATAATTTCCTTGATACCTACGATCGCTGATTTTCAATTTTTTCCTTTAATAATCTTTTTTGATGAAGTCATAATACTATCACGGCATCAAAATCTTTTCTAAGGAGAACAATAAAATGGCAAATAATAATGGCAACAGCAACAGCGGTACTATGACTCAGAAGGGCAGAGAGGCTCTCGAGAGATTTAAGATGGAATCTGCTTCCGAGCTCGGCGTAAACCTCAAGCAGGGCTACAACGGCGACCTCACTTCACGCGAGGCTGGCTCGATCGGCGGACGAATGGTTCAGAAGATGATCAATTCCTATAAGATGCAGTAACAGACCTGCATAAAAAGAGGGACGCTCAGCTGAGCGTCCCTTATGCTATTATGTCGTTTGAAATGCCTTCCCTTACTTATTCTTTCTTCTGACAAGAACAGCAACGATGTCCGGACCTATATTCGCAGAAACTACCGCGCCTATGTTAGCGTACATCTCAGCCTTTCTGCCGGTGCGCTTGATGAGCTCCTTCTCGATCTCCTTTGCAAGGGTATTGTCCCTGCCGTGGACCATAATGTATGGAGTCTGCGGAGTCATATTCTTCTCGGCTATCTCTACCAGCTTCGGAACTATGTTCTTCTCTCCCCTTATCTTATCAACAGTCTCTGTCGTACCGTCAGCGAAGAGGATAACGGGCTTGAGTCCGAGGAGCTCTCCTGCAAAAGCCTTTGCTGCGGAAATACGTCCGGATTTCTTCGCATATTTGAGATTGTAGGGAACTGCATAAATGCCGCAGACATTGAACCAATCCTCGAGATATGCAACTATCTCCTCAGCCGTCGCACCCTTTTTGATACGCTTCATAGCTTCCATTATCGGATAGCCGTAGAATATGGTGTAGCACTTGGAGTCGAGGTTGAAAATACGCATCTTGTCCTTGGCTTCGGGAGTTGACTCGTAAAAGTCCTCCTTGCCGATTATGGAGTTATTGTAGGTACCTGAGCCGTTTGAATTTATCGAAACGCTGATAACGTCAGTGTAGCCCTGCTCGAAAAGCTCCTTGTAAGCCTCCTCGAACCTTACCGGCGAGATCTGTGAATGTTTCGGTATCTCATCGGTATTTGCCATAAGCTCATAGACGTCCTGCGCTGATTTATCGAATGTCTCGCGGAAGGTCTCTCCGTTGAGCGTCAGCTCAAAAGGCAGCACCTTTATTCCGAACTCGTCGATGATCTCCTTGGGAAGATCACAGCCGCTGTCAGTAAGTATCATTATCTTGGACATAATTCATTCTCCTTTACCATTCGTATTTTGTAAGTTTTCCCTCGCGGGAAAGATCCGGGTAATCCCACTGCCTGAGTATCTCATACGCTGCTATGGCAACGGAATTTGAAAGATTGAGGCTTCGCAGCTCGTTCCTCATTGGTATGCGGACGCAGCTTTCAGGGTTATCGTGCAGGAGCTCCTCCGGCAGTCCCTTGTCCTCGCGCCCGAAAATAATATATGCGTTGTCTGGGTACTCCACCTCGCTGTGGACCTTGCGTCCCTTTGTTGTGAAATAGAAAAAATTCCCGTTTTTGTTCCTGCTGAAAAAGTCATCGAGGCTGTCATAATATGTCAGGTCGAGCTTGTCCCAGTAATCGAGACCGGCACGTTTCAGATGCTTGTCGGTCACCTCGAAGCCGAGCGGTCTGACGAGATGCAGCCTTGCTCCGGTAACAGCGCAGGTACGCGAGATATTCCCGGTATTCTGCGGTATCTGCGGTTCAACAAGAACGATGTTAAGATTATACATAGTTCTCCTTCAGATCAGTTATTTTGCAAAAAGCGCCTTTATACAGCAATTCCCGGGCTCAAAATCAATATTCAGGAATTGCTTGATGCCGCTGTCCGTGAGATCTTTCCA
Organism: Ruminococcus flavefaciens; assembly: GCA_902766595.1. Classification (GTDB taxonomy): domain Bacteria; phylum Bacillota; class Clostridia; order Oscillospirales; family Ruminococcaceae; genus Ruminococcus; species Ruminococcus flavefaciens_U. The sequence goes on along the minus strand of CACXEJ010000113.1, from coordinate 16,106 downwards.
GTCATCGACCTGTCCGTCAGTGCAGCTGATACGCACATATGACTGACCGCTTTCAGCCTTTGTAACGTAATCTGTCGCACCGTAATCAATAGTTTCTCCCTCGACAGGAGCTCCCTTTGAATAGGTGATGACCACTGCAAAGTCGTTCACATCGACCGGAGTATCAAGGTCAACTGTATGATAGCCGTGATAACCGAGTACAGCGTCCTGAGAATACAGCAGGTCATTGAAGCCGCTGTCGTAGATCTCGATCCTGATATCCTGCTTGTCGAAATCATTGTAAGTTCCGACTGCTGCAAGCTTTCCTGACTTGTGAAAGACATTTGCAGTCTTTGTACTGTCGCCGGTCTTTATGTACCTGTCCTGTTCATTTCCGGCATCATAGCTGAGCACCTCAGAATACTTGTAAGTTGCCTTATGGCTGATAGCATACTGCATATCCGTGCAGTATGAAATGTAGTACAGGGTACCTGAGTCCAGCGCACTGTTGTAGACTATCCACGCACCGTCCTCAGAAGCCGGCTCATAAAAATAATCCTTCGGGAAATGATCGTCATAGCCGATGATAGTTACATCGTGATCAAAATCCTCGCTTGTCGTATCATTCATAGTATAATACTCGCCAAATCTGCCCTTTTTACTCTCATCTGTATCGTGAGTTCCTATCGCAACTGCACCGCGTTCACGGAGATTTGCCTTTATAGCTTCACGATCAGTCTGGTCAAGTATCACAGAGCTGTCTATCGTCAGGCCGCCGAAGCCGCTCGTGAGCTTCTCGGTCACCATCCACTGCCAGCCGCCGATCTCTTTTTCGTTTTCGCCTTCTTTGACAAAAAAGCCCTCTTCCTTATCATCGCCGTAGATATTGTCAAGCAGTTCCATAGGTACGACCGGATAATTTTTGCCAGTCTCCTTGAAAGCTGCCGTTCTCATACTTGCGGAGGCTGCATACAGCCAGCAAGTGCCGTATTCCTGAATTTCGAGCTTAAAGTCAGGCATTTCGTCAAGTATGCAGTAATAGCCTTCAGTGCCGTGAACGTAGTCATACTTTTTAGCAGAAGATGCTTCCGTTGTTTCAGGAACCGCCGATGTATCAGCCGTTTCCGAAGCTGCGGCAGTTTCCACTGTAACGCTCTCAGATGAACTGCCGGCAGAAGAACAGCCGGAAAGCGTGACAGCCGCCGCAAGCAGCAGAGTGGTTATATGAATTTTTTTCATTTTCAGTTCCTCATGAATATTCTTATAGTGATCGTATAAAATATTATCGGCGAGCCGTCCGCCTTTAAGACGGCAAAATTCTAACACGGAGCGACCTTTATGGATATGAGATCAATCGCAAAGAGCGCGGCTGCCGGAGCAGCTGTCGGCTTTGCATACTACGCTTTTTCAGCCGCCGGTCCTGTCAAGAAGCTCAGCATAAAACGTGACGCAAGCAAGACTCTCAAGGCGGCAGGTCACCTTATAAGCGACCTTAAATCAGTCGTTATGTAGCGGATATACCGGAATTTCTCCTGTATCCGAGATAGCTCTCGAGGATTATAGTTGCTGCAACGGCGTCAACAACGGCTTTGCGTTTCTTTCCCCTTGTGTTTGTCACATTCAGGAAGTTATGTGCCGAGACCGTCGTGCAACGCTCGTCCCAGAGCTTTACGGGGCAGTCGATGAGCTTACCGAGCTCTTCAGCGAAAAGCTGACACTTCTCAGCTCTTTCGCCGACTGTTCCGTTCATATTTTTCGGGTAGCCAACAACTACCTCCTCTGCGCGCTGTTCCTTTGCAAGGGCAGCGGTCTTTTTTATACATTCGTTAAAGTCTTTTTCGTTGATGACTGTCACCGGCGAAGCGATCATCTCGCTCTTTCCGCAAACGGCAATGCCGGTGCGTGAGTCGCCGAAGTCAACGGACATTATTATCATATTTTCCTCCGGAACTATATCTTTTTGCAGAGGTTCGCTATCCTCTCAGCGATGACCTGCTCGAATTCCTCATCGGTATATTTCGGATCACGGGTAGTTCTCCAGATCACGCAGGGTATCTCGGAACACTCGATACAGCTTGAAAATTCGTGATTTGTCACACAGCAGTTATATATGGCACATTCCTGCCCCTCAGGACAGTGAAAGACCTTTCCCCTGACCGCATTACAGCCCGGACAGAATTTCAGCTCAAAGCAGTCACAGACAGAGCAGTCCAGACCGCATATGCTCATATTTTCCATATCCGCTTACCAAGGCTTTACAGTGCCGATTATGTCGCGGACGGAAGCGATGCCCTTGCTGTCGAGGAATTCGTTCATCTCCTCAGCAATGCGCACCGGTGCATACGGATCGGTGAAGATAGCAGCTCCCACCTGAACTGCGCTCGCACCTGCCATCATAAGCTCGATAGCGTCGCGTCCGGAAGAAACTCCGCCCATACCGATGACCGGTATATTGACAGCATTTGCGACCTGCCATACCATGCGGACAGCTATCGGGAATACTGCCGGACCGCTCATACCGCCGACATTGTTTCGGAGTATCGGACGTCCGGTGTTTATGTCTATCCTCATTCCGAGGAGAGTATTTATCAGCGAAACTGCGTCAGCACCGGCAGCCTCAACGGACTTTGCGATGTCAGCGATGCTTGTAACATTCGGCGAGAGCTTTACCACGAGAGGCTTAGTTGTGACCTTGCGAACCTGACGTGTGACCTCGGCAGCCATTTCGCAGCTTGTTCCGAAAGCAGCTCCGCCCTGCTTGACGTTCGGGCAGGAGATGTTCAGCTCGATCATATGAACGTCGGTCGCTTCGAGCTTTTCGGCTACCTGCGCACATTCCTCCGGAGTCGAGCCGGCGATATTCGCAAGAACTACGAGATCCTTAGTGAGCAGATACGGCAGCTCGGTCTCGATGAAGTGGTCGATACCGGGGTTCTGGAGTCCGACCGAGTTGAGCATGCCTGAGGGAGTTTCAGCGATACGCGGAGCGAGATTGCCGGTACGCCTATGGAGAGTTGTTCCCTTTGTGGCAATGCCGCCGAGCTTATCAAGCGGGAAAAGCTCCTCGTATTCGCGTCCGTAGCCGAACACTCCGGAAGCCGGTATTATGGGGTTCTTGAAGTCCACACCGCAGACTTTTACAGAAAGATCAGCCATCAGAAAAGCACCTCCTCAGCCTTGAATACGGGGCCGTCCTTGCAGACGTGCGCGAAGTATTCCTCGTCGTTTCTAACAGTGCGGCAGGCACAGCCGAGACACGCACCGATACCGCAAGCCATTCTCTCTTCAAGCGAAATTTCGCAGTATATGCCGTTTTCCTTGCATATCGCCGCGATGTTTTTCAGCATGGGCATAGGACCGCAGGCGTAAACAGCGTCGATGCCGCCCTTTGCAGCAAGCTCCTTCAGCGGCTCAGTGACGAAGCCGTGTATACCGGCGGAGCCGTCATCGGTGCAGAGGACAGTCTCCGCGCCGGTCTTTTTGAAGTCCTCCTGCAATATCATAGCAGAGGCATTGCGGAAGCCGCTTATCACCGTCGCCCTTCCGCCGTAATACTCGGCAAGCGGGAGCATAGGCGGAGTTCCTATACCGCCGCCGATGAGAACGACCTTTTTTGCCTCGGGCATCAGCGTGAAGCCGTGACCAAGAGGCGCGAGCATATCTATAAGGTCGCCCTCGTTGAGCTTGGCTATCTCGGCAGTACCCTCGCCGCGTATCTCGAATACGATGCGGAGAGTGCCCTTTTCTTTGTCGATACCGCAGATAGATATAGGTCTGCGGAGCGTGAAGCCGTTTGCCCTTATGTGTACGAACTGTCCCGGCTGTGCTGCCTCAGCGACCTCCGGACATTGTATCGTAAAGCTGTATATCTCTTTTGCTATGGCAGTTTTCCGGGTTATTATGTATTTTCCCTGAGTATATTTCATAGCTACCTCCTGTACGCAGATATTTCCTGTTGATTAATGTCTGCTCAACAACTAAAAATTGGCTTTATACAGTTTTTTAAAGCCAATTTTTAGTTGTCAAAGTGCAAGAAAAAATAATAAGTATTTACGTTTTTCCTTGCACTTTGTTTTGCCCTTCAGGGCAAAATGAGCATTACATAAAGAAATGTGTTGCGCAAATTCTTTTATGTGTAAGAGAATTCGCGCTCCCCGAACAAAGTTCGGGGCAATAACCGCCGTCAGACGGTTATTGAGAACACATTTATTATACCACATCTTTGAAAAAATAGCAACAGCTGTATAGAAAAAGACATCAATTTTTGCTGCCGCTGACGGTTCACGGTCGAAAACGTGGGAGAAAGTTCCAGATGCGGACGGCAGCTATGAACCGAGAGTATTCTCTCAAACTGATGCAAGAACCGTAGAACAGAGGAATTTGCAACAGTTCAGAGGCATCGAAATAAAATATCAGATAAAAGGCAGCTTCGAAATACGCTTTGACCGCTTAGACGGATCTAAACCTATTACTCCGGAGTTTGCTGAAGAATACAGAAAAGAATATGATAATTTCACTGCTATCTTTGGAGATCTGTCGCGCCTAAGAGGCGTTAGCATAGCGCCGTATCAAGGCTATGATGTTTATGGAGGCTATAATCCTCAAAGCCGTGAGATCACATTATTGGGAGTGGGCGGCAAGCAAGGAAAATCCAATATGCAATCTATTGCTTCAAAGAATAAAAAGGAAGGGCAATGGTCAAGCAATTCTGTATATCATACATTTAGGCACGAATTAGGGCATTCTTTGCAAAATGAACACGAACTTAATGATGCAAACTGGCTGAAAAAACGGTCAGAAATTGAAAACATCAAAAATTCACTTGAAAAAGAGTTGACAAATCTATCTGATAGTGATAAAATGAAGTTAAAGAAGGCAAAACTCTCAAAATACGGATTTGAAAGTGTTGACGAGTTTATTTCTGAGAGCGTAGCCGAATATGCAAACAACCCGATTAAAGCGAGAACAACAGCCAAATCGGTAGTTGAAATACTGCTCTGAAAGGAATAATAGTATGACAATAGCGGTATCAGACGAAATGTATAAGTTTATGGATACAAGCGGAAGCAAGCCTGCAATTATACGCTCAGCGCCAGAGCACATCAAAAACGAAGCCAAAGAAATAAATAAAATCGCTGTTAAATACACTGGTTCTGAGCATTATATCATTGAAGAATAAGAATTAACCGCCCTCACCGGCGGTTTTCTTATACCTTAACAAGCATTTGCAACTTAGTTTCAAACTTTGTTGCAAGTGCTATTTTTATACCCTCACGGAGGTGGTTTATGGCAAAGACTAACCTGAGACCGGATCACAACGGCACTCAGCGAGCGCAGTTCGGGCTCTTGACAAAACCGAATGTATGTGCTATAATATCATCAGAACATTTATTCGGAACTAATGTTTGAAATGAGGTGAGCTTTATGAAACGCAGTATACTCCACGTTGACTGCAACAACTTCTTCGCGTCGGTCGAGAGCATCTACGATCCGTCGCTCAGGGAAGTCCCCTGCGCCGTATCCGGCAGCAAGCAGGACCGCCACGGTATCGTTCTCGCAAAAAACGAGCTTGCGAAGAAGTTCGGTGTCAAAACCGGCGATACCATATGGCAGGCTATGGAGAAATGTCCCGGTCTGAGGACGGTCGAGCCGCATTTCGACCGCTATAACAAGTTCTCAAAGCTGTTCAAGGGGATATGCTTCGAGTACACCGACCTGCTCGAGAGCTTCGGCATTGACGAGTGCTGGCTCGACGTCACCGGCAACCGCAAGGACGCTCTCACTATTGCCGAGGAGATACGCTGCCGCGTGAAAAGCGCCTACGGTCTGACTGTCTCGGTGGGAGTCAGCTTCAACAAGATATTTGCCAAGCTCGGCTCGGATATGAAAAAACCGGACGCCGTCACCGTGATAACCGAGGACGATTTCCGGGAAAAGGTCTGGGGGCTGCCGGCCGAGGATATGCTCGGAGTCGGCAGGGCTACCCTGAAATGCCTGCGCGGTCACGGAGTTTATACGATCGGCGAGATAGCCTGCACCGGCGCTGAAACCCTGCGTTCGTGGCTCGGAAAGTCAGGCGAGGAGCTGTGGAAATACGCCGCCGGACTCGACAATTCCCGCGTTATGCGCTTCGATGAAAAAACGCCGCCGAAGTCCGTCAGCAGCGGCTACACCCCCTACCGCGACCTCGAAAACGAGAACGACGTCCGGATACTTATTTACGCCCTCAGTGAGAATGTTGCTGCACAGCTCCGCCGTCACGGACTATGCTGCCGGACGGTCTCCATAAACGTCAGGGACAAGGAGCTCAACCACATCTGCCGGCAGGGACATTTCTCCTGCACTATCTCCGACAGCTCGCGCATAGCTGAAAAGGCGCTGGAGCTTTTCAGGAGCAGCTGCGGCATTTCAGCACCTGCCCGCAGTCTTACCGTGTGCGCGTCCGACCTTGTGCCGTACACCGAGGAAGTCCAGCTCGACCTCTGGGGCGAAACTCAGCGTGAGGAACGCCGGGACAATATCAACCGCGCCGTGGACTCAATACGAAAACGCTACGGCTACGGAGCAGTCTGCCACGCCGTGATAATGCAGGACAAACGCCTCGGAATGTTCGATCCCAAGCTGATAGGAGATGCTCATCCGGTCGGCATAAGGCGCTGAAGCTACCTCCGAGAACGCAGATACTGCCTCAGCGCCAGCAAAGCGGTCAGCAGGAAGAGCAGTCCGCCGGAAACAGCAAGCGGCACAGGCAGCTTTACAGGGGCATTCTCCGAGCTTGCCGGATCGAACGCCGCAGCCGCTTCCGGAACATCATCAAACTCAATAGCATTGGCTGAGGCGTACTCCTCAGCCGCAGAGCCGCTGCAGCCTAATATGGTCAGCGGCGACTTTTTTTCACCCTGCTCATAGCCGAAAGCCTCTCCGCCGATAAGCGTCACAGACGGCGGTATATAGATATTTTTCATAGCTCCGCACATATAGAATGCGCCAACACCGACCGTTCTGAGTCTGCCGCTGAGTGAAACATAATTCAGGGAGGTGCAGCCGCAGAAACAGAATTTCTCGATCACAGTCACGCTCTGAGGTATGACGGCAGTTCCGAGCGAAGTACAGCCGCGGAAGCAGGAGTCCGGCAGAACGCTCAGCGAGTCCGGCAGCGAGACCTCTTTGAGTGAAGTACACTCCTCAAAGCAGCCCATTCCAACGTTCTCCAAGCCCTGCGGCAGAACCGCATTTTCCAGCGAAGTGCAGCCGAAAAAAGCGTGATGACCTATATTTTTCACAGTCGCGGGGAGAGTCACGCTTTTAAGGGAAGTGCAGCGGTAAAAGGCGTTGTCGCGCACCCCCACAACGGGACATTTCTCGATATATTCAGGGATAGCAACGCTCTCGGGTTCGCCGCTGAAACCGGTTATCGTGACCTTGCCGCCGATAACGGAATAGGTGAAGCCGTTCATATTACTGCTGTGCGCGGACACCGGCAGCGCCAGCAGAAGAAGAACGATAAGCGGCAGAACAGCAAGTTTTTTCATATGCACCTCCCAAACAGACTATATACTGATTTTATGCCTGTTCGGGAGCATCACACAAGTGAAATATTTCTGCGCTTTCCGTGCAGCTGCGACATTTTCCGGGCTGAAGCGAGCGTAAGTCCGCCGGAGCTGCAAAAGATCCTGCCGAAAAATGAAAAAAAGCCTCAGGATTTGCTTGCCGATAATGTCGTTTTAAGGCTTTTTCCCTCCGGCTATTGCTATTTTTTATGTTTTGTGTTATAATGTATAGGATTATTGCTCTATGAACTGAATTCTTCAATCTAACTACACCGTCAGGAGGTCCGCTATGAAACCAGCTCTTCTCGTCATTGATATGCAGAACGACTACCTTTACGAAAAAAGAAAGCCGAAGTTCTCTTACGACACTCCGGCTCTTGTCGCTGCCGTAAACAAGCTCATTCACCAGTACCACGATGACGGCTGCGACGTGATATACATACGCCATATAATTCAAAATCTCCCGACAAACCGCCTGCTGTTCGGTTTTTCAATAGCCGGCACGGAGGGCGCTGAGCTCTACGGCGGACTCGATATTGTTTCCGACTACTGCTTCGACAAGCTGCTCGGAGACGCGCTCACCAACAAGGAGCTCCTCGCTATGATGCAGCAGAAGGGCTATGAAGCTCTGCACATCTGCGGTCTCGACGAATGCGGCTGCGTGACCGCAACTGCCCTCGGAGCTGCGAAGAGAGGCTTCCGCGCCGAGATAATCCGAAACGGAACTGTTTCGGTATTCCCGGAAAGCAAGATCGAAAAAGCTCACAAAAAGCTCGAAAAAGCCGGCGTCACGTTCATCAACGTCCCGTAAAGATTAACCCCAAAGGAAGATAATATGCTTGCAAGCCTTACGAACATTAACAAATTCTATAACGGAAATCAGGTGCTCAGCAACGTTTCCCTGACGATCGACGAAAGCGACAAGATAGGTCTCGTCGGAAACAACGGCTGCGGCAAGTCCACCCTGCTGAAAATACTCACAGGCTCGGTCGAGCCGGACCGCTTCACCGAAAAGGACGGCATCATTTCCCTCGCTCAGAAAACCACTATCGGCTACCTTGAGCAGATGGGGGGGCTCGACTCCGAGAGCACCGTCATCGAGGAGATGCGCAAGGTCTTTGAGCCTGTACACCGTGCTATCGACCGCCTGCGCGAGATAGAGATCGAGATAGAAATGGGCGACAATTCCGCTGCCGACGAGTACCAGCAGCTCTCCTCGTGGATAGAAGCCAATGACGGCTACAACACTGATGTGAAGATACGCACTATCCTCAACGGTATGGGCTTCACCGAGGAAGAGCTCAACCGCACGGTATCCGGTTTCAGCGGCGGCGAAAAGACTCGTCTCTGCATATCAAAGCTGCTCCTTGAGGAACCCAACCTCCTCATTCTCGATGAGCCCACCAACCACCTTGATTTCAAGACGATAATGTGGCTTGAGGACTATCTCCGCACCTACCGCGGCGCAGTTCTCATCGTTTCACATGACAGATACTTCCTCGACCGCCTCTGCACCTCAATTTGCGAGATTGAACGCGGTACTCTCACGCGCTACCGCGGCAACTACTCCGCATTTGTGAGACTACGCGAGGAAAACGATGCTCGCCGCGAAAAGGAATACGAGATGCAGCAGAAGCAGATCGCTAAAATGGAGGACTATGTTGCAAGGAACCTCGTCCGCGCTTCGACGACGAAAATGGCTCAGAGCCGCCGCCGTCAGCTCGAAAAGATAGAGCGCATCGAGAAGCCCTTCCACGACACAAAGTCCGCAAAGATACACTTCACCTATGCTGCCGAACCGCCGATAGACGTCCTCAAGGTCAACAACATTGACATTTCCGTCGGCGAAGGCACAAAACGCAAGACCTTGCTCAGCAACGTCAGCTTTGAAGTCCGCCGCGGCGAAAAGGTCGGTATCATCGGTGACAACGGAATAGGCAAATCAACGCTCCTGCGCATTATCCAGGAACAGCTCCCCCACTCCGGAACTGTCCGCTGGAATTCAAATATCAAGATCTCCTATTTTGAACAGGAGAGCACTCAGCTCAACCGCGAGCTCACCGTTATGGAGGAGCTCCACAGCCGCTACCCATCCCTCTCAGACCTCGAGGTCCGCAATCTGCTCGCGCAGGTGAGACTCGTCGGCGAGAACGTTTTCAAGGAGACCGGCGTTATCAGCGGCGGTGAACGTGCAAAGCTCTGCTTCGCCATAATGATGCAGGAACACGGCAACGTCCTCATTCTCGACGAGCCCACAAACCACCTCGACCTCTCTTCCAAGGAGGCTATCGAAGAAGCCCTCGAGGAATACACCGGAACGGTCATCTTCGTCTCCCACGACCGCTATCTGCTCAGCAAGATAGCCGACCGTCTCATTGAGCTCACTGCTGACGGCTACCGCTGCCATAACTACGGCTTCAGCAAGTACCTCGACGTGCTCCGTGAGGAACAGGCTGAGGAGAAACGTGCCGCTGACGCTGAAAAGCAGCAGAAAGCGTACGAAGCTGCTAAGGATAAAGCAGGAAAGGCTTACCGCAGCAAGCAGCAGAGAAGTGCCGATGCTGCGCGCAAAAACGAGATGCGACGTATCGAAAAGGAGATAGACGAGCTTCAGGCTCAGATCGACGCTCTTACCGAGGAGATCTCCAAGGAGGAGGTTTACAGCGACTATGAGCTTATGAACCAGAAGTGCTCTGAAATAGACCAGCTCAAACAAAAAATTGATGAGGATCTTGAACTACTCATCGAACTCGAAGGCTGAAAAAAGCTCCGGTATTATACCGGAGCCTTTTTGTTTTATCGTGCCATAAACACAATTCTCTTTATGAGGATAACATCGAAAACATTCACAATGCCGTCGCCTGTTACATCGCAGGAGTCGTTATATGCCCCCCTTCCGAGGACTACTCTTACGCAGCTGATAACATCTGCGATGCTTACTTCGCCGTCGTGATTAACGTCGCCTTCATCATATACAGGCTCGGTCGTTTCGGGTTCAGTAGTTGTGCTCTCAGTTGTAGTGGTCTCGGACTCTGTAGTCGTGAGCTCAGTTGTAGTAGTCTCAGACTCTGTCGTTGTGAGCTCAGTTGTAGTAGTCTCAGGCTCGGTCGTCGTGGACTCTGTTGTTGTCTCGGACTCAGTGGTCGTAGTGGTTGTCTCTGTGGTAGTTGTAGTGGTTTCAGAGGTCGTTGTAGATGTTGTAGTTGTTGTCTCTTCGGTCGTGGTTGTGGTAGAAGTGGTAGTTGTTGTAGTTGTTGTGGTTTCGGAAGTTGTTGTTGATGTTGTAGTAGTCGTAGTGGTTGTCTCTTCGGTAGTAGTTGTGGTCGAGGTGGTAGTAGTTGTAGTGGTGGTAGTCTCGGTTTCGGTAGTTGTTACATAATATGAATCAGGATCAAAATCGTCCTCAGAAAGCTCAGGATATGCCAGATAGGTTATACCATAGTCATTATCGGGATAGTGTCCCTTATTGTTATTTGAACCCTTGAGGAAGTATTGGTAGTATACTTCTTTGCCGTTTGAACCGTCCTGATCATCCCATGTAACGTCAACGCTGTACCACTTGCCGTCCTCCATCTGAACGTAGTTCCACATATGACCTGCATTTGCATCTTCGTCATAGTTTCCGAAAACGCATACGCACGGAATATCAAGACGGTCGCAGAGGAGCTTGAAGCCCTCTGAATAGCCCTCGCAGACTACCGGAGGAGCAACCAGTGCACCGATAGGTGATGACATAAACTCATAGCTCAGAGAATTGTCATACTCTGTATAGTAAGAAATGGCATCGTGTATCTGCTTTATCTTTTCGTAGCGATTACCGGATTTCGGCAGGAAGCTGTCAACAGCCTGCTCGAGCTGCTCACGGTAGTAGTTGATGCTCTCAAGAGCCGCATTTGTGTCAGACTGAAGCGAGCCGAATACATCGTAGCAATCAAAAGTGAGAGTAACTCGGTCGACATTGAGGCTGTACTTCTTATGTCCCTGACTCTGTTTAAATATGTTATTCTGGCTGATACCTGCACCTTTTATTCCGAGAGATATCTGTCCGGGATCTATCCAGAAAAGCTCAGGTATATCAAGGAATGCCGAGTCCATACCGGGCTTGCACTCAGCCCAGAGCTTGTCCCACAGTTCATTCTCTTCGTCAGTGGAAATGTCGCTCTTGTCGTTGATCTCGACACTAACAGTAGTATCAAGGGCAAATGTAAAAGTACCTATTTCGCCGTCACTATACGCGGTAGGAGCGATGAGGTCTGAAAACTTATCGTACACCTTCTTGTTTGTACCGGTCAGGAAGTCGCCGTAGCGGTAAGCGCCGCTGTTGTTATTGATAAGCACATTCGGTGTCTTAGGAACAGAAGATGTGAGCCAGTTTATATCATCGTAGCTCATTTCGAGCCCATCGATATCAGCGTTTTCCCCATCGCCGTTGATTATGTCCGAAATGAAGCTGTCCAGCAAGCCGCTGTTTGAAACGGGAGTTTCTTCCGAAGCAGCCGCTGTAACGGCAAACTCGCCCGCACCAAGAGCCGCCGTAAACACACAAGATAAAAATAATGAGAATACTTTTTTCATAACGATTCCTCCGTTTTCAAAATAATATTCCCTATCCCCTGATATATATCTATATTCGGTATTCATATACCTTTTTTAACTGTTTTGTACTATACATATATTATAACAAGTTACACTGTATTTGTCAAGATGTCTTGATAACTTTTGTTAAACATCGCTAATGAGCAGTAGCTTTTGTAGGTACTTTTGACAAGAGCACCCCCGCTATATTGGCTCATAATGCCGAAAATGCCAAAAAATCGGCTTTTCCCAAACTAATATTTGTTATATTGTCACTTGCAAAACTTCTGCCGCTATGATATACTTTTATTTGGCAAAAAATTGTCATACCATTGAAATATTTTGAATGTTTGAAAGGTGAGGTACCTAAATGAATTTGTCTCAGATGAATAAGGAACAGCTCATCGGCTTCAAGAACGAAACCGAAGCTCTCTACAACGATTTTAAGGCGCAAGGTCTCTGTCTTAATATGTCAAGAGGTAATCCCTGCAAGGAACAGCTCGATCTCAGCGTCGATATGCTCAAGGTTTTCGACGACGGCGAGTTTGTGACCGGCAGCGGCATAGACGTCCGCAATTACGGTACTCTTGACGGTATCCCCGAGGCTAAGACCTTCTTCTCTGAGATGGTAGGCGTGAACGAGGACGAGATCATCGTTTTCGGCAACTCAAGCCTCAATGCTATGTATTTCTCCATTCAGGTCGCATATAATAAAGGTATCGGCGGCTGCAAGCCGTGGTCCTCATACGATAAGGTCAAGTTCCTCTGTCCCGTTCCCGGCTACGACAGACACTTCAAGGTCACCGAATACTTCGGCGTTGAAATGATAAACGTTCCTATGACTCCCGACGGTCCGGATATGGATATGGTCGAGAAGCTCGTTTCCGAGGACGAAGCTATAAAGGGTATCTGGTGCGTTCCGCAGTATTCAAACCCCGAGGGCGTTTGTTACAGCGACGAGACCGTAAAGCGCTTTGCAGCTCTCAAACCGGCTGCCAAGGATTTCCGCATCTTCTGGGACAACGCTTACTGTATCCACCACCTCACCGACTCACCCAAGTTAATTCTCAATATCCTCGATGAAGCCAAGAAGAACGGCAATGAGGACATCGTATACATCTTCGGTTCTACCTCAAAGGTAACATTCCCCGGTGCAGGCGTTGCGGTAATGGGTTCAAGCAAAAAGAACATCGACGAGCTCAGAAAATCTCTCGGCATCAGCATCATCGGCTACGATAAGATGAACCAGCTCCGTCACATCAAATTCTTTGGTACATTCAAAAATATGTGCGAACATATGAAAAAGCATATGGCAATAATCGCTCCTAAATTCCAGATCGTGTGCGAGTCACTCGAAAAAGAGATCGCTCCTCTCGGCATCGGAAGCTGGACTGAACCCAAGGGCGGCTACTTCATTTCGTTCAATTCTCTTCCCGGCTGTGCAAAGAGAATAGTACAGCTCTGTGCAGATGCCGGTGTTACGCTCACAGGCGCAGGTGCGACATTCCCCTACGGCATTGATCCCGAGGATAAGAATATCCGTCTCGCACCTACATTCCCGCCCGTTGAGGACCTCAAAAAGGCTGCTTACCTCTTCACGATCTGCGTAAAGCTCGCAAGCGCTGAAAAGCTCCTTTCCGAGATGTAATATACTTACTTATATAAGAGGACGTCCGCGTCCTCTTTCTTTATATATGCCCCGCGCGGCAGTCTGACACTTTCTTTCACAAAGCTGTCATATATGTGAAAAAACTTACACAGAACGTTTCACAAAACTTTACATTCATTGCAAATTTATTTCACATAGCACGGGTATACTATAACCATAGTCTGAAGGACAGCTTCAGAAAAAATACTACGAAAAGGAAAGTGAATATTATGATGAACGGTTACACACCCAATGATTTCAATAACGAGAATGAGACAAACGTAAGAGAGTTCACAACTGACTCCAATCCAAATAATAAAAAAAGCAAGAAGCGTATCGCAGCCCTGATGGCAGCAAACCTTATGGCTATGGCTCTTGTATCAGCCGGAACAGTCTGCATCTACCACAACGTTGAAAAGAAGGACTCAGATACAAAGGTCGTTACAGAATACGTTGACAAGACATCATCTACCCTCAGCGCTTCTCCTATGGGACTCATAGATCAGGCTGCTGAAGCAGAGGGCGGCTACACTACCGAGGCAGTTGTTCAGAAGCTCCTCCCTTCAGTAGTCGGCATCAAGTCAGGTTATGAAGTAACATCAAGGCAGCAGAGCTACGAGGACTTCTTCGGCTTCGGATACGGCGGACAGCAGAACAGCACTCCCTCTACTCAGAAGTCCTACGCATTAGGTACAGGCGTTATCATCTCCGAGGACGGCTACATCGTAACAAACGCTCACGTTATCTACGACAGTGAAAACGGCTTAGGTCTCTCCAAGGACATAACAGTAAGCGTCAACGACGACCAGACATACGAGGCAAAGGTCATCGGCTATGATACAAGCAGTGACCTCGCAGTCCTCAAGATCGAGGCAGAAGACCTCACAGCCGCTGAATTCGGTGACAGCGACGCTCTCCAGCTCGGCGAGTCAGTTATCGCTATCGGCAACCCCCTCGGCTTTGACCTCAAGAATACAGTAACCACCGGCGTTGTTTCCGGCAAGGACAGAAATATCTCCGTAAACGATGAGTCACTCAGCCTTCTCCAGACTGATGCCGCTATCAACTCAGGAAACTCCGGCGGTCCTCTCATCAACAAGTACGGCAAGGTTATCGGTATCAACTCCTCAAAAATGTCATCTTCATACTCTGAGGCTTCGATCGATAATATCGGTTTCGCTATCCCCTCAAACGACGTGGCAAGAATTGTCAAGGATCTCATCGACAACGGTCATATCACAAGCAAGTGCAAGCTCGGTATCAGCTGCCGTGACGTTGACGAGTCTATGGCTTCCGCTTACGGTCTGCCGGTCGGCGTATATGTGATCAAGGTAGCTGACGGCAGTGCTGCTGAAGAAGCAGGTCTCTGCTACGGCGACATCATCACAGCCGTTGACGGCGTTCAGGTAAAGAGCGTTGCTCAGCTCAACAACCAGAAGAACAAGCACGAACCCGGTGACACTATCGAGCTCACCATCTCAAGAAGCGGCAAGGAAGAAACTGTCAAGCTCGTTCTCGATGAAGCTGACGAGGAAGAAGCTTCCACTGAGGAAGCTGAGACCACTGAGGCTGAAACTGAAACAAAGCCCTCAAAATCCGACAGATTTTTCGGCGGCTTCCCCTTCAACTAAGACAACTCCCCCTCCTTTAAATTACGGTCATTCCCTCCCTGATCGTATGTGACTATAATTGTTAATTCCCCCTGTATGAAAATGAGTAATCTTTCCTTTCTTCTCCACGGCAGCCCTGCGGCTGCCGCTTTTTTTGCCACAGCTCTTTACAAAACCGCACAAATGTTGTATAATGTTAAAAGTAAGACAATCTTACTCAATCTATTTCTGGAGGAAAATATTTATGTATATCACCTGTCTCGACCTTGAAGGCGTACTCGTACCCGAAATCTGGATCGCTTTTGCTGAAGCAAGCGGTATCCCCGAGCTCAAGAAAACTACACGCGACGAACCCGATTATGATAAGCTGATGAAGTGGCGTCTCGGTATCCTCAAGGAGCACGCTCTCGGTCTCAAAGAGATACAGGACACTATCGCTAAGATAGATCCTATGCCCGGTGCAAAGGAGTTTCTTGACGAGCTCCGTTCTCTCTGTCAGGTGATAATCATCAGTGATACATTCTCTGAATTCGCAGCTCCCCTTATGAAGAAGCTCGGCTGGCCGACTATCTTCTGCAACTCCCTCGAGGTAGCTCCCGACGGCGAGATAACAGGCTTCAAGATGCGCTGCGAGCAGTCCAAGCTCACAACCGTTAAGGCTCTCCAGTCTATCGGCTTTGAGACTATCGCAAGCGGTGACAGCTACAACGACCTCGCTATGATAAAGGCAAGCAAGGCTGGCTT
>CACXEJ010000112.1 GCA_902766595.1 Ruminococcus flavefaciens | reverse complement strand
TGGGAGAGTTCCCGAGTGGCCAAAGGGGGCAGACTGTAAATCTGTTGCTTTTCAGCTTCGGTGGTCCGAATCCACCCTCTCCCACCACCAACGCCTTTCAGCAATAGTTGAAGGGCGTTGTTTTTGTGCTGCAAACTATTGACAATCGGCGTATTATCGTGATATAATGAAATGTGGCAGTTTTATAGAGAGGGGGCGTTCCTGTGGTAAAGGCTACCGTGCGCTATACCGGCGAGCATTTCAAAGCAGTCGCTTCAATAAACAAGGTCAACAGATACAGGGCAGGGATAATCGCTGTGGGATTTCTGGCTGTACTGACGGGCTGGTCGCTCCATTCAACTGTTGATCTCATCAGCAAACTGAACAACCAAAAGAATGATCTGCTTGAGATATTCTTCTGGGGAGTGATAATGTTTTTCTGCGTAGGAACTCTTCTGCTTGCGACTATAAGAACTGCAAAGGCATTCTTCACATCGGAAAAATACGATAAAATGCAGCCGTCACAGCAGATAAGGAGCTTCGAGATAACTCCGGATACTCTTTTGCTCACGGTAGACGGAGAAATAGAACATTCCGAGCGCAGGTTTATCCTGAGCGGTCTGCATAGCGCCTATGAGCTGCCGGAATTCTTCGTCTTTTACTTATATAAGGATAACTACTGCATTTTAGGCAGAAAAGAGATCACGGAGGGCTCTCCGGAAGAGCTGCGAAAGCTCCTCTATGACGCTCTCGGAAGTAAATTCATCATTAAAAAGTGAGACCTGTACGGTCTGAAAAGGGATATTACGGCTTTGAGCCGCTGATATAGAAAGAAAAGGATATTGAAAAGAAATTCATCGGAGGAAAGAAAGTATGGTAAGAGAAGATTTAAGAAACATTGCGATCATCGCCCACGTTGACCACGGTAAGACTACCCTCGTTGACGAGATGCTCAAGCAGGGCGGCGTGTTCCGTGAGAACCAGAACGTTGCCGAGAGAGTTATGGACTCCAACGACATCGAGCGCGAAAGAGGTATCACTATCCTCGCAAAGAACACTTCCGTTATGTACAACGGCACTAAGATAAACATCATCGACACCCCCGGACACGCTGATTTCGGCGGCGAAGTAGAGCGTGTGCTTGAAATGGTAGACGGCGTTCTTCTCCTCGTTGACGCAGCAGAAGGTCCTATGCCGCAGACGAGATTTGTTCTCTCAAAGGCTCTTGAAATGGGACACAAGATCATCGTTGTCGTAAACAAGATAGACCGTCCCGACGCACGTCTCGATGAGATCGGCGATGAAGTCCTCGAGCTCCTTCTCGACCTCGATGCAAATGACGAACAGCTCGAGTCTCCGCTTCTCTTCTGCTCAGGCAGAAGCGGTACAGCTTCACTCAGCCAGTACGAGGCAGGTACAGACCTCAAGCCCCTTTTCGACACTATCATCAACTACATAGAGCCCCCCAAGGGTGAGGAGGAAGAGCCGCTCCAGATGCTCATTTCCTCTATCGACTATAACGAGTACGTCGGACGTATCGGCATCGGACGCATCGTCCGCGGAAATATCAAGGTAAACCAGCAGGTAACAGTCTGCGACTATACACAGTCCAAGAAGAACTACAACGCTAAGATCGTATCACTCCTCCAGATCGAGGGCCTCAACCGTGTTCCGGTACAGGAAGCTAAAATGGGCGACATCGTATGGATCTCCGGTATCGAGAACATCACCATCGGCGACACTATCTGCGCTGTTGATACTCCCGAGCCGCTCCCGTTCGTAAAGATCAGCGAGCCCACCGTTGAGATGACCTTTGCCGTAAACGACAGTCCGTTTGCCGGCAGAGAGGGCAAGTACGTCACATCACGTCAGCTCCGCGAGAGACTCTTCCGCGAGCTTCTCAAGGACGTTTCACTCAGAGTCGAGGAGACAGAGAATACCGACGCTTTCAGAGTTGCCGGCAGAGGTGAGATGCACCTCTCTATCCTCATCGAGAATATGCGCCGCGAGGGCTACGAGCTTTCAGTATCCACACCGAGAGTTCTCTTCAAGAAGGACGAGGAAACAGGTCAGACTCTTGAGCCTATCGAGCGCCTTGTAATTGACGTTCCCGAGGACTGTGTAGGCTCTGTTATGGAGAAAATGGGTACCCGTAAGGGTGAGCTCGTTTCGATGCACCCACAGGGAAGCCGTATGCGTATCGAGTTCCTTGTACCTGCAAGAGGTCTCTTCGGCTACAAGAGCGAATTCCTCACAGATACCAAGGGCGAGGGCATTATGAGCCACGTTTTCGAGGACTATCAGCCTTATAAGGGCGACATTGACCGCAGAAGCACAGGTTCACTCGTTTCATTCGAGACCGGCGAGGCTGTTACATACGGTCTCTACAACGCTCAGGAGCGCGGACAGCTCTTTATTGGCTCAGGCGTTCCCGTATATGAGGGAATGGTCGTAGGTTCTTCGCCGAAGGCTGAGGACCTCGTTGTAAACGTGTGCAAGAAGAAGCATCTTACAAATACCCGTGCAAGCGGAAGCGATGACGCGCTCCGACTCGTTCCCCCGAGAACGCTCAGCCTTGAGGACTGCCTTGAGTTCCTTGCTGACGATGAGCTCCTCGAGGTAACTCCCGAGTCGCTGCGTATCAGAAAGCGTATCCTCAGCAACCAGCAGAGAGCTAAGATCAGAGGAAACGCTGCAAAGGCTTCTGTTTGATAAATAAGAGGTGAATTATGAGATTTTTACGGTATACTGCAATAATTTCAGCGGCAATGTGCCTTATGACTGCCGCTTCGTGCGAGCATAAGAGCAGCAGCTCACAGGCAGCTGCGACTGCCGGCGGCGAAGAAACTACTGCTGCTGAGGTACAGACTGACGCTGCCGAAGCTACAACGGAGAAGAGTCAGGACGAAGCAGCGGAGGACATATATCAGTCGATAAAGGACGCTCAGGTATCGAACGATAAGCCGGATACCGGAACTGCCGGTGACCTTATAACTCCGGGCGAAGATGACGAAGAGGCAAAGCTCGGCGACTACCGCGTTTGTGAGGACGGCATCAAGATCTACTATGACGAGTCCGAATATCCTCAGGAGCTCGTTCTCACGCTGAAGGAATACTTCAAGTCATTTGCAGCCTGCAGCTATACCGATTATACAAAGTGCGTCTATCCGTCCTACCTTGAGAAAATGGACGCCTACCTCCAGAAGGAGTACGGCTATGATCTCAGGAAGTCTTTCGCAAAGCAGTGCGCAGGTCTCGAAAGCAAGAGCGGCGGAAAATACACTATCTCCAGAGTAAAGATCGAGCCGCACGGCAAGTCCGCAGCAGAAGAAGCTGCTACTATGGAGACGGAAGAGGGAGTTGTAGCACAGCCGGTCACAGAGAATGATCCGGTCAAGAACATCGAGAATTTCTTCGGCAACTATACCGACGCACTCGGCAGTGACTATTATGAAAATCTCAAAAAAGAGACCGATAAGATCTACGATATGGACTTCTACATAATGATGAAGACTGAGGACGGAAGTGAAAAGCTCCTCGTCGGTGATTATGAGATAATCTTCGCCGAAAAAGACGGAAGATTTTATACTTTTGGCTAAGGAGAGATCAGTATGAACAAGTATATGAAAATTGCGGCAGCAGCCGTACTCGCAGCAGCTATGGCAACAGCTCCTGTTTCCTGTAACAGCAAGGACAGCAGTTCTTCATCGAAAAAGATACTCAAGTCCACAGAAATTCCCTACGGTGCAAATATGATAAAGCATCAGGTGGAAGAGGGCGTCGCTATCCAGACCGAGGTCGATATAAACTGCGTAACTCTCGAAGAGTCGAAGGCGCTTTCCTACTATATTGCAGGCATCGGTCAGGGAAAGGGCGAGGTTTTCGAGAAGTGTACAGACAAGGCGCTGCTCGATTATGTTGTGAAGAACGACGGCTGTGCAAATGTTGATGAATATGCCAAGAAGCTCCACGAGCAGTACAAGACCTATATGATAAAGTCCGGCGAAACCGAGCCCGACTACGATTTCACATATGTAGTTGCAGAGAAAATGGACGGCGAGGACGCAAAGGATTTTTCCGCATTTGACGATTTGGTTCAGAAGATAATCCCCGATGCCGAGATAAGCGACCGCAAGTGTCTCTATATTGATGCGATAGACATAGACAACGGTTCAAAGTCGCTGAACGTTCGTATGGGTGACTACCTCCCAGTCTATATCTTCACAATAAACGGCACTCCCTGTGTGCTTGTATAATGATAATGATTAAGGACGACCAGCGGTCGTCCTTTTTTGTCGGAATGCGCACATACAAAAAAAGGACAGTCCCTGCGGACTGTCCTTTTGCATTTCTTATATCTGAGCCGAGTAGTTCGGAGCTTCCTTTGTGATATAGATGTCGTGGGGGTGGCTCTCCTTGAGACCGGCACCTGTGATGCGGATAAACTTAGCCTTATCGTGAAGAGTGGGTATATCCTCACATCCGCAGTAGCCCATACCTGAACGGATACCGCCGACGAGCTGGAAGATAGTGTCGCAGAGAGGTCCCTTGAACGGAACTCTTCCCTCAACGCCCTCGGGAACGAGCTTCTTAGCGCCCTCCTGGAAATATCTGTCGGTAGAGCCGTTAGCCATAGCGCCGAGACTTCCCATACCTCTGTAAACCTTGAACTGACGTCCCTGATAGATCTCTGTTTCACCGGGAGCTTCTGCACAGCCAGCGAGGAGTGAGCCGAGCATAACAACGTTTGCACCGGCAGCGAGAGCTTTTACGATGTCTCCTGAGTACTTGATACCGCCGTCAGCGATAACGGGGATACCGTACTTTGAAGCAACGCAGGCAACGTCATAAACTGCTGTGATCTGCGGAACACCGATACCTGCAACGACTCTTGTAGTGCAGATAGATCCGGGACCGATACCTACCTTGAGGCAGTCTGCACCGGCAGCGATGAGAGCTTCAGCAGCTTCAGCAGTAGCGATATTTCCGGCAATAACGGGAGTATCGGGGAATGCTTCCTTGACCATTTTCAGGCACTTGATGATGTTAGCGCTGTGACCGTGAGCGGAGTCGAGCACGAGAACGTCAGCCTGAGCGTCGATAAGAGCCTTAGCTCTTTCGAGAACGTTAGCGGTAACGCCGATAGCAGCGCCGCAGAGGAGTCTGCCCTTGCTGTCACGGGCGGAGTTGGGGTACTGAACGGACTTTTCGATGTCCTTTATAGTGATAAGCCCCTTGAGGTAGCCGCCTTCGTCAACGATCGGCAGCTTTTCGATCTTGTGTGCGCGGAGGATCTCCTGAGCCTCGGAGAGAGTAGTTCCGACGGGGGCAGTGATGAGGTTGTCCTTGGTCATTACCTCCGAGATCTTTGCATTGAAGTCTGTGAGGAAACGCATATCGCGGTTTGTGATGATACCAACGAGCTTGCCGCTTCCGTCAACGATCGGAACGCCTGAGATCTTGAATTTGCCCATAAGCTCGTCAGCATCGGCAACGATGTGGTCTTCTGTAAGAGAGAACGGGTTTACGATTACGCCGTTTTCAGAACGCTTTACCTTGTCCACCTCGTCAGCCTGCTGCTCAATAGACATATTCTTGTGGATAATTCCGATACCGCCTTCACGGGCGATAGCGATAGCCATACGCGAATCAGTGACTGTGTCCATAGCGGCAGTCATAATAGGAGTATTGAGCCTGATAGTCTTTGTGAGGTTGGTTCCGAGCTTTATCATATTAGGTGTGACGTTTGATTCAGCCGGAATGAGCAGTACGTCGTCGAAGGTGAGACCTTCCTTCTGAAATTTGCTGTTGTTGTCTGTCAGCATAATAGTTCCTCCTTACAAATCGAAAATTATTACCTTTAATCATACTATTTTATTGTGAAAATGTCAAGCCCCTGCGAGGGAAGAGACATATAAAAATTTTCTGTTTAAAAAAAGCCGGTTTTGGCGAAAAAGCAGTTTTTCGCGCTAATACTTTACAGCGGTTGGCTTCAGTAGTCTATTTTGCCGCTTGCGACAGCGTAGGCGCGGAGTATGTCTGAGGCGTCAGAAGCACTGAGTCTGCCGTCGTGATCGTATTCGGCATTCTTCCTCTGGAGACGCGAAAGTGTCGAACGTCCGCCGCCTGAGATCACAGCGTACTCACGGAGCACCGCAGAAGCATCGAATGCCAGCACCCTACCGTCGAGGTCAACGTCGCCGGGTATCTCGCCGTGCTCCTCAGTGAAGCCGAAGCCCTTGTCCGCAGAGTAGAGCTGAGCGTAAGAGCCAGCCCTGCCTGTCAGCTTGAAGCCGGGTATGCTCTCCGTGGCGGAAGTCCTGATGTTGTAGCGGACTCCGACAGCGTCAGCGCCGATGGTCTTTACCGAGGGCGGTATGCGCAGACCGGAGACTTTCGGGCAGCTGTAATACGCTTCCTTGCCGATCATCTCGACAGTGTCGGGAATATCAGCCCACAGCAGTGAGGGGCAGGCGTAGAAGCAGCGCTCCGGGATAGCGGTCAGCGAATAGCCGAGGTCGGCTTCCACGAGGGAGTTGCAGCTTAGAAAGCACGAATTGCCGAGCTTTTTTACTCCGGCAGGGAGCTTCACGTCAGTGAGGTTCAAACAGCCTGAAAAGGCAAAGCTGCCTATCTCCTCGACAGTGTCGGGAACTGTCACACCCGTAATGTCGCAGTTGCCGAAGAAGGCTTTGTCCGCTATGGCGGTCACCTTGCAGCCGGCTATCTCGGCAGGGAGCGTGACGTTGCCGGAAATATTCTCCGAACCGGTGATACGGGCGGTCTTTGCCGCGGAGTCTGTCACCTCATAGTGATATATCGGTCCGGGCGGAGATGTTTCCGCAGGCGAGTCCTCAGCGGAGGAGGTCAGCGGCATCATACCGGCAGCAGTGGTCAGTGCAGTGAAAAGGGAGACGAAACGCTTCACCTCACACCTCCCGGCGGCATATCTCGCCGCTTATCATAACGAGGGCAGGCTCACTCATAAGGTCGAGAGGGTTCTCGCCCTTGCGGTAGAGCTGGAGGTCGGCGTCCTTTTCGGGTTCGAGACTGCCTGTCTGCTCGTCGATGCCGAGTATCTCAGCCGGAGCGATAGTAATGGCTCTTACAGCCTCATCGAAGCTGAGTCCGCCCTTGACCGCAGCCTGTGCGGAGAGGGGGAGGTACTGTATCGGGATAACGGTATGGTCTGTGCAGATAGCTATCTTGACGCCGTTTTCGTGAAGAACAGCGGCGTTTTTGAGCTCAAGTCCGCGCATTTCGGGCTTGCAGCGGTCGCAGATGACAGGTCCGCAGATGACCGGCAGCTCCTCAGAAGCTATGATGTCCGCGATCTTGTGACCGTCGGTGCCGTGGATTATAACGGCATCGAGGGAGAATTCCTTTGCGATACGCATAGCTGTGCAGATGTCGTCAGCGCGGTGGCAGTGGAAGAAAGCCTTCTGCTTGCGGTCGAGAAGCTCCATAAGAGCCTCGCACTTTATGTCGTATTCCGGCGGATCGTAGTTCTCGCTGTCGGAATAGTAGCTGTCCATATCGTGAACGTAGCGGCGCGCCTTGTAGAGGCCCTCGCGGATAGCGGCGGTCACAGCCATACGGGTGATAGGAGTTTCGTCCTTGCCGTTGTAGACGTTCTTGGGGTTCTCGCCGAGAGCGAACTTTATGCCGCAGGTGCGTATGAGCATATCGTCGATACGCCTGCCGTTTGTCTTTATAGCGCATATCTCACCGCCGCAGGGGTTGGCGCTTCCGGGGCTGGAAGCCGCAGCGGTTATGCCGCGCATACGGGCTTCCTCGAAGCAGCGGTCGAAGGGGTTGATACCGTCTATCGCCCTCATCTGCGGCGTGAACGGATCAGTGGATTCGTTGCAGTCGTCGCCCTCGAAATCGAGGCTGTCCTCGATGATGCCGAGGTGGGTGTGGGCATCTATGAAGCCGGGCAGGAGCATACCTCCGCCGGCGTCGATACTGTCCTCGGGGATAAGGTCGGGCGTACCCTCGCCTATGAGGGCTATCTTTCCGTCCTCGACTGTCAGCCAGCCCTTGGGGATAACGCCCTTTCCGGACATTGTGTGGATCTCAGCATTGTAAATAAGCATAATAGTCTCCGTTCAGATAATTCTTGTCTGTGAGGTTTATTTCTTAACAGCTTCCGCTATCATATCGGCTGTCTCCATAGGATTGCCGGTACAGAGGAGCTGTATCGTGGAGTGCTTCATATAGACAGCGCGGCGCTCATTGTAGAGGGCTTCGAGCTCCTCCTTTGTGGAGCGCATAACGATAGGGCGGTTCTCATCGCCGCTGATGCGCTCGTAGCATATGTCGAACGGCACATCGAGGAATACCACGGCACTTCCGGACTCAGCCGCAGCATTTGCGGTATCCGGGTTTATCATCGCACCGCCTCCGCAGGCAGCTACTATCTTCTTTCCGCAGAGCGACTTCACTATCTCAGCCTCGGTCTGACGGAAGAAGGGCTCGCCCTTCTGCTCAAATATCTGCGGTATCTCCATATCGAGAGTGCGGACGATGAGGTCGTCCGTGTCGGTGAAGCCGCAGCCGAGCTTCTTTGCAGCGAGCTTGCCGGCTGTTGACTTTCCGCAGCCCATAAAGCCGCATAAAAATACTGTCATATATTATCCTCCTTGCCGTTATTCTGTATATTCCGGCTGCTGCCGGTAAGTTTCATTTTCAGCAGCGGTACCCATTCGTCCTCTATCATTTTCTCGCCGGTGAGCTCAAAGCCGTTCCGCTTGTAGAAGGCTATTCCGCGCGAGTTGTACTCGAGCGCCCAGAGCTGATCCGCACCGAGCTCGTCCACGGCGAAGCGAAGCAGTTCCGCACCTATGCCGCTGCTCTGGAACTGCGGCTCGACGTAGAGCTTTTCGATCTCGCTGCCGCTGACGCGGATAACGCCCTTTACCACGCCGCCGTCATCAAAGACGTAGGTGCAGTTCAGAGTCTCAGAGCCCTCGGCGTACTCTTCAGCGACATCGAGGACGTTGAGCTCGCCGAAGTAGAACGGATCATTTTTGAAGAACGGGTAGAAATTCACCCGGTAGTTTGTCACTATCATCTCGGCTATGCGCGAGGCGTCAGCCGGAACAGCGCGGCGTATCATTGCTAAAACTCCTTATGTTTTATGGTTGGTGTGCTGTCAAGAGGAAGCCCTCACTTGCAGGGCTTCCTCTCTTCAAAAACAGTCCACCGGACTGTTTTTGAATTCACTCTTTGCCGAGCGCTTTGTGAAATGTGGGGCTTTGCCCCACGCCCCACCAAAGACGCTGTCTCTGGACTCTGCCAAAGGGATAACACCCCTTTGGAAACCCATTATTTGTTCATATTATTTACTGCGTTTTCAACTTCTGTGATTATCTTTGCTACGTCCTCGGTCGAGAAGCTGCCGCCGTACCATATCTCGTGAGCCTGTACAGCCTGATATACCAGCATTGCAGCGCCGCCGACAGCGATTTTGCCCATAGCGCAGGCTTTTTTCATCAGGAGAGTCTCGGTGGGGTTGTAGATAACGTCAAAAACGCTGCCGCTGTTCTCAATTATCTCGTCGCTTACAGCGCACGCATCTACCTTCGGGTACATACCCACGGGAGTTGCATTTATGAGGAGGTCGAACTTTCCCTCAAGCTGCGCTATCTCCACGATACGGACGGAAGCTCCGCTGCACTTGGAGAGTATCTCAGCCATAAGCACCTGAGCGGTTTTCAGATCCTGCGGTATGACTGCGAGGGTGATATTTCCGCCGTGGAGAGCAGTCTCGATAGCGATCATTCTGCCGACTCCGCCGCAGCCGAGTATAGCTACTTTTCCGCCGAGGGGAAGCTGCTCTGCTGAACGGAGGAAGCCGTCGCAGTCGGTGTTGTAGCCGGTGAGGACGCCGTTCTTGCAGTCGATGCAGTTTACGGAGTTGTAGCGCTCAGCGCTTTCGCCGAGCTTGTCCACGAGACCGATAACAGCCTGCTTGTGGGGGATAGTGACATTCAGACCGCAGAGCGAGCTGATGAGCTCACGGCTGTTTGCAATCTTCTCGGGAGCGATGTCGATGAGCTCATATGAGCAGTCGGACTTACCGCTGAGTGCGAATAGCTTTTCGTGTATGAGGGGGGACATAGAGTGTCCGAGGGGGTGACCTATAAGTGCATATCTGTTCATTTTGCTGCTCCTTTAAATCAAAGCGACTCAAGCGTATTGCAGTCGCTCACATTTTTAGCTGTAACGTCCGAGAGAGTCTTTTTTACGAGACCTGTGAGGACCTTTCCGGGACCGAATTCAACGAAGGTATCAGCGCCGTCAGCCTGCATAGCTGCGAGCTCTGAGGTGAAGCGGACGGGGGATACGATGTGCTTTGCGAGAAGCGAAGCCATATCCGAGAAATCAGTGAGCTCGCCGCCGGTAACGTTTGAGTAATACTTTACCTCGGGAGCTGAGAATTTTATATTTTTTGCAGTTTCGTAGAATTTGTCCGCTGCTGGCTGCATAAGTTTTGAATGGAAGGCGCCGGCAACGTTGAGCGGAACGACTCTTGCCTTGAGCTCTGCGAAGATCTCACTGACCTCTGCAACGCCCTCGGGGGTTCCGGCGATGACTGTCTGAACGGGTGAGTTGAAGTTAACGGCAACAACATAATTCTTTGCGGCAGCGCATACCTCCTCGACCTTTTCGGGAGCTATTTTCATTATGGCAGCCATAGTTCCGACGCTCTGCTGAGTTGCCTCCTCCATAGCCTCTGCACGGGCTTTGATGAGGGTGAAGGCATCGGCGAGGGTTATCATTCCGGAAGCGTACATAGCTGCATATTCACCGAGGGAGTGGCCTGCAACACCGCTGAATGTGAAGCCCTTTGAACGGGCAGCTTCGAGGCAGATTATGGAGTTTGCCATAATAGCCGGCTGAGCGTTGATGGTACGGGAGAGCTCCTCGATGGGAGCTGTGTGGCAGATCTCTCTGAGATCCCTGCCGAGTATCTCCGAGCCTGTGTCATAGATCTTTGCGAGCTCGGGAATAGCCTCAACGAGGTCAGCGCCCATTCCGCTGGACTGCGAACCCTGTCCGGAAAATAGTGAAATTGTCATAATGATAAACATCCTTTCTGTTTGATATATACAAAATGTTAGTAAAAACCTCCAAAAATAGACAGGAGTTTTTGGTAGAATAGACGATATTTTCTCTTTGCTGAGGCAAAGTAAGAAAATATCGTTGCAAAAAAAACGGAAATGATTTACAATATATTATAAGTGGACTTTTGCGTCCTCTAATATCATACCATAAAAATCCGATTTTTACAACCATATTTTACAATTATTTTTTAAAGGAGTTCTTTCAATGGGTATAAATATCCTGGGTATGGGCAGCTATGTGCCTGAACAGATACTTAAAAACGATGATTTTACCCGCTTTATCGAGACGAACGATGAGTGGATACGCACCCGCACGGGTATCGTTGAGCGTCCGATGGCAGGCTGGGAGCCGACATGGTATATGGGCTGTCAGGCATCAAGGAAGGCTATCGAAGCAGCAGGCATTGATCCGGCTGAGATAGGGCTTGTTATTTCGTGCAGCGCAACTTCCGACTTCCATACTCCGAGTATGGCAAGCATCATTCAGGACAGCGTCGGTGCTGTCAATTCCGGTGCTTTCGACCTCAACGCTGCCTGTACGGGCTTTGTTTATGCCCTTGATACGGCAAGGCGTTTCCTTGAGACTGACGATGACCTGAAATATGTGCTCATTTCTGCAAATGAGTCGCTTTCAAAGTTCCTCGATTTTACCGACCGCGGCTCGTGCATACTCTTCGGAGACGGTGCAGCGGCTGCCGTAATTGAAAGAAGTGACAAGCTCTTCTCGTCGGCGCTCCGTTCCGACGGAAGCGGTGCTGACCTCCTCTGCGCAAGAGCAATGAAGGTGCCTTCGGAGATAAGCTGTGAAGCTCCGGCTGACTTCAATGATTCTTTCCCCGACCTCCAGCTGCATAAGCTCTTCCAGAACGGCAAGGAGGTATACAAGTTCGCAACGCAGGCTCTGCCGAAGTCGTTTGCGCTCGCTGCCGAAAAGATAGGCATTACCAAGGACGAGATAGACTGGTTCATACCTCATCAGGCAAATGTCAGGATCATCGAGACTGCTGCCAAGAAGCTCGGTGTTTCTATGGACAAGTTCATCGTGACTCTCGACCACTTCGGAAATACTTCAAGTGCATCAATACCGCTCGCACTCAATGAGGGCATCGAAAAGGGACTCATCAAGCGTGGTCAGAAGCTCGCACTCATCGGCTTCGGCGCTGGTCTCACCTACGGCGGTATCATTTTAGAATACTGACGACCTACCGGATCTACCAATTATCAGGAAAAGGAGATTACTATGAAAACAAGGATCACTGAACTCTTAGGCTGCAAATACCCCATAATACAGGGAGGAATGGCTTGGGTAGCCGAGCATACTCTCGCATCGGCAGTATCTAATGCCGGCGGCGTAGGTCTCATCGCAGGCGGAAGCGCTCCGATAGACTATCTCCGTGAGCAGATCAGACTCTGCAAGGAAAAGACTGACAAGCCATTTGGTGTTAATATTATGCTTATGAGCCCCAACGCCGAGGACCTCGCACAGCTCGTTATCGACGAGAAGGTTGCGGTAGTCACTACCGGCGCAGGCAACCCCGGAAAGTACATTCCCGCGTGGAAGGAAGCCGGAATAAAGGTTATCCCGGTAATCCCCTCGGTAGCTCTTGCAAGAAGAATGGAAAAGGCAGGAGCAGATGCTGTTGTGGCTGAGGGAACAGAGTCCGGCGGACATATCGGCGACAATACCACAATGTGCCTCGTGCCGCAGGTAGTTGACGCTCTCGAGATACCCGTTATCGCCGCAGGCGGTATCGCAGACGGCAGAGGTATGGCAGCTTCGTTTATGCTGGGCGCAGAGGGCGTTCAGATAGGAACGAGGTTCCTCGCTTCTGAGGAGTGCCAGATACACCCGACATTCAAGGAGCTTGTCATCAAGGCAAAGGATACGGACAATATAGTTACAGGAAGATACACAGGTCACCCGTGCCGCAGCATTAAGACCAAGTTCGCAAAGCAGCTCGCTAACGGCGAGAAGGACGGCACTCTCACACCCGAGAAGTTCGAGGAGCTCACCCTCGGTGCTCTGAGAAGAGCAGTCGTTGACGGCAACGTTGACAGCGGTTCGTTCCTCTGCGGAGCTATCTCAGGTATGGTGAATGATATCAAGCCCTGTAAGGACATAATCGAGGAAATAATGGCAGGAGCAGAAAAGCTCCTGAGCAAATAAACTCATCGGAGGTATACATTATGGCAACAGCAATCATAACCGGAGCGTCTCAGGGAATAGGCGCTTGCATCGCAAAAAGACTCGCAAAAGACGGCTTCGACGTAGTTATCAACCACTATCCCAGCGACTCTGACAAGGAAAAGGCTCTTGCAGTCGCAGAGGAGTGCCGCGCATTCGGTGTAAAGGCAGAGTGCTATGCGGCAGACGTTTCAAAATTCGACCAGTGCGAGGCAATGGTCAAGCAGGTCAAGGCTGATTTCGGCACTATCGACGCACTCGTAAACAATGCCGGCATCACAAAGGATAAGCTCCTCGCAAGAATGGGCGAGGACGATTACGACGCTGTTATCGCTGTAAACCAGAAGAGCGTCTACAATATGACAAAATTCGTAACATCAGTTATGATGAAGCAGAGACACGGCAGGATAGTCAATGTATCTTCAGTTGCAGGACTCTACGGCAATCCCGGTCAGATGAACTATTCAGCTTCAAAGGCTGCAATAATCGGTATGACTAAGACTACCGCAAAGGAGTTCGGCTCGCGCAACATCACCTGTAACGCAGTAGCTCCCGGATTTATCCACACACCTATGACGGACGTTCTTTCCGATGAGCTCAAGGAAAAGATGCTTGAAGCAGTTGCGCTCAGACGCTACGGCGAGCCGGAGGAGATAGCTTCAGTAGTATCGTTCCTCGTTTCTGACAATGCTTCTTACGTTACCGGACAGGTCATCGAGATCTCCGGCGGACTTCAGATGTAACACGGATAATTATACAGCAACAGATGTGATATCCATATTTTATTACTATAAACAGGCAGGAAAGGAAAAAGTATGAGCAGAAGAGTTGTCATTACAGGTCTGGGAGCGGTAACACCGCTTGGTACAGGCGTTGATAAATTCTGGAAGGGAATAAAGGAAAACAAGATCGGTTTTTCGATGATCGACAGATTTGATACAGAGCCGACAGGCGTAAAGATCGCAGGAATTGTCCGTGATTTTGACGAAACAGCGTACTATGACGTTAAGGGCTGCTTCGACAAGAAGGAAGCAAAGCGTATGGACACCTTCACGAAGTATGCAGTTGCAGCGGCTCACGAGGCTCTTGAGGACGCCGGAACTGATTTCTCCGACCTCGATCCTTACAGAGCAGGCGTTATCGTCGGAAGCGGTATCGGCGGCATCGACCTCACACTCTCGGAGTATGAAAAGTATCTCAGCAAGGGACCGTCAAGAGTATCGGTATTCTATATACCTATGATGATAAGCAATATGGCTGCCGGAACCATTTCAATGAAAACAGGTTTCAGGGGAGCTAATTTCGATATATCAACAGCCTGCGCAACAGGTACACATTCGATCGGCGAGGCTTTCAGAAAGATCAAGGACGGTTACCTTGATGCTGCTCTTGCAGGCGGTACTGAGAGCACAAATGTCGAGTTCACATATGCAGGCTTTGCCAATATGAAGGCTCTCACAAAGTCCGGAGACCTCAGCAGGGCTTCCGTTCCCTTTGATAAGGAGAGAAACGGTTTCGTTCTCGGAGAGGGCAGTGGTATCGTCGTTCTTGAGGAATACGAGCACGCAAAGGCAAGAGGCGCAAAGATATACGCTGAGATAGCCGGCTACGGAGCTACCTGCGACGGCTATCATATGACATCGCCTATGCCTACCGGAGAGGCTGCCGGAATGGGTATGACTCTCGCAATGAATGAGGCAGGACTCACACCTGCTGATGTAGACTACATCAACGCTCACGGCACTTCAACAGGTCTCAACGACAAGTACGAGACTGCTGCTGTAAAGCTCGCATTCGGCGATTGTGCAAAGAGCGTAAAGATAAACTCCACAAAGTCTATGATAGGACATCTTCTCGGTGCAGCCGGAGCTGTTGAGGCTATCGTATGTGCCAAGTCCATTCAGGAGGGCTTTATCCACAGGACTGTCGGCTACAAGGTCCCTGACGAGGAATGTGACCTTGACTACTGTGTAGACGGCAATATTGAGCAGGAGATACGCGCAGCCCTGTCGAATTCGCTCGGCTTCGGCGGTCACAACGCTACGCTCTGCTTCAAAAAAGTAACAGATTAAGGAGAATGGCTGATATGGATAAGATCTATGACCAGTTTGACATTGAAACTATCGAGAAGCTCGCTGATATAGTCAATTCCAAGGAGCTTTCGGAGCTCACGCTGACTGACGGTGACAAGACTATTACTCTCAAGGGCAAAAAGCTCATTCCCGCACCGCCTGTTCCTTTTGTGCCTGCTCCTTTACAGCCGGCAGAGAGTGCTGCGCCTGTGACCGGAGAACTCGCTCCGACAGAGGCTGCAACAGCCGGTGAAATAAGCGGAAAGCTCGTGAAATCGCCGATAGTCGGAACATTCTACGCTGCACCCTCACCTGACAAGCCGCCTTTCGTAAGAGTCGGCGATGAGGTCAAGAAGGGCGACGTTATAATGATAATCGAGTCTATGAAGCTGATGAACGAGATACAGTCAGAGTATGATGGTATCGTGGATAAGATACTTGTTTCCGACGGTCAGGCAGTAGAGTACGATCAGCCCGTTATGGTCATCAAGTAAGCGTCGGAGGATACGGATATGGCTGATATACTTATGAACAAAGAACAGATAATGGAAATAATCCCTCACCGCGATCCCTTTCTTCTCATCGACGAGATAGTTGATATGGAGGTCGGCGTGAAGGTTCACGCAAGAAAGTACATCAAGGAGGAGGACTTCTGGTTCAAGGGACACTTCCCCGGCTATCCGGTAACTCCCGGCGTACTTATGGTAGAGATGCTCGCTCAGGCAGGAGCCGTATGTATGCTCTCAAAGCCTG
The DNA here is from genome assembly GCA_902766595.1 of Ruminococcus flavefaciens. Lineage (GTDB taxonomy): Bacteria > Bacillota > Clostridia > Oscillospirales > Ruminococcaceae > Ruminococcus > Ruminococcus flavefaciens_U. The sequence goes on along the minus strand of CACXEJ010000112.1, from coordinate 3,625 downwards.
AATTCAAGGGCAAGCTCGGACTCTTCGGCGGCATAGACAAGGCCAAGTTCCGCAGACAGGTAGTTCCCGGCGACGTTCTCGACCTCGAGGTAGAGATAATCCGTCAGCGCGGACCTGTCGGCACAGGCAAGGCTCTTGCTTCTGTCGGCGGCGAAAAGGCTGTTTCCTGCGAGATAACATTTGTTGTTACGGACGGCGAAAAATAAAGGAGCTGGATAATTATGGGATTCATAAAGACACATATGTTCAGTATAATGTTTATACTGTGCCTGATATGGCTTGCAGAAGTTGTTATCTCCAAGATGAGATACAAGAAAAAAGGCATTGCGGTGAACGGCAAGGTGATAGCAAACAAAACTGTTACCGGCAACTTTTTCCCAGTATATGAATTCGATTTTGAAGGTGAGATGCTCCAGATCGACAGCTATGAGGCAGTAAAGGGCGGTATCCCTGTCGGAACAGAGGAGACTGTCTACTATATGCCCGGAAACAAAAAGGGCGTATTCCGCGAGCCTGACCTTAAACTAAAGCCGTGGATGCTCATAGTTTCGGTTGCAGCTGTAGCATATATCATACTTGATTTTGCTGTGATACATAAATAATCCTACTAAGGAGAACAGAATATAATGTTCAAGAAAATACTCATCGCCAACAGAGGCGAGATAGCTGTGCGTATCATAAGAGCCTGCCGCGAGCTTGGAGTAAGGTGTGTTGCCGTATATTCCACAGCGGACAGAAGATCGCTCCACGCACAGATAGCTGACGAGGCAGTCTGCATTGGACCGCCCGTCACAAAGGACAGCTACCTGAATATGGATGCTGTCATACAGGCGGCTCTGAATACCGGCGCGGAAGCTATCCACCCCGGATTTGGCTTTCTCTCGGAGAATGCAGAGTTTGCGAGAAAGTGTGCCGAAAACGGTCTCGTGTTCATAGGACCTTCACCGGAGGCAATCGAGATGCTCGGCAATAAGGCTGCTGCAAAGGAGACTATGGCAGAAGCCGGAGTACCGGTGATCCCCGGCTCAAAGGGCGCAGTACATTCGCTGGAGGAGGCAAGGGAGATCGCTGAAAAGGCAGGCTACCCGATCCTCGTAAAGGCTTCGGCAGGCGGCGGCGGAAGAGGCATCAGAAGAGTTGACCTTCCCTCAGAGCTCGAAGCACAGATGACCGCAGCTCAGCAGGAGGCTGAAAAGTTCTTCGGTGACAGCTCGGTATATATCGAGAAATTCCTCATAAATCCCCACCACGTTGAGATACAGATAATCGCTGACCAGCAGGGACACTATATCTACCTCGGCGAGCGCGACTGCTCTATGCAGCGCCGCAACCAGAAGGTGATAGAGGAGTGCCCGAGCCCTATCGTTGACGCAGAGCTCAGAAAGAAGATGGGCGAAGCAGCCGTTACAGCCGCAAAGCAGTGCAATTACTGCAACGCCGGCACGATAGAGTTCCTTGTGGACGAGTCGCACGGCTTCTACTTTATGGAGATGAATACCCGTATACAGGTAGAGCACCCGATAACAGAAGAGGTTACCGGCTTTGATCTGGTAAAGGCTCAGATCGAGATAGCAGCAGGACTTCCGCTGAAGGTGACTCAGGAGGATATAAAGCTCCGCGGACACGCTATCGAGTGCCGTATCAACGCCGAGAACCCCGAGCTTGATTTCAGACCGTCCCCCGGCACTATCACAGCACTGTATATGCCCGGCGGTCCCGGAATAAGAATAGACGGTGCGGTATATCAGGGCTACACCATTACGCCCTACTACGACTCTATGATAAGCAAGCTCATCGCACACGGCTCTGACCGCGAGGACGCTATAAACAAGATGAAATGGGCTCTTGCGGAGTTTATCGTTGAGGGTGTGGACACCAATATCGAGTTTCAGCTTGAAATGATAACGCGCCCTGAATTCAGGAACGGCTCCTACGACATAGGCTTCCTGAACAGGTATATGGAAAAGCGCAAGAGCAAATAATGCAGGACGCCGCACACCGCGGCGCATAAAACAGACGATACAGATTAGTGGTGAAATAAATTGTTTGAAGATTTCTTTGACGTTGTAAAAAAGCGTTTCAACGGCAGCGATGACGACTACAGGCCGCCGATGTTCAAGTGTCCGAGATGTCAGGATACGAGTCCGCTTTCAAAATACGAGGAACTCCACAGGGTGTGCCCCAAGTGCAACTACCACGGCAGACTCTCCGCGCAGGAGCGTATACTGATAACCGTGGATAAGGAGAGCTTCAGGGAGTTCGACAGCAATATGAAGAGCCTCGATCCCCTTGATTTCCCGGAATACAACGAGAAACAGGAGGAGCTCCGCGAGAGCACAGGGCTCAAAGATGCCGTTGTCACCGGTACGGCGACCATAAAGGGCTCACCGGTCGTCATCGGAGTTATGGACTCAAGATATATGATGGGAAGTATGGGAAGCGTTGTCGGCGAGAAGATCGCCAGAGCCTTCGAGTACGCTACCGAAAACGGTCTGCCGGTCGTTATGTTCACGGCTTCGGGCGGAGCGCGTATGCAGGAGGGCATAGTTTCGCTTATGCAGATGGCAAAGACCTCCGGTGCTGTAAAGCTCCACAGCGACGCAGGCGGACTCTATATTGCCGTTATGACCGATCCCACTACCGGAGGAGTCACAGCGAGCTTTGCTTCGCTGGGAGATATAATCATCGCAGAACCCAAGGTGCTCATCGGCTTTGCCGGAAGAAGAGTCATCGAGGGAACTATCAAGCAGAGACTTCCCGAGGACTTCCAGCTCGCTGAATTTATGCACGAAAAGGGCTTTGTGGATATGATCGTGGAACGCCGCAAGATGAGGAGCGTTCTTTCGCATCTGCTCAAGCTCCACGGTTTCGACAGGAAGGAGGTCTGAGCTATGGACGATAAAAAAACAGCGTGGGAACGCCTTCAGATAATCCATACCAAGGGCAGACCTACTATAAGAGACTATATCCCGCTCATATTCACGGATTTCTATGAGATGCACGGCGACAGGCTTTTCGGCGACGACAAGGCTATAATCGGCGGCATCGCACGTCTTGACAACCGTCCGGTGACCATAATCGCCGAGGTCAAGGGCAGGGACATCAACGAGAACAAGTCCTGCAACTTTGCTATGCCCCACCCGGAGGGCTATCGTAAGGCGCTCAGGCTTGCAAAACAGGCGGAGAAGTTCCACAGACCTGTCATTTGCTTCATAGATACCCCCGGAGCCTTCTGCGGAGTCGCAGCCGAGGAGAGGGGACAGGGTGAGGCTATCGCCAAGAACATCGCTGAGTTTATGACTCTGCGTACTCCCATAATCTCGATCGTCCTCGGTGAGGGCGGAAGCGGCGGCGCACTTGCGCTCGGAGTCTGCGACGAGCTTGCAATGCTCGAGAACGCAGAGTATTCCGTACTGTCTCCGAGAGGCTTTGCGAGCATTCTCTGGAAGGACGCCTCCCGTGAAGAGGAAGCAAGCGATATAATGCGTATTACAGCCGAAGATATGGTGCAGCTCGGAGTCGCAGAAGCGATAATCGAAGAGCCTCTCGGCGGCGCACATAACGATTTAGACAAAATTTCAGAGAATATTAAAGAATATTTGTCACAGAAAATTCCGGAAAAATG
>CACXEJ010000111.1 GCA_902766595.1 Ruminococcus flavefaciens | reverse complement strand
CGAGGATAAGATCGACGAATGCGTAAAGCGCCTCAAGGAGCTCAATCCCACTGCACCGGTCGTAACTACGGAGTGGGATCAGCTCACAGGAAAGCAGCTCGTTGATGCTATGACTCAGAAGAACACCCTTGACGATGAGCTGAAGGAGCTCCTCGAGGAGGCTGAGCATCATCATCACCACCACGATCACGGTCCGGACTGCACCTGCGGCTGTCACGATCATGATCATGACCACGACCATGAGCATGAACATCATCACGACCACGATGAGCACGAGCATCATCATCACGATCATGGTCCGGACTGCACCTGTGGCTGTCACGACCATGACCACGAGCACGAACATCATCACCACCACCACGCTGACGATGTATTCACAAGCTGGGGCAGAGAAACTCCCAATTCCTACACTCAGGACGAGATAACCTCTGTTCTCAATGCTCTCGGCGACGAGGAGACCTACGGCGTTATCCTCCGTGCAAAGGGCATCGTAGCCGGTCAGGACGGCAAGTGGATACACTTTGACTATGTTCCCGGAGTTCCGGACGTCCGCAGCGGAAGCGCAGGTACTATCGGACGCCTTTGCGTTATCGGTTCAAAGATAAACGAGGAAGCTATCGCAAAGCTGTTCCGCACTGAATGATAAGGAGTGGTAATATGCCTCAGAACGATCAGGAAATGCCTGTCTACCTGTTTCTTGGATTTCTTGAATCAGGCAAGACAAAGTTCATACAGGAAACGCTCGAGGACAAGCGCTTCAACAGCGGAGAACGCACCCTTGTGCTCGTATGCGAGGAGGGTATAGAGGAGTACGATACCTCGAAATATCCCTCGAAGAACGTAGAGTTCCGCAATATCGAGGAAAAGGAGGAGCTCACTCCCGAAAACCTCCAGAAGCTCGTTGACGAGACACGCGCTGAGAGAGTCGTTATAGAGTACAACGGTATGTGGCTCGTGAACGACCTCTTCAAGGCTATGCCGGAGGGCTGGGCTATCTATCAGGTGATGTTCTTCGTGGACGCTTCGACCTTCCTCAATTACAATAACAATATGCGCAGTCTCGTTGTGGACAAGCTGAATATATGCGAGCTGACGGTTTTCAACCGCTTTGAGAAGTCTATGGATCCGAATGAATTCCACAAGATAGTCCGCGGAGTCAGCCGCAGAAGCGAAATGGCTTACGAGTATACCGACGGTACCGTTGCTTATGACGACATCGAGGATCCGCTCCCGTATGACGTTGAAGCACCGGAGTTCGCTATCGCTGACGAGGACTACGCTGTTTTCTACCGCGATATTATGGAAGATCCGATGAAGTACGACGGCAAGATAATCACCTTCAAGGGCAAGGCTGCGCGCAACCCGAAGTTCCCGGGTGATACCTTTGCACTCGGCAGGAACGTTATGACCTGCTGCGTTGAGGATATACAGTACTGCTGGTTCGTAGTTGAAGCCGGCGACGAGTCACAGGTTCGTGACAAGGGCTGGGTGATAGCAAGGGCAGCCATAAAGGTCCAGAAGCACAAGTTCTACCGCGGAAAGGGACCTGTTCTCCGTCTGCTCGAGCTTACGGACTCCGTTCCGCCCGAGAAGGAAGTCGCAACCTTCTATTAATGCAGAATGCACAAATTTACAGGTGCTGTTTTTATTGATAACGCCTATGACATTCCGCCGGAAAATATGCTATAATACTACTATGAGATCATAGTATCAACGTGTAGTCGCTCCTGACGTAAGTCCAGTTGTTCGGGAGCGGCTTTTTTATTTTCGGAGGTCAATATGTATAAGGTCAATGATGCAGTAGTTTATGAGACATACGGCGTTTGCACGGTCAGCGCGATAGAGGTCAGGAACTTCGGCGGCGGAGAACGTGAATATTACGTCCTTCAGTCCGTCAGGGACAGCAGGAGTCGATTTTTTGTCCCGACCTCTAACACCGCCCTCGCTGAGAGAATGAGACCGGTGCTGACAGCTGACGAGATAAATTCCCTGATCGCAGCTATGCCGGATCAGGAGCTTATCAGCGTTGATGACGAAAAACAGCGGAAAGAGGTCTGCCGGAGCATTCTCAGCAGCGGAGAACGTTCAAAGCTCATCGCACTGATAAAGTCGCTTTATATCCGCAGACAGGAGCTTGCCGGAATGAACAGGAAGCTCCGTTCGTTTGAGGAGAAAAGTCTCGCCGAAGCCGAGAATATGCTCTATGACGAGTTCGCGTATGTCCTCGGGATCGAACGCAGCGAGGTCGTGCCGTACATAACAGCTGCGATCAAAAAATAAAAGAGCCCGATCAGATCGGACTCCCAGAGTGCAAAATAACAGATCAACAGCACGGGCGGCTGAACGCCGCCCCTACGCAATGCGGCGATATATTCACAAATGTAGGGGCGCTGTTCCGGCGCCCGCATAGATATAGCTTTAAGGACCCGGTTTGAACCGGGTTCTTTTTTTAACTGCCGTAGACCTTTGCGGCAATATCAACGGTCTGCTTTGCGTCCTTCGCGTAGAAGTCCGCGTGTATCTGCTCGGCGTAGGAAGCTGTCAGCACTGCGCCGCCCACGACTGTCTTGCAGCCGGGGTACTTCTCGTTGAGGAGCTTTATCGTATCCTCCATAGAACCGAGGGTAGTGGTCATAAGCGCGGAGAGTCCTACGAGACTCACCTGATGCTTGATAGCGGCTTCAACGACTGTTTCCGGCGGAACGTCCTTGCCGAGGTCGATGACTGTGAAGCCGTAGCTGTCAAGCAGCACCTTGACGATATTCTTGCCGATGTCGTGAATGTCGCCCTTGACGGTCGCAAGAACGACTTTGCCCTTTGATACGCTCTCGCTGCTGCTCAGTGAGAGCTTTTCCTTTATTATCTCGAAGCAAGCCTGAGCGGCTCCGGCAGTGAGAATGAGCTGTGGGAGGAAGATAGTGCCCTTTTCAAATTTAGCACCGGCGGAGTCGAGTGCAGGAATGAGGTGGTTGTTGATTATCTCCATAGCATCGACCTTCGTGAGCATCTCCTCGGCAGCTTTGACTGCGTCGTTTTTCAGACCGTTCTCGACGGCGTAAACGAGGTCGGGAGTACCCTTTTCCGCAGCCGGTTTCGGAGGCGGCGGAGCACCGTTCTCCTGCGCATAGACGCTGATGAATTCCGCAGAATCACGGTCGATGCCGGCAAGCAGTCTGTACGCGCGGACAGCTCCGATGATAGAAGCGATATTCGGATTGATGATAGGCAGGTCGAGACCGCTGTGGAGCGCCATTGTGAGGAACGTTCTCGTGATGAGCTCGCGGTTCGGGAGACCGAAGGAAATATTTGAAACACCGAGAACAGTCCTGAGACCGAGCTCGTTTTTGACTCTGTTGAGGGCATTCAGCGTTTCCATAGCGCCGTCCTGTTCAGCGGAAGCGGTCAGTGTGAGACAGTCGATGAAAACGTCCTGACGCGGTATGCCGTACTCCATAGCGTGGCCGAGTATTTTCTTTGCGATAGCAAATCTGCCCTCGGCGGTCTTGGGGATACCGCCCTTATCGAGGGTGAGTCCGACGACGGATGCGCCGTATTTCTTGACGAGGGGCAGGATAGTGTCGAGAGAGTCGTCCTCGCCGTTTACGGAGTTTACGATAGGCTTGCCGTTGTATACGCGGAGCCCGGCTTCGAGCACCTCCGGCATAGTTGAGTCGAGCTGGAGCGGAGTGTCGCAGATGCCCTGAATAGCCTTGACTGCGGTTATCATCATAGCCTTTTCGTCGATGCCCGGGAGACCGACGTTCACGTCGAGTATCTCAGCGCCTGCGTGTATCTGCTCGACAGCCTGACCGAGAATGTAGTCAATATCGTTTGCGAGGAGAGCTTCCTTGAAACGCTTTTTGCCGGTGGGGTTGATACGTTCGCCGATAACGCGCGGCTGGTCGATTACGACGCAGTTCACGGCGGAACACGCCTTGCTGACCGGAATGATGTTCCTTGAAGTGCGTTCTCTGCCGGAAAGAGCCTCTGTTACGGCTTTTATATGTGCCGGAGTAGTTCCGCAGCAGCCGCCGAATATGGTAACACCGGCGTCTGCGAGCTTCACGGCGCTCTTTGCGAATTCCTCCGGACCTACGTTGAATTTGTTGGTGACCGGATCGGGGAGACCTGCGTTCGGCTTTGCGATGACGGGGAGGGTGGTCAGCGAGCATATTTTGTCGAGGACAGGGAATAGCTCCTCCGGACCGAGGGAGCAGTTCACGCCGAGAGCGTCAACGCCGAGTCCCTCAAGGACTGCGACCATACATTCCGGCGAAACACCGGTGAATGTACGCATATTCTCCTCAAATGTCATAGTCACGAGGACGGGCTTGTCTGAATTCTCCTTTGCCGCGAGGACCGCAGCCTTTACCTCGTATAGATCGGTCATTGTCTCGATAACGATAATGTCAGCTTCACTGCCTGCGAGGACTATCTCCTTGTAGCACTCGTAGGCGTCCTCAAAGCGCAGAGTTCCTGCCGGTTCGAGGAGCTGACCTATCGGACCTATGTCGAGTGCCGCGAGAACGTCTCCTCCGACGGCGCGGCGGACGTTCCTGACAGCGGCTCGTACTACCTCTTCGACGGTGTGGCCGCTGTTTTTCAGCTTGTAGCAGTTTGCGCCGAATGTGTTCGCGTACACTATGTCGGAACCGCTTTCGGCGTACATACTATGTATTTCCATTATCGACTCGGGAGCGGTGAGGTTCAGGAGCTCGGGAACGTGCTCCGTTTCGATGCCCATAGACTGGAGCATCGTACCCATACCGCCGTCGAGATATATGAAGCCTCCTCTGTCGAGAAGCTCACAGAATGACCGGGACATAGACATTTTCCCCCTTTATTATTCAGTTTTGAACGTTCCGAGAAGACGGAAGTATTCGAGGTTCTGTTCGAGATCGCACAGCACTGCCTGTACCGTGGGATCGGAGAGCTTTCCGCTGAAATCAAGGTAAAATCTTACATCAAAGCTGCCGTCGCGGATCGGGCGGTTCTCGATGCGGAGAAGGTTCATACCGTTGACGTAGAACTTGGTCAGCAGGCGGTAAAGACTACCCTCTGTGTGGGGGATAGTGAGCATTACCGTGATAGCATCGGACTGCGGATCTACCTGCAATTCCTTGGCTATGCAGACAAATCTCGTGCGGTTGAGCTGACAGTCGGTTATGTTGTCGGCGATTATGGTCAGACCGAGACGCTTTGCGCACTCAGGTGAGCATATAGCTGCTATCTTATCGTCGTCAGCGCTCGCTGCGACCTTTTCGGCAGCGGTTGCGGTGTTGCCGTAGTCCTTGTTTTTCAGGCGGTTGAGCGTGAGAAAGTCACTGCACTGTGCGAGAGCCTGCGGGTGGGAGTACACGCATCTGACTTCCTGAAGGGGAATGTCGTTCTTTGCAGCGAGGCAGTGGTTTATCTCAAGGCAGACCTCGCGGACTGTGAATATATCGTACTTTGCCATAAGGTCGTAGGTGCTGTCAACAGAGCCGGCGGTCGAGTTGTGTACCGGCAGAACGCCGTAATCGAGCTCGCCGGACTGTACTGCACGGAAAACATCCTCGAATGTGCGGTAGAATTTCAGGGGCTTGTTCCCGAAGATCAGCTTTGCAGCGGCTTCGGAGTTTGCGCCCTCAGTACCCTGACAGCCGATATTCTTTGCACCGTCGAAGTCGGGGACCGTGTAATTCTCGTTGAAAACTCTGTTTATGGCGCGGTTCTGGAGTATCTTGCTGATATCCATTATCGTGGTAAAGAGGGCAGCCGTGCCTGCTTCGAGGGACTTGTCTCCTGTGAGAGTCTTGATGCGGTCAATGATCTCCTGCTCTCTGCCGCCCTGAAATACGGGCATATCGTGTATCCGCTTGTATTCTGCCACTCCCTTGCAGAGCTCCATTCTCTGCATAAAAAGTGAGAGTATCTTTTCGTCTGTCTCGTCTATCCTGCCGCGAAGCTGCTGTAAATCGTCCATAAATGACCTCCGGTAATAATTTCACAACATACATTAATGTCCGCTCAACAACTGAAAACCGGCTTTGCATAGAGATTGAAAAGCCGATTTTCAGTTGTCAGAGTGCAAGAAAAAATATCATAACACTTGCTTTTTCTTGCACTCTGTTTTGCCCTTAAGGGCAAAATGAGCTTGACATCAATTAGTGTGACGCGCAAATCTCATTTCCTATGGAAGATTTGCGCTCCCCGAACGGAGTTCGGGGCAATGACCGCCGTGCGGCGGTTATTGAGTGCATACTACATTATAACAGGTTTTTTTGTGAAAATCAATAAAAATGGAATAAATATATTGCAAACGGGCTCATATATGTGGTATAATAATAAAGTATATAGTGAGAAGTTGTGTTTATACGAAGGTACGGTGTGGAAAGTGAAGAATATAAGGATACTTGGTGTTGATCCGGGCTATGCGATAGTCGGCTTCGGAGTGCTTGATTACGACGGCGTGAGGTTCACCCCCATAGAGTACGGCGCTGTGCTCACAGAAGCCGGTACTCCCTTCCCGGAGAGACTCAAGGCGATATATGAGGACATCGAGTTCATCTTTGATAAGTTCAAGCCCGATTGTATGGCGATAGAACGCCTTTATTTCACATCGAACCAGAAAACAGCCATTGACGTCGCACAGGCAAGAGGAGTGACGGTGCTGTCCGCCGCGAGGAGGAATATCCCCGTTTCGGAATACACGCCGCTTCAGGTAAAGGTCTCAGTCACCGGCTACGGCAAGGCTGAGAAGAAGCAGGTAATGGAAATGACGCGGCAGATACTCAATCTGGCGCAGATACCAAAGCCCGACGATGCTGCCGACGCTCTCGCTATCGCAATATGCCACGGACATTCAGTCCGCTGGTCATAAACTCCTGAAACAGAGGAAAAACATATGATATACAGTTTAAGAGGCAGGCTCACAGTCAAGGAGCTCGGGCTTGCCGTGATCGAATGTGCAGGCGTGGGATACGGGTGCAAAATATCGTATAATACAGCCGCCGCTCTCGGTGAGACCGGCAGCGAGGCTCTGCTGTATACCCACCTCTACGTCAGGGAGGACGCTGTGGAGCTCTTCGGCTTTGCGACTCTTCAGGAACTGAGCTGCTTCAGGCTGCTCATATCAGTCTCGGGAGTCGGCCCGAAGGCGGCACTCTCTATCCTTTCCGACGTCACCCCGGAACGCTTTGCGTTTCTTGTTGCCTCAGGCGACAGCAAATCATTCACTAAGACCAAGGGTATCGGTGCAAAGACGGCTCAGCGTATAGTCCTCGAGCTCAAGGACAAGGTGTCATCGGAGTCTGTGAGCGGCAGCATTGCCGGCGACGCTGACAGCTTCGGCGCACTTCCGCAGGGAGCAGCCGGTTCAGCAGTAACGGAGGCTCTCGAAGCACTTATGGTCCTCGGATATTCTCAGGGCGAAGCCGCTCCGATACTCGGCAAGCTCGATCCGTCACTCAGCACTCAGGAATTGATAAAAGAAACTTTAAGGATAATGACAGCTAAGAACGCACGATAAAAGAATCCATTACAGAAGGGAAGAATTTATTATGAATCTTGACGAATTATTGAAAGCTGCAATCAAGGACCCGTCAAAGAGATCGGTGTTCCTTCAGACGCTTATAAAGAGCGACGTGTATGTTATCTGTAAAAACCCCGTCAAGCAGGAGCGTGACAGAGCTGAGGGCGGCATCCAGCTCGAACTCATTACCACGCAGAACCCCGACGGCGACGTATTTATCCCGTTTTTCACAAGCTACCGCGCACTCCAGCAGTTCGCAAAGAGATATGTTGACTGCTACAAGATCAACTGTCTGCGTCTCTTCGACCTCATACAGTCGGTCTCAGCGGTACTCAACCCGAATTCCTACGGCAAGGAGTTCTCCTCACAGGAGATAAAGAGCATACTCCTCGTTGCGAGAAACCTCAAGATCAAGGCTATCTCCTACAACGAGGCTGATACGATCTCCTACCGCCCCGTAGAGCACTCCGTCAGCCATATCACAAAGGCTGCAACGAAGTTCCTCTCAAAACAGCCCAATGTTGACCGCGCTTTCATTATGGAGATGATAAAGGGCTGCGAAAGACCGCAGATACTTATGGTCCTCGATATGATGGGAAGTACAAGAAAGCTCTTCGTGCCGCTTTCAAAGTACCTCTCCAAGACGGTCAAGGCAAACGAACACCTCTGCTTCATCAGCTATGAGCAGGATATGGGCAAGAAGGCTGCCGAAACGGTCGATCCCTTCTATGTCCGCAAAAAGCGCTACTTTGAAAAATGATCTCTGATCCGCGATCCGCAACACTTTATATTCCCTTCTGAAATTCAAAATATATGCAGCAATATATCAATACGCCGTCAAGATAAACAATGTGGATCAAGGATACGCAAAAGGTGAAATAATGATACAAACAGAAGATATGGAGTTTGCTCCGAGAGTCATATCTCCGGAGAATATCACCGAGGACAGTGATATTGAAGTAACGCTCCGCCCCCAGACTCTCCACGACTATGTCGGTCAGGAGAAGGTCAAGGAGAAGATCGCCATTTACATCGAAGCGGCAAAGCGCCGCGGCGAGCCCCTCGACCACGTCCTGCTGTACGGCCCTCCCGGACTCGGCAAGACTACCCTTTCAGGCATCATCGCTCACGAGCTGGGCGTAAATCTCCGCGTAACGACAGGTCCGGCTATCGAAAAGCCCGGCGATCTCGTTTCGCTGCTGACGAGCCTTTCAGACAACGACGTCCTCTTCATAGACGAGATACACCGTCTTTCAAGGGCGGTAGAGGAGATACTCTACCCGGCTCTTGAGGACAGAGTAATTGATATAATCATCGGAAAAGGTCCTTCGGCACGTTCGATACGAATGGATCTGAAGCCCTTTACCCTCATCGGAGCTACAACCCGTGCAGGTCAGCTCTCGGCACCGCTCCGTGACCGTTTCGGAGTCATCGAGCGCCTTGAGCTCTACTCAAAGGAGGATCTGACGGATATTGTCCGCAGAAGCGCTATGATACTCGGTATCCCCTGTGAGACCGACGGCGCTGCGGAGATAGCAGGACGCGCAAGAGGTACGCCGCGTATCGCTAACCGCCTGCTGAAAAGAGTCCGCGACTTTGCCGATGTTATGGGCAACGGTCAGATAACGAGAGAGATAGCTTCGATAGCGCTCAGCCGCCTTGAGATAGACAGTCTCGGGCTCGACAGCCTCGACAGGCGTATGCTCGAAATGATAATCAAGGGCTACGGCGGCGGTCCGGTCGGACTGGAAACACTTGCTTCGGCTATCGGCGAGGAGTCGGTAACTCTCGAGGACGTCTGCGAACCCTTCCTTATGCAGCTCGGCTTCCTCGGAAGAACTCCGCGCGGAAGGTGCGCCACAAGGCTTGCCTATGAGCACCTCGGCTTCAAGACTCCGGAGCAGACCTCTGCTGCGGACAGCGGACAGCTCTCGCTGTAAGCTGACGGCTTTCTATGATAAAGGGACGTAACTACCGGCATAACTGCAAGTGCTGCGGACTGCCGGAAAAAGGCGAAATGATAAACGGACAGGCGCTCGGAGCAGTTTCACAGCTGCGGTACGGGCTCTGCCGTATGAGCTTCAACGGCTGCGAGGTCATATCGGTGTACAACGCGCTGACCTACCTCGGAAAAGCCGCTCCGCTGCCGGAGATAGCCTTGTATATGGAGCGCTTCCGTATGCTTATGGGAGTATTCGGCTGCTATGCCGGAAGAATAGGCAGGGCTCTTGAAAAATTCGGTGCGGAGTACGTCCGTGCTGACAAATACCGCGGCGAAAAGGCTTTCATAGTAAGCTACTGGACCGGCAGACCTTTCCTTTCCTCGATACATACGGTGTTCTGTGTGCGCGAGGAGGGCGGCATAAGAGTCTACAACCGCTATAATAACCGCGGCGAAGCACAGCTTTGCGCCGACTTCGGGACCTTTGCCGGCAAAAGAAAGCCTATTGCATTATATACAATAATTACAGATACAGATAAATAAACAGGAGTATACAAAATGTCAAGACTATTCGGAACAGACAGTGCCAAGGGCAATACTGTCGCCGACCTGACCTGCGAGATAGCTATGCAGGCAGGAAGAGCCTCCGCTGCCGTACTTTCGGGCGGTGAGGGCAAAAAATCCAAGATAATCATCGGCAAGGACGGCAAGCTGTCCTCCGATATACTCGAAGCCGCAGTATGTGCCGGTATATGTTCAGCCGGCGCTGATGCGGAGGGACTCGGTCCCGTACCTGCACCGGCTGCCGCGTGGCTCACGAAGATACTCGACGCCGATGCCTGCATTATGATCTCATCAACAGGTCCGGACGGCAATTCGAGCGGCATACGCATATATTCCCCGGACGGCAGGCGTTTCCCGAAGGCTGCCGAGGATCAGATAGAGGAGCTTGTTTTCGGCATCGGAGCAAATTCTGCTCTGGCGCGCCCGCGCTCTGAAATGGGGCGTATGCTCCGCTGTGATGATGCTGCCGACAGGTACATAGAACACATAAAAAGTATGATCTCTGCCGATCTTTCGGGGCTCAGAGTAGCTCTCGACTGCTCGGGGAGCTGTGCTGATACTACCGCAGAAAGGCTGTTTACAGAGCTCGGAGCAGAGGTTTTCGTGCTCCCGGAGCCCGATGACAACTTCGAGCAGGACGTTTTTCAGCCTGCAACAACGAAGCTCGAAAGGCTTATGGACTTCGTTCCGGCCAATTTCTGCGACTGCGGACTCGCTTTTGACAGCGAGGGCTTTTGCTGTATTGCGGTCGATGAGAACGGAAAGCTCGCCGACGGAGACAGTCTCCTTGCGATATTTGCAAAGGATATGAAAGCCAGCGGAACTCTGCGCGACGACACTATCGTCGTGAACTATATGAGCGGTCTCGGACTGCTCAATTTCGCCCGTGACAACGGCATTAAGGTGCTCACGTCCGGAACTGGCGACAGGTACGTCCTCGACCGTATGCTCGAGGAGGAATGCAGTCTCGGCGGCGAAAAGAGCGGACACATAATATTCCTGAACGACTCATCGGTCGGTGACGGTCAGCTCTGCGGCGCGAGACTTCTTGAAATAATGAAAAAAACCGGCAGAAAGCTCAGCGAGCTTGCCGGAGAAATGAACCGCCTGCCGCAGGTGGTGATAAATGTAAGGATCTCACCGCTGAAAAAGGAGATCTGGAAAAACAATGCGGTCATCACCGGTATCATCAAGGATAACGAGGAAAAGCTCGGTTCGGCAGGGCGCATAGTCGTCCGTGAAGCCGGCGGTGCAGAGCCGTTTATCCGCGTCCTCGTCGAGGGACCGGATTTTGCTGAGATAAACGAAATGGCTATGGAAACGGCACAGACTATCAAGTCAGAGTGCCATATCCCGAAGAACTGAGCCACATTAAGGAGAATTTGTCTTGAGAACAGCTGAAAACTGGAAGGATTATACGATACTCGATACCTCTGACGGCGAAAAGCTCGAAAAATGGGGCGATATAAGCCTCGTCAGACCTGATCCGCAGATAATATGGAAGACTGACAGGCTCGATCCGCTGTGGAAAAACGCCGACGGTCACTACCACCGTTCCGACAAGGGCGGCGGACAGTGGGAATTCCGCAGGAAGCTCCCTGAGTCGTGGACGATAAACTACGGCAGCCTGAAATTCAATATCCGCCCCACCGGCTTCAAGCATACCGGACTCTTCCCGGAACAGGCTGTAAACTGGGACTTTATGGCGGATAAGATAAGAAATGCCGGCCGTGAGATAAACGTCCTCAACCTCTTCGCCTACACCGGCGGAGCAACTCTTGCCTGTGCGGAAGCCGGAGCTTCCGTCTGTCACGTTGATGCTTCAAAGGGTATGGTGCAGTGGGCGAGGGACAACGCTGCGGTTTCCGGACTCTCTGACAAGCCGATCCGCTGGATAGTGGACGACTGCGAGAAATTCATCGCGCGTGAGATACGCCGCGGCAGGAAGTACGACGCCGTTGTAATGGATCCGCCGAGCTACGGCAGAGGTCCGGGCGGCGAGATATGGAAGCTCGAGAACTGCGTTTACGACCTCGTTAAGCTGTGCGCCGGAGTCCTTTCCGACGATCCGCTGTTCTTCCTGATAAACAGCTATACTACGGGACTTTCACCGTCTGTTATGGGATATATCCTTGGAAGCGTCCTGACCGGCAAATTCGGCGGGAACGTTACCTTCGACGAGATAGGTCTGCCGGTAAAGTCTACCGGAATGACGCTCCCATGCGGCTCGACGGCTATTTTCAGCCGATAGACCGCACTTTACGGTATCAGGAGATAAATATGAAAAAAACACTGGCAATACTTGCGACGGCGGCACTGGCTTTTTCCGTGACCGCCTGCGGCAAGGACGATAAGAGCTCCTCTCAGCCGGAAGCCGAGACTACAACTGCAAGTGACAGCTTTGAGCTCTATATGCCGCACTTTGACAACAGAGCCGGTATAAACCTGACCGCCGAGCCTATGCCGGAGGTCGGTGAGATACCCTCAGACTGGCACGAGATAACCAACGGCAAGCTGACGTTCAAGGTCCCGGCAGACGTTCAGATGAAAGAGGGCGGCGCAACTATCAGGAGCGCTAAGAATGCTGACAAAACGGTAAACATTATGTTTTTCAGCGATAACGACTGGTCTGCGGAGCCTGAGACCTCTACTTTGTATGACAGCGAAGCCGAGTCGGCAGCCGATGACCTCGGCTATCCGAAGGACGGCGACCTTACCGATGAAAAAACAGCAAAGTATATGAAGGATATGGGCTTGGACTGGGACGGCTCGCAGCTTTCCACATATAAGTGTCTGCTTTCGCTGACAGAGGCGGACGAGTCCGATGACAAGGCAGAAGCTTTCGGCTATCTCGCAACTCTCAAAGCCGTTACGTTCGGTATGTCTTTCCCGAAGGTGCGTTACCTCGAAGCGGACGGAGTTCCGGTCTATTTTGAGTCATATGCAGGTATAACCTTTGATCCGGCGAAGGCTTCTGATGACGACGAGTACCGTTCGCTGTGGGTGAGTGCTTTCGTCGAGCCCGACCTTGAGTATTCAGCGATGATAAAAGCCAATTCGCAGGAAGAGGCATTGCAGATAGCCTCGACCATTAAAATAAACAGGAATTAAAACATAATGAAGAAAAGTATGAGATCTACTGCATTTATGCTTGCTGCATTTTTGTCTTTTGCAGCTGTTTCGTGCGGTCAGACAGAGGAGTCTTCTCCGGCTGCTGAGAGCGGGAGCACTTCCGGGAGCGTTACAGAAACCGCAGAGCATACTGTTGATCTTGAAACCAAGATCGGCAGATTTGAATATAAAATTGAAACTGCTAAAGAACAGATAGCTACAATGCCTGAGTTTGATCCGAGAGCCGGTATAAACCTGACCGCCGAGCCTATGCCGGAGGTCGCAGAGATACCGACGGACTGGCACGAGATAAGCAACGGCAAGCTGACATTTAAAGTTCCGGCAGAGGTTAAGCTTGGCGATCATGCTCTGAAGGTAGCTCAAAATGAGGATTCGTCATTGGTTGTCGGATTTTTGGGTGAAACTCACTGGGATGAAGAAAGCACGGATTTGGATACGGTGTACGATACATATTTTGACACATCTTATTTGTCCGGTGAGGATCTGGAGGCAGCTGAAAAACAAGTTGAAGAGTATGAAGAGTATGTATCAGAAACTGTCAGGGAACGAGGTTATCCTGTTGACGGAGAGCTGAAAAATATCGAAGATGATATGAAAGCAATGGGACTGGAGTATGACGGTTCAGGGCTTTCAAAATATCGCGCTCTGCTTTCAGTTACAGAAAAAGACCGCACAGATGATAATGCTGAAGCGTTCGAGCATATTGCAATGCAGAAAGCCCTTACGTTTGGTGACAAGTATCCCGGAATACGCTATCTCGAAGCTGACGGCGTACCGGTATATCTGTGTACATACCAAAATTCAAAAAGTGCCATAAGAGCCGGTGATACTGAGTATAAGCGCCTTTGGATAAGCGCATTCGCCGAGCCGGATCTTGAGTACAACGCGTTAATAAACGCAAGATCTATGGAAGAGGCATTGCAGATAGCCTCGACCATTAAAATAAACAGAAGTTAACATACAGAAAAGGAGCTTACTATGGCAAAGGAAGTCAGATTTATCAAGATATACTCACAGGGAGCACTTGCTCCGACAGAAATACTGGTGGACACCGTTACCGGTGTGAACTACCTGTCTCATTCAGACGGTTCGGGCTGCGGACTTACCGTTCTCCTCGACAGGGACGGCAGACCTGTTGTCTCATCAGCCGGTGAGATAGAGGAATACAAGTCCAAGAAATGAGCGAGATAATCAGGATAGAGAACCTGCATTTCCGCTACGGCGACAGTGAGAAGGAAGTCCTCAGAGGCATAGATCTCTCTGTTCAGCAGGGAGAGTTTGTGGCTGTGCTCGGGCACAACGGCTCGGGCAAGTCCACTCTTGCCAAGCACATCAACGCCATACTTCTCCCGACAGAGGGAAAGGTAACCGTTGACGGCATCGACACGGCTGACGAGAGCAGACTCTACGAGCTGCGCCAGACAGCCGGAATGGTTTTCCAGAACCCCGACAATCAGATAGTATCGTCTGTCGTCGAGGAGGACGTTGCGTTCGCGCTCGAAAACCTCGGTGTGCCGTATGAGGAGATGAGGGAGCGAGTCGATGAAGCGCTCAGGACCGTCGGTATGTACGATCTGAGACTTCATTCGCCGAGCCAGCTTTCGGGAGGTCAGAAGCAGCGTGTTGCGATAGCGGGGGTCATCGCGATGCAGCCGAAGTGTCTGATACTTGACGAGTCAACGGCAATGCTCGATCCCAAGGGCAGAAAAGAGGTCCTTGCGACCGTAAGGCGTATGAACCGCGAATACGGTATGACCGTTCTGCTCATCACGCACTATATGGAAGAAGCAGCCGGCTGTGACAGGGTGGTAGTTATGGACGGCGGCGGTATAATTATGGACGGCAAGCCCGAAAAGGTCTTTTCGCAGGTCGGACGGCTCAAGGAAGCCGGACTCGATGTGCCGCAGGTGACTGAGCTTGCCTATGAGCTTAAAAAAGCCGGTTATGACATCTCTCCGGAGATAATCACCGGTGAGGAGTGTGCAGATGCTCTGGCACGGCTGCTCGGCAGCTGAGGTCTGCACAGCAATAATCATTCAGAGGGAGATGCCGCAGTTGGCAATACTTGAAACACAGGAACTTACTTATACTTACAGCATCGGGACTCCCTTTGAGAAAACGGCTGTCGATCACGTCTCGCTGACGATAAACGAGGGCGAGATGATAGGAGTTATGGGACATACCGGTTCCGGAAAGTCCACTCTTATACAGCATTTCAACGGTCTGCTCGCGCCCACGTCAGGGAAAATGCTCCTCGACGGAAAGGACATCTGGGCGGACAAAAAGAATATCAGGGACGTCAGGTTCAGGGTAGGACTCGTTTTTCAGTATCCCGAATACCAGATATTCGAGGAGACAGTTTATAAGGACATCGCGTTCGGTCCCAAGAATATGGGGCTGAGCGAGGCTGAGATAAAGAGGCGAGTCCTTGAGACCGCAAACGATATAGGACTTCCGGAGGAGCTGCTCGAGCGCTCGCCGTTTGAGCTTTCGGGCGGTCAGAAGCGCCGTGTGGCAATTGCCGGAGTTATGGCTATGGAGCCGCGTGTGCTCATTCTCGATGAGCCTGCCGCAGGACTCGATCCTGCCGGACGCGAGCTGATATTCAGCCATATCCGCGCCTATCACCGCCGCACAGGCAACACCACCCTCATAGTTTCGCACAGTATGGAGGACATCGCTTCGTTCTCAGACCGCATACTCGTTATGAATGAGGGAAAGGTCTTCTGCTTCGACGAGACCGAAAAGGTCTTTGCGAGGGCTGAGGAGATAACGCAGATAGGACTCGATGTTCCGCAGATAACAAAGGTATTTATGGAGCTGAAACGCCGCGGCTTTGACTTCGGCAGAGAGGTTTTTACCGTGGAAAGGGCGAGGGAGCTTCTCCTGAGCCGCCTGAGCGAAAGGAAGGGACTGTGAGTTGCTGAGGGATATTACTATCGGACAGTATTTTCCGGGCAGCAGCATTATCCACAGACTCGATCCGCGCTTTAAGCTGGTGATAACGCTGCTCTTCATAATAATGCTGTTCAGCGGCGGAAATGCCGTTTGTCTGGGCATCGGCGCGGTCTATACCGTGACTGCACTGCTCCTCTCGGGCATACCGCTGAAGATGTACTGGAAGAGCGTAAAGCCGCTTATGCCGTTCCTGATAATAACGGCGGTCATAAACCTGCTTTTCGTGAGATCAGGCGATGTCCTGTGGCAGTGGAAGGCTCTGAAAATAACTGATACCGGACTTGATATAAGTCTGTTTATGATAATACGCATAGTTCTGCTCATTATGGGTAGCTCTATACTTACATACACAACGTCGCCGATAACGCTTACGGACGCGATAGAGAGACTGCTCTCGCCGCTGAAAAAGCTGCGGTTTCCCGTACACGAGCTGGCGATGATGATGTCGATAGCCCTGAGGTTCATACCCACCCTCATCGAGGAGACCGACAAGATAATCTCCGCTCAGAAGGCGAGAGGTGCTGAAATAGACAGCGGCAGCTTCACTCAGAGGGCAAGGAACCTTGCTTCGATACTTGTTCCGCTCTTCATATCCTCGTTCAGACGGGCAGACGAGCTCGCGACGGCTATGGAGTGCCGCTGCTACCACGGCGGAGAGGGACGGACAAGGCTCCGGCAGATGAAGTCCGCACCGCGCGACTATATCGCGCTGGCGGTAACGATAATTTTTCTTGCAGCGGTCATAGCTGCCGGCAGGATATTCTGAGACCTGTATATATTATAAGAATTAAAAAGAGAGATGTGAAAATGAGTAACAGAAAAAAAAATAAAAACAGTGTTAAAAAGAGTGTAATAGGCGGCAAGACCGCTGTTGAGAAGGTCTTTTCGGGGAGCGGCTCCGAACCTGATGAAAAAGCATATAAAACAGGCGTGAGGACTGCAAAGGCGGTCAATCAGAACGTCCAGCGCAGAAAGCTCCAGAAGAAAATGGAAAAATTCAGGAGATCAAGGTTCTACCGTCTGATGTATACGCACGGACTGCTGTATTTCCTTATCTCGTTCGCAGTTTCGGCAGGAATAATGGCGTTTGCAATGGTGAATTACGGTATGCACCCATTCGGCAAGAAGCAGATGCTCGTTGTGGACTGCTGGCACCAGTATTACCCGTTTTTCAGGGTGGTGAGGGAAAAGCTCCTGACAGGCGGTTCGTTTATGTTCTCGTGGGAGAACGGTCTCGGCTCGAATTTCCTGTCGCTGATCTCGTATTACGCGATGAGTCCGCTGAACTGGATAGCCATATTCTTTGATGAGAACAATATCCGTCACGCATTCACGGTCATACTGATACTGAAAATAGGCTTTGCCGGAGGCTTCTTCCAGAGGTTCCTCAGGTACACCTTCAATCGCAACGATTTCTCGACCTGCATATTCTCAGTGATGTACTCGCTGAGCGCGTTCACTCTCGGCTACTACTGGAACGCTATGTGGTTCGATACGATAGCACTGTTCCCGCTGGTAATGCTCGGCATAGTGAAGATATGCCGTGAGGGCAGGTGGAAGACCTATACCTTCGCACTTGCACTCTCCCTCATATCAAACTACTATATCGGCTACTTCACCTGTCTCTTCTCAATACTGATGTTCTTCTCATCAGGCATAATCGAATTCAAGAGCGTCAAGGGCTGGCTTTACAGCTTATACCTTATGGTGCGCTCCGCACTTCTCGGCGTGTGCCTGAGCCTTTTCATAACGCTCCCGGCTTACTACGGATTACAGACCACTTACAGTGCCGATGACCGTTCTATGCTGAGAAAGATACTGGATATCTTCAAGGAGGACAAGAGGTACTATCACAGGTGGAAGACCATAGTCTCCAACACCATCTCCTACAATGAGCCTACCAAGGTAGAGGGACTTCCGAACTTCGCCTGCGGTATGCTGTGTATACTCCTGATAGGCGTGTTCCTTTTCTCGCGCGGCATAAAGATACGCGAAAAGATCCTCGCATCGGGAATGCTCTTCTTCATCGGACTGAGCTGCAATATGCGCCAGCTCAACTATGTATGGCACGGCTGCCACTTCACGAACCAGATACCCTATCGTTTCGCATTCATTTTCAGTTTTATACTTGCCACGATGGCTTACCGCGCCTACGACATCATACTTTCGAGAGGCGTGAAGATATACCAGCTCATACTTATGCTCACGGGACCGTTCTTCGTCTTTTATGTGACTTACCTCGTAAAGGGCAGCGAATTCGGTTTCAAGGGCGCGGTAAAGAGCTCGATCATAATCACGGGTGCTTACTGGGCAATATTCCTTGCGATAAAGGTATTCCCGTTCAGAAACGTGCGTGTCCGCAATACGCTTATGAGTCTGGCACTGGCGGTAGCGGTGTTCAGCGAATTCGTGAGCAATGCCAAGATAGGTGTAAAGACCGTCGGCGGCAGCGATTACAGCAGCTATCCCTCGCACTATGACGAGATAGAGTCGCTTCTCTCCACAGTCAAGGAGACTGACGAGGACGACTTCTACCGTATAGAAATGATCGACAACTATACGCTCAACGACAGCGCACTCTATGGCTATTACGGAGTATCGCAGTTCTCATCTGCGGCAAACGTTTCCGTAACAAGGCTCTGCAAGAGACTCGGCCTCTACGCTTCCGAAGCCGGAAACCGCTTCTATTACAGGACCAACACTCCTGTTGTCAGCACGCTCTTTGACCTCAGATACCTCATCAGCCGTTCATCGACTATGATGACCGAAGGATATGCTATGGACTATATGGCTGATGCCGGCGGAAGCTACATCTATTCCAGCAGATATCCGATCTCGCTCGGCTATATGATGGACAAGCAGATACTCAACGTGCCGGACTCAGGTGCGACCTGTCCGCTCGAATACCAGAGCGAAATTATGAAGGCTGCATCAGGCATCGACAAGGACTGCTTTGAACCTCAGGTAGTTTCAGTCGTCGATTACAAGAATATGGACGTTACAAAGAACGGCTTCGGCAACTATACCTACAAGCTCTCAAATGAGAATGCCGATACCGGCGAGACTACATATACCTTTGAACATACAGAGGGCAAGCATCTCTACGGCTATGCCGACTCTACCGGAAACTGCTGCGACTATCTTGATATACGCTGCGACGGCGTTACCGTTGACAGCGGCGACCTCATCAAGCAGTACGCATTGGTATTCCCGATGGGAAGCGGCAGAGAAGGCACAAATTCGACAGTCACAATCAGACCTAAGGAAGACCACAAATCAGGCAACTACAAAATGATGGTGTATGCGCTCAATCAGGAGACCTTCGAGGAGCAGTTCAAGGAGCTCTCTGACGAGCAACTCAAGGTCACATCGTTCAGCGACCGCAAGATCGAGGGTACGATAAGCGCTAAGGAAGCCGGAGTCCTCTATCTTTCAGTTCCGTACGAAAAGGGATGGACGGTATATGTTGACGATGAAAAGGTCGATACGTTCCGTGTTCTCGACGCTATGCTGGGCGCAGAGGTCTCAGCAGGCGAACACACTATCAGGCTTGAGTATTACCCCGAGGGCTTTGTACCCGGCGTTATAATCAGTATTGCCGCTCTTACAGTTACCGGCGGTATTATGTGGTTTGAGAGAAAACGCAGAAAGAAGAAGCCGGCTGCTCCGCTCAGCGGCGGCAAGGCGGAGGCAGGCGATCAGCCTGACGAGCCTGTGGAGTTCTCTATTGAAGAGGGACAGATCACAGTCGGTGAGATATACAATCAGGAGATAGAGGAGGCTGAAAAGCCAAAGCCTGCCGATGACGAGGGCGAAAAAGCTCCGGAAGCGGTCAGTGCCGAGGAAAAAGCCGAAAATGTGACAGAGGAGACGGAAGCAGTTCCCGCAGCTGACACTGAGAGCTCCGATGACGTTAATACAGACGACACGGAAGAAACTTCACCGGAGGAAAACGATGAGAAATCTCAAAGTGATGATAGCGTACAGGGGGACTAAGTACCACGGATTCCAGCGGCAGACCAATGCTCTGACGGTGCAGGAGGTCGTCGAGCGGCACGTCTCAAAGGTGCTGAACCAGCCGGTGACTATCTGCGGCTGTTCAAGAACGGATACCGGAGTTCACGCCAATAACTACTGCTTCAATGTGAAAACTGACAGCCGGATAAACTGCCGCGGCTTTGTCCGCGGTGTGAACGGCGAGCTCCCGGACGATATTTCGGTGCTGAGCTGTGAGGACGTTCCCGAGGATTTCCACGCGCGCTTTGACTGCGTGGGCAAGGAATACGTCTACAAAATGCATTGCAGCGAGTCGAAAAACCCGTTTGCGACAGACCTTATGTACCACTACCGCAGACCTTTTCACCTTGATAAGGTCAGAGAAGCGGCAAAGTATTTCGTCGGTGAGTATGATTTTTCTTCGTTCTCTGCCGACAACACAGGTGAAAAGTCATCGGTGAGGCACGTCTATTCGTTCAGGATAGAAAATAGTGGAGATTCGGTTTTTATGCTTGTAAAAGGCAACGGATTTCTGTATAATATGATTAGGATAATGGTCGGCACTCTTATCGACGTGAACGAGGGAAATATTTCCCCGGACGACATTCCGGCGATACTTGCTGCGAAGGATCGTCTCCGCGCCGGCAGAACTGCTATGGCTCACGGACTCTACCTCAACAGAGTCTTCTACTCAGAAGAGGAAATGTTCGCAGATCCGTGATCGTATTTTAACCATTGATATAATGCTTATACCGAAGTAAATACGGTAGTTATCGGGGCAAACCTTTCTGAGGAAAGGTTCTTCCCCGAACCCCTTTTCAAAAGGGTTTCCCTCAGTAATCACCACATTTATTTGGCATAAGTATCACAGCAATGGTATCGAAAGAAACAGAACAAAGGAGATGGATAAGGTGGCGGTAATTGACGCCGAGGACATAGTTGAGCTCAAAAACCGTAAACAGAGGCGGAAAAAGCTGATAAAGCTGCTGGTGATAATACTGCTGGCGGTAATAACGGTGGGGCTGTACTTCACGCGCGACACATGGTATCCGAAGCTGCGCGGAATAGGCAAGCAGTACAAGACCATCGTAAACACCGGACAGCTCGCAACGGGCAATTTCCCGATAGAGCTTTCAGCCGGAACGGATTATCAGATGAGATACACCGTCAAGAGGGTAATGGTTCTGAGCGACACTTATCTTTACATTTATGACACAAACGGAACGATGCTGAAAAAGCGACAGCATCCGTACCTCAATTCGGTCCTGAGGGTGGCTAACGGAAAAGCGCTGGTCTATGAGAGCGGCGGAAACAGCTTTTCCGTAGAGGACGAGGACGAGGTATTTTACAGCAAGGAGTTTGAGGAGAATATCCTGTTCGCAAGGCTTAGCTCGGACGGCTTTACGGCGGTAGTTACGACGCAGAAGAATTACAGCTGCAAGATAACCGTATACGACCGCAAGGGAAGTCAGATATACGAGAGAAAGTGTATGGATCCGGTAAGCGATATCAGCTTTATCGACAAGAGCTCCGGCTGTATGGTGACGTACATAAAGGCTGAAAACGGAGATCATATAACTACCGTTCAGAAGATAGATTTCAGCAAGAAAGAGGAGGACTGGACCTCTCCGGGTATAAATACTCTCGGACTTGAGGTGTTTGGTTCTTCAGAGGGGGCTTTTGTCTATGGTCTTGACTCCTGCGGCTATGTCAACAGGAGCGGACAGATCAGCTCGTACTACAAGTATGACGGCGAGCTTGCGGCGGCTGCGAGCATAAGCGGAAAGTCTGCGGTCGCTGTGAACAATGACGACTCAAGGAAGTACACGGCGGTGCTGTTCTCAGGGAATGACGCCGAACCGCTGCTGATACCGCTGAATACTGCGGCAGTGGACGTGTCGGTATTCAAGGGACTGGCTTATATCCTGTGTCAGGACGGAGTCTACACTTACGATTTCAACGGAAAGCTGCGTTCGACGGCGAGCGTTAACGACTCCTATACAGGTTTTGTAAGAAGTGACAATCACATATTCCTGAAGGGATATAACAGGATAGACCGTATTGATTACGATACATAAAGATAAAAAATGAAAAATGAAATGAAAAATGAAATGGAAAAGGCTGGTGATCGTTAATGGGCACTCAATTCTGGTGGTTCTATGATATAATCGTTGCTGCTGTTGTTCTTGTATGTATGTTTGTTTCCGGAAGAAAAGGCGCTATGAACGCAATTACCACATTTGTGGCTTATATACTCGCGGCAGGTATAGCAGTATCTGTCAGTGCAGGCATATCAAGCGCACTTGCGG
The DNA here is from genome assembly GCA_902766595.1 of Ruminococcus flavefaciens. GTDB lineage: Bacteria > Bacillota > Clostridia > Oscillospirales > Ruminococcaceae > Ruminococcus > Ruminococcus flavefaciens_U. Next base: position 36,587 of record CACXEJ010000111.1, on the reverse strand, counting down.
GCAGTACGATCAAGGACAGTAATGTGAAAAAACTCGAAAATACTCTCGGTGAAACAAAGTTTACCGCTGAGGTAGGCTCGTATATCGAAGGGCTTGAATATGGCGTTAAGGTTGACAAAAAAAAGCTCGATCTCATCTATAACGGCAATAAGAGCTACGACGATGAGATATTCAAGTATGTCAACACTAAAAAAGGAAAGAAAGTCGAAGAGGATCCGCAGAAATTCTATGACAAGCTCCACGAGGGCTATGCTCAGATAATGAAGAAGATAGTTGCGGCGGATATGAACAAGTACGCTTCGGAGTATGCGGCAAAGCAGGTCCGCGAGCATCCGGATAAGTTCAACAACATCATACCGCTTCTTATTGATAAGGAGTCAAAAACTCCTGCCGCAAAGAAGATAGCGGATGAATACACGCAGGAGCCCTATAACAGAATAACGAGACTCCTGACGTTCATTATCCTGTTTGTACTGCTTCTGGCAATAGCACTCTATCTGACACATACTATGCTCGGAAACGGCTATCACGCAATGACTCTTCCCGCACACGTCGGAGGAGCACTCATAGGTATCCCGAAGGGCTTTGTACTGTGTTTTGCAGCAGCAGTCGCGGTGAGATTATTTGTACTTCTCGGCAGCGACGAAATGCTTTTCTTCAATTTTAAAGCAGTAGATCAGACATATATTTTCAAATATCTGTATAATTATGTTGCAGACAATATGTAAAGGATCAGGAGCAGCGTGCTCCCAAAAAGGCAAAATAACATAACAGGAGGAAACAGCCTGATGATAATGTGCAGTAAATGCAAAAAGCGTCCCGCGGTGGTATTCATTACCTCTGTACAGGGCAATGAAAAAAAGAATGAGGGACTTTGTCTCGCTTGTGCGCGAAAGAACAATATCCCTCAGGTAGCTGAATATATGGACCGCCTCGGCATCACGGACGAGGAGATCGAGCAGCTCTCAGACCAGATGATGGGTATGCTCGACGGCGACTCGTTTGAAATGGGCGGAAGCGGTCTTATGCCGGACTTCATATCGAATATGTTCGGTGCAGCAAACGGCGAAGAGCAGTCCGAGGAGAGCGGCGAAAGTGAGCCGAAGGAGACCAAGGACCGCGGTGAAGCCAAAAAGCCCGAGAAAAAAGGTCTCTTCGGCAGAAACAAGGAAAAGAAGCAGAAGGAACTCAAATTCCTTGGAAGCTACTGCACTAATCTGTCACAGAAGGCTGCGGACGGCGAGCTCGACCGTATCATCGGCAGAGACAAGGAAATCGCAAGAGTCGTTCAGATACTCTCGCGCAGGACAAAGAACAATCCCTGTCTCATAGGTGAGCCCGGCGTAGGTAAGACTGCTATCGCAGAGGGTATCGCTCAGCGTATCAGCGAGGGCGATGTGCCGTTCAATCTTGCCGACAAGAAGCTCTATCTGCTCGACCTCACTGCACTCGTTGCCGGAACACAGTTCCGCGGACAGTTCGAGAGCCGTGTAAAGGGACTCGTTGACGAGGTGAAGCGCGAGGGCAATATCATACTCTTCATCGACGAGGTGCATAACCTTGTCGGTGCAGGAGACTCCGAGGGTTCGATGAACGCTGCCAATATCCTCAAGCCTGCCCTTTCAAGGGGAGAGGTGCAGGTCATCGGTGCAACGACCTTCGGTGAATACAGAAAATACATCGAAAAGGACTCCGCTCTCGAAAGACGTTTCCAGCCGGTAACGGTCACAGAGCCGACTATCGAGGATACGGTGAACGTCCTTCTCGGCATCAAGAAATACTATGAGAATTATCACAAGGTACACATTTCGGACTACCTCGTAAGAGCCTGTGCGGAGCTCTCCGAGAGATACATCACGGACAGATTTCTCCCCGACAAGGCGATAGATCTCCTCGACGAGGGCTGCGCAAGAGCCTGCATACGCTCGCCCGAAATTGCTGAGTACGCAAAGCTCACCAAGGAGATAAAGGTGCTCGAGGATATGGAAAAGGACATCTCCGAGCAGCAGGAGCCCGATTATCAGGCACTCGCCGAGGTCAAGAGCAAGCTCATACATTCCCGTGAGGACGCCGAAAAGCTGAAGGAAAAGGCTGAGAATGTTCAGGTCACAGACGAGGATATCACAAAGGTAGTCGAGCTCTGGACGGGTATCCCGGCAAGCAAGATAGCCGAGACAGAGTTCCTCAAGATAGCGAAGCTCGAGGGTGCTCTCAAAAAGCGCGTTCTCGGTCAGGACGAAGCTGTTGGAGTTCTTGCAAGAGCTATCAAGCGCACGAGAGTCCGCCTGAACAAGCGCCGCAGACCGGCTTCGTTCATATTCGTAGGACCTACTGGTGTTGGTAAGACCGAGCTCGTAAAGGCACTTGCCGACGAGATGTTCGACTCTCCCGAGCCGCTTATCCGTCTCGATATGACGGAATATATGGAAAAGCACTCCGTTGCGCGAATGATAGGCTCGCCTCCCGGCTACGTCGGATATGACGAGGCAGGTCAGCTCACGGAAAAGGTTCGCCGCCGTCCCTACTCGGTAATACTCTTCGACGAGATCGAAAAAGCTCACCCGGACGTTATGAATATCCTTATGCAGATACTCGACGAGGGCAAGATCGACGACGCTCAGGGCAGAACTATAAACTTCGAGAACACCATAATCTGTATGACTTCAAATGCCGGTTCGACCGATAAGAGCGTCGGAGTCGGCTTCAACCGTACAGTTGATGAGATCTCCAAGGACAAGGCAATGAAGGGACTCCGCGAGTTTCTGCGTCCTGAGTTCATCAGCCGTATAGACGAGATAGTGGTATTCCGCCAGCTCACAAAGGAGGACTTCGCTGAGATAGCTGCACTTATGCTCGATGAGATGAAGGAGCCTCTCGCAGATAAGGAGATCACTCTCACATATACCAAGGAGGCTCTTGAGCTGATAGCTGAGAAGTCCTTCGGCAAGCCCTACGGTGCGCGTGATATACGCAGAGTCATTCGTCAGGACGTCGAGGATAAGATAGCCGAGCTCGTTATCGAAAGAGCTTCCGAGATCGCAGAGTTAGCTGTATCGGCAAAGGACGGAGAGCTCGCTGTTGAGATTTCAAAGGAGAAGAACGCATAATGAAGAGATTTGTAGCGGCAGCCGCAGCTCTTGTGATGACTCTTGCAATGGCAGGGTGCAGTTCAAAGAGCAGCAGCAGTACCGTAAAGGAAAAGGAAGCTGCGGATATGTTCATCAGCCGTGCGGCGTTCGACAAGGACTTCGACGGCGTTGAGGACATCGAAAAAGGTCCGGTGCTCGGCATAGAGAATGTCACAGCAAAAGCCGGCGAGACCGTCAAGGTGAGTATCACAGTTGATACTCCCGACCATAACTGGGCTATGTGCGGACTCCATATCACATATCCCGAGGAGCTCCAGTGCGAGCTCGAGGAGGATAACGAAACGGTGAAATGTGCAGTCGGGGAAGCCTGCGGCGGTAATCCGCTCACATCGACTATGAAGTGGCACGATGAGCTTCCCGAGGATCTCGCAGCTGCACACAGGAATATGTTTTTCTTTGCAGCACTGCTCAGGGACGATGACGGTACGAGCGGAAAAATAGCGACTTTCAGTTTTAAAATACCCGATGACGCAGAGTCCGGAGATACCTACGACCTCAGCTACTATTACCACAGCTCCGACAGAAGCAAGGATATGTTCACTACCATCGACAACGATAAAGCCTATGAGAAGTATGCTTTCTCCCATTTTACCGGCGGTACGATAACAGTCGAATAAACAAAAGGGCAGCCTTTAAAGGCTGCCTTAGTTTTTATAAAAAGCTGTATCCCATACAATGGTTTATCGCACATTTGGGTTATTTGCGGAACGCCGGGTGACTCCATGTTGTACAGGGAGATGTCACGAAGTGACAGAGGGTACGGGCAGCTGTTAGCTGCGGCGTTCCCTACAATGTTTTTACGTTATAATTCCTAATAGCAAGGACGCCCAAAGGACGCCCCTACAATTTGCTGATGTTTCAAAATATGTGTAGGGGCGAGTTCCGCTCGCCCGTGGTATTGCTTTATTATTCGATGCCGGAAACCGAGACATCGATCTCGAGAGTTGTCCATTTAGCGAAGCTGGTATCGTCGATAATTCTGGGCGAATACTCGCTGAAGAATGCAGCCGGCTGACCTCCTGTATAGAGCGGACCGTCTGCTGAGAGAGCATCTGAGGTCGGGGTGTTCGTCCATTGGTTGTATATGTTGGCTTTGAGGTCAACGCCGTCGTCAGAGGCGGTATAAGCCTTTGCCTTGAGCGGGACCTCCTGACCGTCAACACGGACTGACTTTACAGTGATAACAGCCTTCGGATTGAGCTTTTTGCCCTCCTTGTAAACTACTGCGAGGAATTGGAGTCCCTCGGGGAGGACAGAGGTATTGTTCTCATCGCCGGTCATATCAAAGCGGAAGCCCTTTGTGGCAGCAGTTACGCTGACGGTATAGTCGCCGTTTCCGGTCACAGGAGCTACGCCTGCGTTATATGAGAGCATAGTGTGGCGCGGATCGGTACCGCTTCCGTTGTACTGTATATCCATATCTCCGTCGGAGACTGAGATGCAGAGGTCGCCTGATTTAGCTGCAACAGGCTGTTCGAGGTCAGCAGGGCGCGGAACAGTTGAAGCCTGAGTAACGGGCTCGCTGCCTTTCATAATGATCTCGGGCTTGAGTGAGGACTGTACAGCGGCGGTTGAAGGCTCGTTCGGATCCTTGACCGTTTCGCTTTTGCAGGAAACTGCCGAGCCGAGCAGCAGGCAGGAAGCAAGCAATACTGAAGTTATTCTGATTTTTTTCATAATTCTCTCCTTGTTATGCTTCTTTGTGAAGCAGCTTTTTGAATGTCATAATAAATTCCTTGTAGTTATATGCTATCACTCCGCCGAGGACTGCTATTGTGAAGAAGCCGTAGAGCGGCGGTTTTGCAATGATGATCCAGCTCATTACAAGGAGCATTGTCGTGCTGACGCAGGAGCGTGCAGCGTTGAACCTGAACGGCACATAGTAGCGTGCATCAACTATTCTTGCCCAGAAGCAGAGATAGTAGCTGAGGAAGGTCGCAATGGAAGCGCCCTGTATGCCCCATTCGGGAATGAGGAAGAAGTTGAGGACGATGTTTGCCATACTTGCGGCAAAGCTGGTCCAGAAGGAATTCTTGGTGTGCTTGGTCGCAGTGTAGATGCTGCTCAGGAACTGGTCGAGGCACATAAAGAGCACTGCGATGACCAGCACGGGTGTGTATTTGTATACCTGACCGTATTCACCGAAACGCGCCGTACTGATGAAGATAGGAGTAACGAGCTGGACTCCGGCTATCAGGAAGGCTGACGAAATGAAGAGCAGAGCTTCATATGCACCGTAGACCTTTTCGTAGAAGCGGTTGCGGTCAGCGGAGTCATTTTCCATAATGGCAGACATATTCCACGCCTGAAAGAAAATGGTCGAGACCATAGATATGAGGTTCGGGACCTTTGTTGCGTAGCCGTAGATACCGGCAGCGCTCTCGCCGAGGACGACCTTGTCGCTGTGCATATATCTGATGAAGAGACGGTCGGAGAAGCCGGTTATTACCCACATAACGACCGTAGGTATGAGCGGCACGGCGAATTTCATCATACTCGTGGCGAGCTTCTTGTTGTACTTGTCCATTCTAAGGAACTGTGCAAGTCCGGCAACTATGAAGAGAAATACTGCCGAGCAGAAGTCGGAGAGTATTACCGAGAGCATAAAGCCCTTTACGCCCCAGTGGAGCTTTGCGATGAAGATGAGGTTGAATATGAGCAGCGTGAGAGTTGCGAGGATACCGTCGAGCGAGAAGAGCTTGACCATACCTCTTGCGCGGACAAACTGCGAGCACAGTGACCGGAATGCCGACGTACAGACGTATATCAGCAATAGTATCGTGTAGCCGTCGATGAAGTCGAGGAACGACACTATCCGGAAAAGCGGCGATACTATCAGCATCAGGACGAGTCCGAGCGTATTGAGGACGGTCGCCGTTGTAAAGACCTGAGCCTTGTCGTACTTGTTGTCGAGACCGTAGCGGATAATGGCTTCGGTCATCGAGAATGTGAAGATAGGCAGCAGGAAGTTTGCGGTTATCTCGAGGAGCTCCTTCGTACTTGAGTCTGACGGGCTGATATTGTTGGTATAGAGCCTTGTCAGCAGCAGTACGAGTATCTTCGAGCCGAAGCTGCCTATGGCGAATATCATAGTGTTGAACGCGAGCTTTTTGTATTTGTTCATTAGTTCACTCTCCGTTGTCTGATCTTGTTCCAAATTACATTATAACATAAAACAATACAAATATCAAGGCGGAATTTCAAGATAAACCGTAAAATGAAAAGTATTATCAACACAAAATAAAAAGGGCGCTTGTTAAACGCCCTTGCTTTTTATTATTTTGCGACCTGTCCCTTGCGGTATCTGCCGAAGAATACGCCGTCATCGACGTACTTGTCAGCCTGTGACACCCACATCGGGAATTGCCCTGTTGCAGCAGCGGTCTGACCGTTGAGCATACCCGTATGGAACGAGATATGCCTGAACTGTCTCAGTACCAGCTCAAGACGTGTATGCTCGCAGTTCTCGGGACACTCATAGAGCATATCGTCCGTGAGGCTGTCGAGGTAATCGAGCGTTTTCTTCTCAACGGCGTCGAGGTACTCAAGGAGCTGCTCGTCTGTGAGCACAACATTGCAGGGCTTGTCAGGATTATCCAGTCCCTCCTTGTGGAAGGGCGGCTCGTTGTAGACGCAGGGATTTATGAACCACTTGTCCGCTGAATGGATAGCGTGGTAAGCCCAGCGCCAGCAGGGTGAACCGCAGCAGAGCGCGTTTCTGTCGTATGTTCGCAGAGAGGTCCTGATGTTCATAAAGTTGGGGACTACCATATCCTTGATTATCATACAAAGCGTGTTCATAAATAAACCTCCGTTCTTTTTTATGTAGGGGCGCTTTCCGGGCGCCCGTTATAATTGCATCGAGACAAGCGGAACGCCGAGGGCGGCGTTCCCTGCTCGCCTCTACACATAGCTTTGGCATAATTGTATCGTAAGGCACGGGCTGTCGAGGACGCCAGCCCCTACACTAATCACTATGCACTAACCACTTATCTGACTTTCTTTGCAACGTCGTCGAGGATCTTGCTGAGAAGATCGCCCTGTGACATAGAGCCGAGGTCTCCCTCGCGGCGTGATGATACGGAAACTGTGTTCTCCTCAACTTCCTTGTCGCCGACTGTTATCCACATAGGCAGCTTTTCGAGACGTGCGTCACGGACCTTCTTGCCGACCTTTTCTGCACGGTCGTCAATAGTTGCGCGGATATTTGCAGCTTCGAGCTTTGCAAGGAGCTCATTGCAGTAGTCGAGGTGACGGTCAGCAACGGGAACGATACGGACCTGCTCGGGAGCGAGCCAGAGAGGCATAGCGCCTGCGTACTTCTCGATGAGGTAAGCGAGAGTTCTCTCATAGCAGCCGAGAGAAGTTCTGTGGATAATGTAAGGACGCTTCTTTGTACCGTCAACGTCAACGTACTCCATACCGAAACGCTCTGCGAGGAGCATATCTATCTGGATAGTTACGAGAGTATCTTCCTTGCCGTAAACGTTCTTATACTGGATATCGAGCTTCGGGCCATAGAAAGCAGCTTCGTCGATGCCGATAGTATATTCAACTCCGAGGTCATCGAGAATCTTGCCCATAACTTCCTGAGCGTAATCCCACTGTTCCTTAGTACCCTCATACTTGTTCTTCGGGTTTGCAGGATCCCACTGTGAGAAACGGAATGTGCAGTCTTCGAGAAGTCCTACAGTTCCGAGCATTTCCTTTGCAAGTGCAAGACAGTCTGCAAATTCTTCTTCGAGCTGTTCAGGACGGAGTATAAGATGTCCCTCGGAAATAGTGAACTGACGAACACGGATAAGACCGTGCATCTCGCCGGAGTCCTCCTTGCGGAAGAGGGTGGAAGTCTCACCGAGACGCATAGGAAGATCACGGTAGGAACGCTGTCTGTTGAGGAATACCTGATACTGGAAGGGACAGGTCATCGGGCGGAGTGCAAAGCATTCCTTTTCCTCGTCGTATGGGTCGCCCATGATGAACATACCGTCAAGGTAGTGATCCCAGTGACCGGAGATCTTGAAAAACTCTCTCTTTGCGAAATAAGGTGTCTTTGTGAGGAGATAGCCGTGCTTCTGCTCAACGTCCTCAACCCAGCGCTGGAGTGTCTGGATAACTCTTGCACCCTTTGGAAGTATTACAGGAAGTCCCTGACCGATAACGTCAACAGTTGTGAAGTATTCGAGCTCACGGCCGAGCTTGTTGTGGTCGCGGAGCTTGGCTTCCTCACGCTGCTTGAGGTCAGCCTCGAGGTCAGCAGCCTTGGGGTAAGCAGTAGCGTATACACGGCTGAGCATCTTGTTCTTCTCGCTGCCGCGCCAGTAAGCGCCTGTGCAGGAGATGAGCTTGAATGCCTTTACGGGAGCAGTCGTCATAAGGTGAGGGCCTGCGCAGAGATCAACGAATTCGCCCTGCTTGTAGAACGAGATAGGCTCGCCCTTGCCGGCGTGTTCCTCGCAGAGCTCTACCTTGTAGGGCTCATCCATTTCCTTGAGCTTTGCGATAGCTTCCTCGGGTGAGAGTTCGAACTGCTCGAGTGCGATGCCCTCCTTGACGATCTTCTTCATCTCAGCTTCGATCTTTTCGAGCTCCTCGGGAGTGAAGGGCTTTGCGAGGTCGAAGTCGTAATAGAAGCCGTTGTCGATAGCAGGTCCGATAGCGAGTTTAGCTTCGGGGTAAAGTCTCTTTACAGCCTGTGCAAGAATGTGGGAAGCTGTGTGCCAGAAGGTCTTTTTGCCGTCGATGCTGTCGAAGGTGCAGACCTCGAATTCGCAGTCGCTGTCAACAACTGTGCGGAGGTCCTTTACCTCACCGTTGAGCTTTACGCAGCAGGCAGCCTTGTAAAGTCCCATACCGATGCCCTTGATTATCTCAGAGGCAGGCTGTGCAGCTTCGATCTCGCGGACGCTGCCGTCCTTTAATGTAAGTTTTATCATAATTATCTCTCCTTATAAGATTTTATTTATTATTTGCTGAATAATTCATCGTTTTCCCAATTTATCGGGTTGGTCTCGATGTACTCTGCGAATGCGCGGTATTCGTTTTCGTTTCTTATTATCCGGTCATAAAATGATTTCTGCCAGACCGGGAAACCGGTTTTACGGGACACGCAGCCCCTACGGTTTGGGGAGTGTTTTCCTGCGGCAGCGGTTGGTATTTATCGTTATTATCCCAGCAAATGCACATTTTATCCTTTGTGCATAAGGTTATGAAATACGCACCGTTCCGGGAATAGTCGTAATTATCGAGCCGGATATTTTTTCTTGCCGGGAGCATTTGTTACGCCTCACCGGTTATTTCAAAAGCGTCGCCGTAGAGTTCGATATGGAGTGCGGAGGGCATATAGCCGTCGAAGCTGTCCGCGTCGATGCACACGACGATCTCGTCCTCGTCGATGTCAACGTAGACATTTTCGAGGGAGAGGTTGCCGGCGAGAGTTTCAGCGTTTCCGCCCTCGTAGTGACCTTCGTTCGCGATAAGCTCAGCGATGTGCTTTTTTGAGCCGTCGAGCTTGGCGAGTTTAGCAGCGATAGCGGAGAGGTTCTTCATTATGACCGACTCCTCCTCCACATAGAAGCGGACGGTCTGTTCGTTGTCCCATATCTTGTAGGGCAGCTCGAAAGCCTCCTCGTGGTCGTTGTACTTTATATTGCTCAATATATCACCTCCTGCGGTGCATACGGAAATAAAAAAGTCCCTTACGCCGATATGGCGCAAGGGACGATAATATACCGTGGTTCCACCCTGATTCACACGGAGACAGGCTCCGTATCTCATTAGCTCGGTAACGGGAGCAGCCGGCGCTTATTGGGCGCACTCAGAGGCGGTGTGCCTGATATTCCTGACCGTACAGTCTTGCACCGGACGACTGCTCTCTGAAACGGCTGCGGAAAAGCCTTCCTCATCGTAGATTTAAGATATTGTACATATAATACCACAGTTTTTCTGATTTGTCAAGAGCAAAATTCAATTATCCTCAGGTTCGACGTTGAGATAAACTGCGAATTTCTGATAGAGATCGGGAAATTTGTTTTTCAGGCGGAGAGGTTTGATATTGGTATCCGTGAAGCAGTGCAGCGAATGTCCGAGGGCATTTGTCTCGCCCGTCTTTCTGCTGACGATGCGGTAGTCGAGCCCGAGGGTAGTTCCGTTGAATTTGGTCATTTTCATATATACTGCAAAGGGTTCTGCGAAAACGAGGGGGTGTTTATACTCGCAGCTGACCGAGAGAGTATGTATGAGGATACCGAGCTCCTCGATCATATTGAATGGGATACCTGCCTGCTGGAGGTAGTCCACGCGGGCTTCGTCGAATATCCTGATGTAGTTTGAATGGTGGACGATAGCCATTTTGTCTGTTTCGTAGTAGAATACGCTTCTTTCGTAGGGTTTCAATGGCGTCATTATCTGCACTCCTTGTGCTGCTTATTTTTTTAATGCCTATAATAATATTTTATCATAAAAATGAACAAAAGTCAATGTTTGGAGCGAGATATTTAACAAAACTATCGGTATTAGTCAGCATTCCTTAACAGAATTACAGCTGTTTTTCCAGATAGCCGCAGGTGAAAGGGAAAAAGTCGAATTTCTGTGTTCCGGTATGAACGAAGCCGTGCTTCTCGTACCATTTGCGCAGGACCTCATTCTCCTCAACTATGCTCAGCTTCATTATGGAACAGCCGAGTCCGGCAGCCTTTTTGAGAGAATCATTCAGGAGAAGATCACCGATGCCGCTGTGTCTGTACTCCGGCAGTACGCACAGGCTTCCGAGCTCACACTCCTTGCCGTTCACGAGAAGATTATAGCAGCCGACCAGCTTACCACTGTCAAAATAGCCGAACATCGGGCGGTGCTGTTCATCAAGCCAATGCAGGAGCTTTGCTTCATCGGTCGCAAATGCAGTAAATAGCGGAGCATTTTCCTCAGTAAAGCCGAATTCGTCGGCGACTGTCCGGAAGCTCCTCCGTATAATATCAACACATTCCGGGATATTATCCCTGTTTACAGCCATTATCATATAGTTGCCTCCTTATAAAAAACGCAGCCCTCCGTATACGGAAGGCTGTGAGAATGAACGCATTATAGGGGAATTACTTCTCCGAATTGATGAACATATCATAGATGCGTCTGATAGCTTCGGGGAGGTCGTTCTCGCTGACACCGATGATAACGTTGAGCTCGCTCGAACCCTGATCTATGAGCTTTACGTTAATGCGGGCGTGAGCCATTGCTGCGAAGATACGGGCAACAGTACCTCTTGTGTTCTTCATACGGCGTCCAACTACTGCGAGCATTGCGATACCGTCCTCGATCTCGATGTGATCGGGCTCAACGGCTTTGCGGAGTCCGGAGAGGACCTTTTCGCGAACCGGCTCGAGCTTCTCAGTGCTGAGAGTGATGCTCATAGTGTCAATACCTGAGGGCATATGCTCGAACGAAAGACCATTTTCATAGAGCACCTGAAGAACCTTCATACCAAAACCGGTCTCGTTGTTCATCATAGCCTTTTCAATATTTATTGTGCTGAAGCCCTTCTTGCCTGCGATACCTGTGATAGTGCGGGAAAGGCTTTCCTTGCTGAAGTCGTAGTCGTTGGAAACGATCATTGTACCAGCGTCCTGCGGACGGTTGGTATTTCTGATGTTGATCGGGATACCAGCCGAACGAACGGGGAATATAGCGTCCTCGTGGAGAACGGAAGCGCCCATATATGCGAGCTCGCGGAGCTCACGGTAGGTGATAGTGCCGATAACATCGGGCTTTTCAACTATTCTCGGATCTGCAACGAGGAAGCCGGAAACGTCAGTCCAGTTCTCGTAGATCTCAGCTCTTACGGCATTTGCGATGATAGAGCCGGTAACGTCCGAACCGCCGCGTGTGAATGTCTTGATGTAGCCCTCGGTAGTTCTTCCGTAGAAGCCGGGGATAACTGCATTGTCAAGTCCCTTGAGCTTTTCGCGGACAGTTTTGATAGTCTCCTCGAGGAGGAGAGTGCCCTTTGTATCGAAAACTATAACGTCAGCAGCGTCAACGAAGTTGAAGCCGAGGTATTTAGCGAGAACCTTGCCGTTGAGGAATTCGCCGCGGCTTGCAGCAAAATCCCTTGAGGGACGAGCCTTGAGTTCCTTTACGATAGCATCGAATTCGCTGTCGAGAGACATATCAATGCCGAGCTCGGAGATGATACCGTTGTAGCGGTCCTTGATGAGCTGAAAATCGTCAGCGAAATCAACACCGCTTCCTGCGAGCTCACAGCACTTGTAGAGCATATCAGTTACCTTGATGTCGTCGGAGAAGCGCTTTCCGGGAGCGGAGGGAACAACAAATCTTCTCTTGTCGTCGCTCTTGATGATGTCAGCGACCTTTCTGAACTGAGCGGCGTCTGCGAGGGAGCTTCCGCCGAATTTTACAACTTTATTAGCCATATAGATCATTCCTTTATTGATGCCGGGACATCCGGCTTGTTATTTTTATGACAATTATAATTATATAGTAAAAAGCTCCGAAAATCAATTGATAGAAAAAGAGAAAAATCAAGGTTGAGCAGCTGTGTTTTTGGTGAATACGCTTGTACGCCACCCACGGACAGATCGCAGACGGCGTTCCCTACGGTCGGTTCAGGCAAGGTAAAAATAAAAAAGGTGCGGTAATTTCTCACCGCACCTTGTAGAATTATCAGATTTTATCAGCCGATCTTGGGGAGGTTTGCAAGAGATTTTGCGATCTCCTCGTCTGTGGGGATATAGTCGCTCATAGTGCCGTCGTTGTAAGCGCCGTAAGCGTACATATCGAAGTAGCCTGTACCTGTGAGACCGAAGAGGATAGTCTTTTCTTCGCCTGTCTCCTTGCACTTGAGTGCCTCGTCGATAGCAGCGCGGATAGCGTGGCTGCTCTCAGGAGCGGGGAGAATACCCTCAACTCTTGCGAACATCTCAGCAGCCTCGAAAACAGCTGTCTGCTCAACGGAGGTAGCTTCCATAAGTCCCTGATCGTAGAGCTCGGAGAGGATAGCGCTCATACCGTGGTAACGGAGACCGCCTGCGTGGTTCGGTGAAGGCATAAAGCCGCTGCCGAGAGTGTACATCTTCTGGAGAGGACAGATCTTACCAGTGTCGCAGAAGTCGTAAGCGTATGAACCTCTTGTAAGGCTCGGGCACGAAGCGGGTTCAACAGCGATGAAGCGGTAATCAGCTTCGCCGCGGAGCTTTTCGCCCATAAAGGGAGAGATGAGTCCGCCGAGGTTTGAACCGCCGCCTGCACAGCCGATGATGATGTCGGGCTTTATGTTGTACTTATCCATAGCAGCCTTTGCTTCAAGACCGATGATAGACTGATGGAGGAGAACCTGTGAGAGAACGCTTCCGAGAACGTAGCGGTAGCCCTCCTGCGTGGTAGCAGCCTCAACAGCCTCAGAGATAGCACAGCCGAGGCTTCCGTTTGTATCGGGGAATTCAGCGAGGATCTTTTTTCCGACCTCAGTGGTCATAGAGGGGGAAGGAGTAACATTAGCGCCGTATGTTCTCATAACCTCGCGGCGGAAAGGCTTCTGCTCATAGGAAACCTTGACCATATATACCTTGCAGTCAAGGTCGAAGTAAGCACAAGCCATAGAGAGAGCAGTACCCCACTGACCTGCACCGGTCTCGGTAGTAACGCCCTTGAGTCCCTGCTTCTTAGCGTAGTAAGCCTGAGCGATAGCGGAATTGAGCTTGTGGCTTCCGCTGGTGTTGTTGCCCTCGAACTTATAGTAGATCTTAGCGGGAGTGCCGAGCTTCTTTTCGAGGAAGTAAGCTCTTACGAGCGGTGAGGGACGGAACATCTTGTAGAAGTCCTGTATCTCGCCGGGAATATCAATGTAGGGAGTGGTCTCATCGAGCTCCTGCTTAACGAGCTCGTCACAGAAAACGTGGCCGAGTTCTTCCGCTGTACAGGGCTGACCTGTTGCGGGGTTGAGGAGCGGAGCGGGCTTTTTCTTCATATCTGCGCGTACATTGTACCACTGCTTGGGAAGTTCATTTTCTTCAAGATAGATCTTGTAAGGTATCTTTTCGTTTGACATAAACATTCTCCTTTGTTGATAAAGATTTCTTAGCCGTAACAAAAAAGCTCCTGTTCCGGCTCATAATGCCGGGACAGAAGCGAATAAACATTTCTGCGGTGCCACCCTGCTTGACGCTTAGCGTCCACTCTGCGTATACTCACATACGCGGTCTTGTTAACGCAGAGCCCCTGCGTCTCACCTACACAGCGCAAAGCGCCTTCGGTTCGCCCTCAGAAGTCCATTCACAGCTGAGCGTCATACCGGTTCACAGCGACCACCGGTTCTCTGAAAATCTTCACAGCAGCTACTTACTCTTCTTCAACGGTTTAAATAAACTGTTGTCATTATAACACATATATCCGCATTTGTCAAGAGGCGAAAAAAGGAGACGGCATGACCGTCTCCGGATAATTCAGTTATCTCTGTTCGCAGATGAGCTTGATAGCAGTACGCTCTTCACCGTCGATAGTGATGTTAGCGAAGGCAGGGATACAAATAAGATCAATACCGATCGGAGCAAGGTAACCTCTTGCAACGGCGATAGCCTTGATCGCCTGATTTGCAGCGCCTGCGCCAACTGCCTGTACTTCTACGGCTTTCTGTTCTCTGATCACTCCGGCAATAGCACCGGCAACTGAATTCGGTGATGAATGCGATGATACTTTTAATATCTCCATAATTAATGCCTCCTAATAATGGATTTAGTGGTAAGAGCTGAGAGGGATAAAGTTACTTGCTACTATGTAATTAGTATACACTATTTTATGTAAAAAATCAATACTTAGAAGCAAAATTTGTATATTATCTTATATTTATTCTTTCAATTTTGTGCGATTTGCCGCTTTTTTCGTCAAATTCTACAACTACGCCGCATAAAAACGATGCTCCTTCGGCTTCTTTGAACTTAACGGGGCAGCGGTAGCGGAACATATCCAGCACGGGACCTTTGTCGATACCGAGGCAGGAGTCCTCCGGACCAGTCATACCTGCGTCGGTGATATAGGCGGTATGTCCGGAGAGTATACACTCGTCAGCGGTCTGGACGTGGGTGTGGGTGCCGAAAACGCCGGTGACTCTCTTTGCAAGGTGGAAGCCCATTGCCTTTTTCTCGGAAGTAGCTTCGGCGTGGAAGTCAACGAAGATATTAGGGGTATCAATTCCTTCAAGCACCTTGTCTATGCAGTTGAAGGGGTTGTCGATAGGCTCCATGCCGACCGTGCCCATAAGGTTCACGACGGCGACTGAAAAAGCTCCGGCATCGAGTATGCAGACGCCCTTTCCGGGAACACCTCCCTCGGGGTAGTTCACAGGACGTATTATGAAGTCGCTGTCGAAAATGTCGAGCGAGTCCCTGCGCCTGAAAGCGTGATTGCCGGTAGTGATGATGTCAGCACCAGCGTTGAATATCATATCTGAGGAGACACGGTTTATGCCGTTGCCGACTGCGGAATTCTCGCCGTTTACTATGGTTATGTCTATGGAATAATGCCGTTTGATGAGGCTCAGCTTCGACTGGAGGAAGCTGCAGCCGGCTTTGCCGACCACATCGCCTATGAACAGCAGGTTTTTCATTGTATCAGCTCCGTTGGGAAAGTTTCTATGTAAATATTATATCACGTTCATTGAATTGGTGTCAATAAGTACTATTGCAAATTATGTCGGAATATGTTATCATTGTCATATCAACATTCGGAGGTGGAGTATGCTTAAAAAGATACTTAGCGGCAAGGTCTGTGCGGAATGCCGCCTGTGCTGTGTTTTTGACCGCTACGATGTCTGGGAGACTCCCGTTTTCACAGAGGAGATAATGCTCAGGATAAAGAAGGAGCGTCCGGGGACGGAATTCATTCCAAAGGACGGCGGATATATATTCAAAGTCGGAAATATAGGCGCAGATGAGCTGTTTTCGTGCCCTGCACTCACCCCGAACGGCTGTATGCTCGGTGACGACAAGCCCTTTGACTGCCGGATATGGCCCTACCGCATTATGGAAGTGGGCGGCAGACGTGCGATAACCATTGCCTCTATCTGTGATGAACTCTACAACCGTCCGCTTTCGGAGCTTGTCGGCTTTCTCAAGGAGGGACTTGCCGAGAAGATATTTGCCTATGCCGATAGCCACCCGGAGATAGTAAAGCCGTACTATGAGGGCTATCCGGTGCTTGTTTTCGAGAAAAATCCCCTGTAAAAACAATAGCTATGCAAAACGCATAGCTGAAATAAAAAAATGGATAGGGAATACGGACTTTTCAGTCCTATTATATTATAAACAATAATTCTTAAAATAACCTTAATATTTTATTAATTTTTATTTTTGATTTTTCCCTTGCCATATGATTAGAATTCAGATAGTATTTAAGCCCCGGAGCAGTGCTCCGGGGCTTGTTTGTGATATTCAGCTTCAGACGTCAACGCTGATATGCTCAAAGCTGATGTTATCCTCGGTAACTTCGACAATAAGATAGGAAGCTCCTTCCAATCCGGCAGCCGAAACAGAAACTACATTTCCGTTTACGAAGTTCTGGTGTGAATGACCGACTGCAACGAGGTCATACTTCGTTACCTCTTCGCTCCGGCAAGCCTTGTCGAACGTGCCGTCTTTAAGGGAAGAGAGCGGCAGGAAAGGATACGGTGCATTGACATCTAAGAACAGAAAGTGCGAAAAACGCAGTTTGTGTCCGCAGCATTCACTTTCGTAAAACAGCGGCATCTGCTTTATGAACTGCATCTGCTCGGGAGTGACCTTTTTTCTTGCTTCATCATAGTAAGCCCTAAGATGCTCGACATCGGGGTCAACATCTACTCCGTATGCGAGATAGAGCTCGCAGTTTCCTTTCAGGCAGATAATATTGCTGTTTTTCAGCAGTTCAAGGCACTCTGTCTCTTCGTTTCCGCGCTGGAAAATATCTCCTAAAAACACCGTCTGATCGGCATTCTGCTCCTTGATCTGTCTGAGGACTGCTTTTAATGCTTTAAGGTTTCCGTGAACGTCTGAGAATACCGTTATTTTCATAATATACCCTTTCTGCTGTTTATCAGAAATCGTCTTCTGTGTATGTATTGCCGTTCTTATCGTGGACAGTGATCTTCAGGAAGTCTGAAATATCCTTGCCGGAAGCAGCCATTTCTGTTACGGAGTTGCCGTTGAGAGTAGTGTAGAAGATGAACTCCATATAGAGCGACAGGAAGAACAGTCCGCCCATACTCTCCTCGAATTCTTCCTTTGTGGTGATCGTTATGTCGAATTCAGAGAAATCATCGTTGTGCTTTATGGCAGTTATCGACGGGTAAGAAGGATTGTTTACCGATTCGCGGAGCGATTTGTCGAAAAGCTCGCTGATCTCAGTCATAAACTTCTCGTATTCCTTCTTGGGCATCTTGATGACTACGAGTTCTTCGGCTTCATTTTTGGTTATTTCTACGCCGTCGTACTTTTTTATCATAGTCTCGATAGAGTCATCGTCACCGATGCCGGCATCGACCTCATCGACGCTGAATAATGTCTCCGGGAGCTTTATGACAACTGTATCGCTGCTCTTGTCAACGCTTATCTTCTCAAGACCAAATAATGAGTCAAAATCGTCGCTGCTTGAGGAAGAGGAGGGCTGACCGTTGCCTGATGTGGCGACCTGACCGCCCGATGTAGTTTTTTCGGCCTTTGTTGTGCTTGCAGAGGACTCCTCTGTCGGATCGGCGGCGGGATCAGATTTCTGCGAGCTTGCTTCGGTACCGGAAGCTGCTGTGTCAGAAGAATTCTCTTCGCCTGCTGTTGTGGACTCCTTAGCCTTTGAAGAAGCTTCGTTTGTGCCTGTTTCGCTGCTGCTTGCGTCTGCGGAGGTCTCCTCGGAGCTTGAAGCCGATGTGGAAGCGGAAGCCTTCTCAGATGAGCTGCTGTCACTGCTTCCGCAGGCTGCAAAGCTTATCATACAGGCGAGTGATGTGAGGAGACATAATAACTTTTTCATTTCTTTTCTCCTTTGAAGTTTGTGTTGGTTTATTCAGAGACTGCTGCTGCGGTCTCGAGAGCTATTTCCATCATATCGCGGAAGGTGGTCTGACGCTCCTCGGCAGTAGTCGAGAGACCTTTCAGCGGACAGTCGGAGACTGTGAGTATGCACAGAGCGTTCTTTCCGGCGCGGGCTGCGTTCATATACAGTGCAGCCGACTCCATTTCGATAGCGAGAACGTTCATTTTCTGCCATTCTGCGAGACTGTTTGCGTCATCGTAGAAGGTATCGCTTGAAAGGATATTGCCGACGTGGTAAGGACAGCTCTTTGCGCCTGCTGCTTTTACTGCGGCGCTGAGGAGCTCCCACGAAGCTGTCGGAGCGTAGGTGCCCGGCAGACGGTACTGGTCGGCATAGGCTGAATTCGTGCTCGCGCTCATAGCGATAACTACGTCGCGGAGCTGCACATTATCAGCGATACCGCCGGCGGTTCCGACGCGGATTATGTTTTCAACACCGTACTCGTTGAAAAGTTCCCATGAATATATGCCGATAGACGGCATACCCATTCCGCTGCCCTGAACTGACACGGGAATGCCTTTATATGTTCCGGTATAGCCCAGCATACCGCGGACCTCGTTGTAGCATACGGGGGAGTCGAGGTAGTTTTCAGCGATAAACTTAGCTCTCAGCGGATCGCCCGGCATAAGAACGGTTTTTGCGATATCGCCTTTATTGGCGCTGTTGTGGGGAGTTGGCATAGTAATTTCTCCTTTTCAGATCATTTTTCAGCAGACTTTCTGCGCTTTTTAGCCTTGTACTTAGACTTCTGTCCGAAGTTGAGCGAGATAGTGAACAGCTTGTCGGACATAAAGAGCCTGAGTGCGAAGAACATACATATGATGAACACTATTATCTGGTAGATGAGACCAGCCGTAAACAGCGTTGTTCTGCCGAACATAAGGTTCGGTATAGCCGAGAATGTGTGTGTGAACGGGATAGCGTAAACGATATAGCGTATCACGGTGGGGAGAGAGTTGATGTCAGCGATCATAGAGATCATATAGGGAATGATAGCGAGCATCATTATCGGCATTATCATACTCTGGGTGTTTTTGGTGTCGTTGATGAGAGCACCGAGAATGAGCGATACCGAGAGACATATCATTATCGTGAAGAAGAGCTGGAGCCCTACGAGGAGGTAGTCCATACCGCCGAGAGCCATTCCGAGCTGGTGCATACCCTCATCGACAGAGACCTGACCGCTTATCAGCTCACCGGCGCTGCTCGAGATCTTGCTGGTAGCATCGCCCATACATACCTTGAAGCCGATCATATATACAGCGGCATTTATCAGGGCGATGATAGCTGCGGCGAGCATTTTTGCTCCGATTACTGATCCTCTTGAGATAGGTGCGGAGAGAAGAGTTTCGAGCGTCTTGTCGGTCTTTTCGTTTGCAACGGCGCTCATAAGCATCTGCGATGTGAGGATTATGAGCACGAATACTATGATAGGGAGCATCATATTCTGGATAGCGATACGGCTCATTATGCTTTCGGAGGAGACCTCCGCGTAATTGTCAGCGACAACGGTGTTTTCCCTGACCGTGAGCGGCTGGTTCACGATCTTGTACTGCTCTTCCGTGAGGCCGCCCATAGAAGCGACCTTTTCCGAGATGTACTTCTGTATCAGGCTGACTGCACTTGACGAGCCGGCATTGATATTTGAAATAGTTGCGGCTGAGGTCATTTTTGCAGCAGTTATGATCTCGGGCTTCTGAGCCTTGTTGATCTTTTCGGTAAAGCCCTTGGGTATGATAACGACGTCCTTTATGTCGTTTGAATTCAGGATAGCTGCGTAATCGTCGCCGGTGTCGGTGAAGAGACGGACCTTGTTGCCGTCATTTTCGATAGACTTTATCATATCCTGTGTGAACTCGGTATCGTCGCGGTCGATGAGCCTTATGGTGTAGTTGGTGGTCTTTTCGACTGCTTCGTCGATAGTTGTGTCCATAACGCTGCCGAGCGCCATAAATATTCCCAGCGAAACGAGAAGTCCGAGCAGCATCTGTACTGTTATGAGCTCAGAGAGCTCCTTTTTCAGGAGGTTAATGAATTTCATTCTCGTTCACCACCTTTTCAAATACTTCTTCAAGGTTTTCTGCACCGTAGCGCTCCTTGAGCTCGCTTGCTGAACCAATTACGAGCAGATGACCGCCGGAAATTATGCCGACACGGTCGGAGACGAACTCTATCTCCAGCATATTGTGCGAGGAGAGCAGGAAGGACATCTTTTCCTCCGCAGCGAGCTTCTTTATCATTTTTCTTATCTCGATAGCGTTGAGAACATCAAGACCGCTTGTCGGTTCGTCGAGGATAGCGAGCTTAGGCTTTGTCATAACTGCTCGGGCAAGCAGCAGCTTTCTTATCATACCGCGGCTGTAACTGCCTATCTTGTCCTCGAGACGTTCACCGAGACCGCAGATGTTCTTTGCCCTCTCTACACATTCGTTGAGCTTGTCGATGTCGGAGATGAACAGACCTGCCATAAATCTCAGGTAGCGGATACCTGTCATATTCTTGTAAGCGCCTGCCTCATCGGGGAGGTAGGTTATATTTTCGCGGACCTTTGCGGGTTCCTTGATAATGCTGTGACCTGCTACGACCGCATCTCCGGCAGTCGGTGTGAGCAGTGTCGAGATCATTCTTATAGTTGTGGTCTTGCCTGCGCCGTTAGGACCGAGCAGCGCGAATATCTCGCCCTCTCCTATCGAGAAGCTGATGCTGTCGGCGGCGAGCACCTTGGAGTATTGCTTCGAGAGCCCTTTGACTTCGAGAATATCTGCCATTTCATAACCTCTTTTCCTTGTTTTATGAGTCAAAAACTTTACTCTATAATACCACAATAAGCGGCGGTTGTCAATTCTATTATACATATAGCCCGGAACGCAATTTTTGAACAGTTGAGCCTTGAAAAAGGCTTATTTGAACAATATATAACTTGAATTATTTAACATATGATGCTATATTATAAACAGTACGAAAAATCACCCACTAAGACAGGAGGTTTATTGTGAAAAAGATCTTTAAACAGCTCGCAGCAGTTTCGCTTGCCGCTGCACTTATTACGGCAGGGAATGCCGCTCTTCCGGCGGCCACGGGCATACCGTCTGCTTCAGCAGCCGAAACGGGAATAGTGACGATCGACGAGAGCGGTAAGTGCGGCGAATATGACTATACATACTGGTCCGACGGTTACGGCACGATAGACACGCAGTTCAGGGAGGACGGCGGATTTGATTTCGTCTGGAACGATGTATCCTCCGCACTTTGTACATCAGGAAGGAACTTTGAAGAAAACGAGATGACCGGAGAGCCGGTGATCGAATACAAGGCTTCCGCTGACGGCGGAAAGTATACGTTCGGCGCGGAGTGCTTTTTTAAGATCAACGATTCGCTGCTGATAGATTTCTGCATCGTGGACGACTGGGGCGGTGTGGAGAGAGAGGAGACCTATCCGAGTTCCTCCGCTGCTTTGAAACTGCTCACGACTCTCGAGACTGACGGCGGCGTTTACGATATGTACAAGTACAATGTCACGGGATTTGTTGACGGCACAGGTCAGAACATCGTGAAGATCCTCAGTGTGCGCCGGGAAAAGACCTCCGCAGCAACCGGTACAGCAGAGGGAAAAATCTCCGTATATAAGCACATCGCTGCCTGCAAGGAAGCCGGTGTAAGGCTCAATTCACCAGTAATGGTCGCTTTTCTTGCGGAGGCGTGGAGCTCGAGCGGTTCGGCACACGTTGAGAAGAACAAGCTCAGCTTCAACGGCGAGGAGAACATTTCCGAGACTGCTTCGGAAGTGAATTCCAGACTCCGCGGCGATGCGAACCTTGACGATCAGGTGAATATCGCGGACGCCGTTCTCGTAATGCAGGTCGCTTCAGATCCGGACAAGTACGCGCAGGGCAGATCTGAATTCAGCATAAAGCCACAGGGTGAACTGAATGCGGACGTTGACGGCAAAAAAGGTCTCACGAACGAGGACGCGCTTATGATCCAGCAATTCAAGCTCGGACTTATCGGCGAGTTCCCTCGCCGATAGAAATAAGAGTTCAGAAGTCAGAAATTAGAAATGTAGGGGCGCTTTCCGAGCGCCCGACTGTAAATAATTAATATAGCGTTTTGACAAAAAAAGAGCGGATATTATCCGCTCTTTTTTTGTCCCTGCATATCACGCAGAACGCGCTTTTTTCCTTGACAACAGCGCACGGATTTGCTATACTTATTATAAGTGTACTATTTTCAGAAAAGGTGTGTTTTTTACATATATGCGGAAGGGAGGCGGACGTTCTGAAATTCGGGAGAATTCTTCGCGGCGCAGTTTCGGGAGCAATGTCCCTGCTCATAGCGGCAGGCAGCTCAGGCGGCGCGGTACAGGCTTTTTCGGCTGACAATACCGGAGAATATACAGTCTCCGCCGCCACTGCCGAGGCGATAAAGGAGGACTATTACTCGTTTGACGCTTCCGCTGCCGACCTGATGACGTACAGCGACTATTACGACACATACTGCGGAAGTCCGCAGACAGGCTCGTCCGTCACCGTCAGGGGCACTGACCACACCTCCGCAGAGGGGACTTTTGCGGAGGGGGACTATACCGCTTCCGGCGAAACTCACAGGGACGTTCTCTCGTGGGAGAGTCCGGACGGCGAGGTGAGTTACAGGTTCGATATTCCCGAGACCGGCATATACTGCGCTGAAATGACCTACTGCGGTCTGAGCGCCGGAACGCAGCCGATCGAGCTCTCGATGAAGATAGACGGCAGACTGCCGTTCGATACTGCTTCGCGCATAACCCTCGGGAGAGTATGGGAGAATTCGCAGGAGATACACAAGGACAGCCGCGGAAATCAGGTGCGCCCGACGCAGGTCCAGAGGGAGATGTGGCAGACGCTGCCGTTCGGGGACACGGACGGGCTTTTCAGAGAGCCGCTGATATTCTACCTCGAAAAGGGCAGCCACGAGGTGACATTCACCTCGGAAAGAGCGCAGTTCGTGCTGGACAGCTTCCGGTTCTATACGCCGGAGGAGCTGCCGACCTACGGAGAGTATGCAGCTTCCGTGAACGCCGCCGTCACTGCGGAGGAGACTCCGGCGCGGCTTTTCCGGATAGAGGGCGAGAACGCCGCTTATAAGTCCGATCCGACGCTCTATCCGACCTATGACAATATCCACTACAACGTTTCGCCGTCTGATCCGCGCAAGGTCGTCTACAACACGATCGGCGCAGGGAACTGGCAGAAGGCTCAGCAGACCATAACGTGGGATATCCCGAAGGAGGCTGTCGGCAACTCCGGCTGGTACAGGATAGGCATAAAGTACCGTCAGAACCGTATGCGCGGACTCAGCTCCGACCGCCGTATCCGTCTGGACGGCAAGGTCATCTGCGGCGAGCTTGACGGAGTTTCGTTCCCGTACTGCAAGGACTGGAGTTGTGAAGTTCCGCAGAGCGCGGACGGCGGGGACATTTACGTTTACCTCGACCACACCCGTGACCATACGCTCTCAATGGAGGCTGTGCCCGGCGAGATAGGCGGATATATGCGCCGGCTCGACAAGGCTGTTTCGGATATGAACGCCTGTTACCGCAAGATACTGATGATAACCGGGCCTGTTCCGGACAAATACACGGACTACTACGTCCACGAAAAGATACCGGAGCTTATCGGCGAATTTGAAAGGCTCTCGGACGAATTCAGCGATATTCAGGACGGCATCGAGGATATTTCCGGAACAGCCGGTTCGGAAGCGGCAGTTCTTGAGAGAATGAAGGTGATACTCGACAAATGCACCGACAAGCCGCTGAAGATACCGTCATACCTGCCGCAGATAAAGGACAACATCACCGCAGTTTCAGCTTGGATGAGGGAATACCGTGACCAGCCGCTCGAGGTGGACTACATCGAGTTTGCCTCGGAGGGAGCAGACTTCACAAGCTGTAGGAAGAAGCTCGGAAAGTCCGTTAAATTCGGCTTTGACGCATTCATCGGCTCGTTCTTCGAGGACTACACCACTCTCTCGGACGTGAGCGGCGAGGAGTCCATTAAGGTCTGGGCGGCGCTCGGACGCGATCAGGCGCAGATAGTCAAGGAGCTCACGGAGGAGCGCTTCGTTCCGGAGTCGGGGATACCGGTATCCGTCGAGCTTGTTTCCGGCGGTATAGTTGAGGCTACTCTCGCCGGAAAAGGTCCGGACGTCGCACTCTTCCTCGGAGGAGAGTTCCCGGTGAACCTTGCCGCAAGGGACTTGCTCACGGACGTTTCGCAGTTCAGCGACTTTGATGAGGTGAAGGGACGCTTCCAGAAGAACGCTCTGACGCAGTATCAGTACAACGGCGGCACCTACGGTCTGCCGGTGAGTCAGAGCTTCCCGATGCTGTTTTACCGCACGGATATTCTGTCGGAGCTCGGCTTCAGCAGTCCGCCGGAGACATGGGACGACCTCCGGGATATGCTCCCGGCAGTCCAGCGGAACTATATGTCTGCCGGACTCGTTCTGCCGCCGACCAATATCTCTCCGGCGACCGAAGCAGGTCACACCTTTGCAATGCTCCTGCTGCAAAAGGGAATGAACTACTACAACAGCGGTCAGACTGCCGCGGTGCTCGATACTACGGAAGCTGTTCAGGCTTTTTCGGACTGGACGGACTTCTACACTAAGTACAGCTTTGAACAGACCTACGATGCGTTCAGCCGTTTCCGGACGGGCGAGTACCCTATGGTCATCGCTAATTATACTTTTGCAAATCAGCTCACGGCTGCATCTCCGGAGATAAGCGGTCTGTGGGACTTCTGCCCCGTTCCCGGAACAAGGCGCGGCGACGGAACGGTCTCTCACGCGGCAAACTCCAACGGCACAGCTGCCGTGATATTCAACAGCATAGGCAGCAAGGAGAACGGCTGGGAGTTCATCAAATGGTTCACGGATGCGGAGACTCAGGCGGAGCTCGGTATGCGTATGGAGGGGCTGCTCGGAACTTTGGGGCGCTTCGATACGGCAAACGTTGAAGCGCTCGGCAGGCTCTCGTGGTCGCAGGAGGAGCTCCGCAGGCTGAGGGCTCAGCAGGACGAGCTTGCGGAAATACCCGTGCTGCCGTCATCGTACGCGGTTACGAGGAACATTATGAACGCCTTCCGCGAGACTGTCAACGAACATAAAAATCCGCGCGACACACTGATATGGTACTGCCGCGACATCAACGACGAAATAACCCGAAAACGTAAAAATCTCGGGCTTGACTGATATTACGAAAGGAGGTGAGCCGATTGGCTGGGAAGAAAGCTTCGCGCGCCGGAAAGCTCTGGGCGGACATAAAGCGGAACAAGGGCTGTTACCTTATGCTCGCGCCGTTTATGATATTCTTCACCGTATTCACGATAGTGCCGGTAGTGATGTCCCTGCCGATAGGCTTCACCGACTTCGATATGGCAAAGCCGCCGAAATATGTGGGGCTGTCGAACTACACCACCCTCTTCCTGTCCGACAGGGTGTTCATACGGTCGATAAGGGTGACGATAGTATTCGCGTTCCTGACCGGACCGGTCAGCTACTTCCTTTGTTTTATGCTTGCATGGCTGATAAACGAGCTCCACCCGAAGCTGAAAACGTTCTTCACGCTGATATTCTACGCGCCGTCAATGGCAAACGTCTACACCGTATGGCAGCTCATTTTCAGCGGCGACATTAACGGCTACCTCAACTCATTCCTGCTTGATCTCGGACTTATCAACGCTCCGGTGCAGTGGCTCACGGACGGCAGGTATATCCTCGGGGTGACCATAGTCGTGCAGCTGTGGATCTCGCTCGGAGCAGGCTTCCTTGCGCTGAGAGCCGGTTTTCAGAATATCGACCGCACACTTTATGAGGCTGGCGCTGTCGAGGGTATCCGGACGCGCTGGCAGGAGCTCATCTACATCGTTATCCCGTCTATGGGACCGCAGCTTATGTTTGCGGCTGTTATGCAGATAGTCAGCTCGTTCACAGCCGGAACGGTCGCGCAGAACCTCGTCGGCTTCCCGAGTACGGACTACAAAGCCCATACGGTCATGACTCACGCCTACGATTACGGCTGGGTGCGCTTTGAAATGGGCTATGCGGCGGCGATATGCACGATACTGTTCGCCGCGATGTATCTCTGCAACAGGCTGATAGGCAGAGTTATGAAGAAATATATGGATTAAGGAGGGCGGCTGATGACTCAGGTCGATACCGCGAAACTGAAGGCTTCAAACAGACGTGTCGGCAGAAGACTCGGCGGTACAGCCGCTATCTTCATCGTCCTGAGCGTTCTCGGAGCATTTATGGTACTGCCGATATACCTTACGGTGATAATGTCGGTAAAGCCGGTCGAGGAGCTTTTTGTGTTCCCGCCGAAGATGTACGTCATCAGACCTACGCTTGACAATTTCCGGGAGATGTTCGAGTCTGTGAGACAGAACAGAGTGCCGTTCTCAAGATATGTGTTCAACAGCATAGCGGTGACCGTTTCCGTGACCGTCTTGCAGTGCGTGTTCTCGTCAATGGCGGCATTCGTGCTGGCGAAGTGCCGCTTCCCGGGAAGCAGGTTCATAAACCACGTCATCGTAATTGCGCTCCTGTACCAGAGCAACGTCATCTATATTATGCAGTATATGGTGATGTCAAGGCTCCACCTCATCGACAATCCTCTCGCGCTGATACTCCCCTCGGTAGCCTCGCCTATGGGACTTTTCCTTATGAGGCAGTCCATAAGCCAGATGCCCGATTCTATGATTGAGGCGGCAAAGGTGGACGGCGCCGGACTTTTCCGCATATGCTGGCAGATAGTCATACCTAATCAGAAGCCGGCACTGATGACTCTCATCATATTCGCTTTTCAGGCGGCGTGGAACATTCAGGCTGGCTCGCTGGTATTTCAGGAGCAGTACAAGACTCTCCCGACCGTTGTTGCGCAGGCGGCTTCGTCCGGAATGGCAAGAGCCGGAGTCGCAATGGCAGCAGCCGTGTTTATGCTGATACCGCCGATGATAGTATTCATACTGGCGCAGCGCTATGTCATCGAGACTATGGCGCACTCCGGCATAAAGGAATAGGGGGGCGCTATGAGAAAAACTCTGAAAAAACTGCTCTCCTTCGGTCTGTCGCTTGCTCTGCTCGGAGCTTCGCTGACTTCCGTTGCCGCAAGCTCTGCCGGTATGGACGAGACCTACAACTACGATGTATGGGGCGAGGCTATCCCCTCGCAGGCAGGCTATACTGCGGACAGAGCAGTTTCCGGCAGCGACATCGGCGCAGGCAGCTTCGATACCCCGAGCGATATCTTCTTCGCCGGCGATGATACGCTGTACATAGCCGATACCAAGAATGACCGCATAGTCGCTGCGGACAAGGAGCTCACACATTCCACGGGCATCTATGACAGCTTTATTATGCCGGACGGCAGCCCTACAAAGCTGAATATGCCCAAGGGAGTCTATGTTTCGGACTACACCGGCTATATCTATATCGCTGACAGTGAAAACGAGAGAGTCCTCGTTTCGGCAATGGACAGGAATGTCGTTCTTGAGATAAAAATGCCGGCTTCGGAGCTGTATACCGCCCCGACCTTCAAGCCGCAGAGAGTTCTTGCAGACAAAGCCGGCAATATCTATGTCGTGCTCGGAAACATTACGACAGGTGCGGCGATGTTCAGCCCCAAGGGCGAATTTATGGGCTTTTACGGCTCGAACAGAGTCCAGCCGACCGCGGAGATGATAGGAAGCATTATCCGCAGGATATTCCTTACCGAGGAAAAGCGTCTGCTCCGGACAAGGAACGTTCCGACCGGTATTACGGGCTTTGACATTGACGGCGACTTCATCTACACCTGCACGGCTTCCTCAACGCAGAAGACCGACACCGTAAAGAAGCTCAACGCTGCCGGCAAGAACATCTTCGCTGACAAGGACGTCAATTTCGGCGACAATAAGCCGATGTATGATGCCTCAAGGAACATACTTATGGCTCCGGCTATCACGGACATTGATATTTCGGCTGACGGCTGTATAAACTGCCTCGATTACACTACCGGGCGCATATTCCAGTACGATGACGAGTGCGGACTTCTTTTCATAGTCGGCGCAAAGTCCGACCAGCTCGGCGGCTTTTCATCTGCAGCGGCAGTTGAGTCCTGCGGTGACCGGCTCTATGTTGCAGATTCGGTCAAGGACACGATAACCGTTTTCAGGGAGACCTCCTTCGGAGCGGCGGTGCACGAGGCAAATTCGCTGTACAATGCCGGATACTACGAGGAGGCGCTCGAGCCGTGGTACGAGGTGCTCAGGCACGACGGCAGCTACCGCCGCGCCAATCTCGGAGTTGCGTCCGCCCTGCTGAGAAAGGGCGACTACAAGGGTGCGATGAAGTACGCAAAGCTCGCCGGTTCGCCCGAGATATACAACAAGGCGTTCGAGGGCTACCGGAGGGAATTCATAAGGTCGCATTTTACCGCGATAGTTCTGACGCTGACGGGCGCTTCAGCGGCTGCCGTGCTTATGCACCGCAGGAAAAAGCGCCGTATTTCACGAAAGGAGAAGTGAGCTATGCTTGATCTGTCACAGAGACAGTGGGTGAAACACGCCGTTGTCCACCCTGTTGAGGGATTTGAGGATATGCGCTGGAAGAAGTCCGGCTCGCTGAGGATAGCGGTGCTGATAATAGTGCTGCTCTTCTTTGCGCAGATAGCTCACAGCAGGCTTTACGGCTTCCAGTTCGGTATGCCGGAGCAGAAGACGTTCAATGTCGTTCCGTATTTCGTGAGGAGCTTTGTGCTTTTCGGAGCGTGGGTGATCGGGAACTGGGCTGTCTGTACCCTGCTTGACGGCGAGGGCACGGCAAAAAACATCTGTATTTACAGCGCTTACGCCCTTGTGCCGTACATAGTTCAGCTCTACATCAACGTCGGGCTCTCGCACATACTCATTCAGGACGAGGCTGTTTTTATGCAGGCGGTCAGCATTATCGGCACGGGCTGGACTGTTCTGCTGATGTTCTCGGCGATAAAGTCCGTTCACCAGTATTCAGCCGCAAAGACGTTCGCGGCGATAGCTCTGACGATAGCTGCTATGCTGATAATGCTGTTCCTGCTGGTGCTCTTCCTGTCGCTGATACAGCAGGTATGGGTATTCGTATCAACCATTTACACCGAGCTGTTTTACAGGGCGCGGACGTGAGGTGAGCGTATGGGAAACAGGATAAAACGCTTTATGCTCTGCCTTATCGCAGTCTCGATGATCGTTGGCGGCGGAAACATCTACGCCGGCAGCGAGGAGAATATCAAGGCTCCGGACGCTGCTGAGGAGCAGCCCGAGTCCGGCAGCAGTCCGGCAGCATTGCCTGAGAACGAGGTCTCTCAGGAGGGCGATGAGGAACTGAAACAGTACCTTGAATTTGCCGGAAGCTCGGAAGATATGGAGTTTTACCTCCGCGGAAAGAACAGCGAGGAAAAGGTCTGGGCGGCACACGGTTTCAGGGGCGGCAAGCCAAAGAAAAAGGCAGACCTGAATGACGCGCAGAAGAAGGAGTACGACCTCGCTTCAAAGGAGGTCACACGTCTCAAAAAGCTCGACGGAGCGGCTTACTACACTAAAAATGGCGAAACGGCAGCGGAGCTCAGGGAGCTCTCCGGCGAGGAGGGCGGCAAACGCTACATAAGCCGCGCCGGACGGTATATCGTCTCCGCAGATAAGAACGGCAGGCTCGCAAGGCTGTATACCGCGGTCTCGCTCGCTGACAGCCGTAACGCTTTCACAACTGACGGCGGCAGGACGCTCGCGCTGATGTCCTCCGACAATAAGCGTACCGATACGGAGTACACTTACAAGGGCACTGAGGACGGCAAAAAGCTCTACGTCAGCGGCGAGAGCTTTGCGTGGCTCTCTGAGGGCGGCGGTCATTACTACGGAACTTACCGTTACTGCGCCGAAAATGACAGCTTCCGTATGCTCGTGGACGACAGAACGTCCATAATGGGCATCGAAAACAAGGAGACCGGCTATATATGGTGGTCCTCGCCGATAGATGCGTCGCAGGGCAGCGAGGCGTCAGACCTCCTGCTTGCGGAGCTGCGCTCGTCCGGGCTCTTCAATTACGGAAACCTCGACAACCGCAGCAATAACAACACCCTTCGTTCGGGAAATAGTGACGACTGCACCGTTACGGTCAGCGACATTGAGGGCGGAGTGCGTGTGACATACGATTATAAAAAGGCTGGTTTCAGCTTTCCCGTGGACTACACTCTCGGGAAGGACTGCCTCCGGGCTTACCTGCGCACCTCGGAGATCGAGGAAAAGGATCCGCGCCATACTGCGACTGAGGTCACGCTCCTCGGCAGCTTCGGAGCGGCTCCCTCGGACGAAGACGGCTATTTTGTCATTCCGGACGGCAGCGGTGCCCTGATACGCTTCAACAACGGCAAGGGCAGCAATGCTGCCGGCTATTCGCAGCGCGTGTACGGCAGGGACGTGACGGCTGTCCCGGAGACTATGGGCGCGGCAGCGGAACAGATATATCTGCCTGTTTACGGCATAGTCAAAGAGGACAACGCTATGCTTGTGGTAGCGGCACAGGGCGACGCAAATGCGCTTCTCACCGCAAAAACTCCGCTTCAGTCCAATAACGGCTACAACACCTGCAATTTCAGGTTTACTCTCAGAAACACTGACACCTACCGTATGGCTGGCAGCAACGAGGCGCTGACGGTCTTTGAGCGCGGCAGCATAGGCTCGGGGGACATTGAGCTCCGCTACTATCCCATTTCCGGAAAGGGCGTCGGCTACACCGACATCGCAGCCCGTTACCGCAGATACCTTGAGGAGGAAGCCGGCGTCAGGAACAGGACAAAGGAAAAAAGTGCGCCGCTCTATGTCAATCTGCTCGGCGGCGTGATGAAGAAGCGCTCCGTGATCGGTATACCTGTGAATATGAAGACTGCCGTAACTGACTTTGATGAGGCGGAGGATATTCTCGAAAGCCTCCGGAGCAGCGGCGTTGACGATATGGTCATCTCCTACGCCAACTGGACCGGCGACGGTATAAAGAACAAGGTCGATACAAAGGCGAAACCGGCGTTCGTTCTCGGCGGCAAAAGTGATTTCCGTTCACTTATGGACTACGTTGATGAGAATGGCTTTGAGCTGTATCCGGTCAGCGACAACAGGGATTTCCGCTCCGGCAACGGTTACTATACATTTACCGGTTCGGCAGTGAGGGTATCCGGTTCGTATTCGCGCATACTCAGCTACGACAGGGCTTACGGAGTTCCGGACAGCTCCAAGGAGAACAAGTCCCTGCTCTCACCGAAGTATTACAGCAAGGTATTCGGCAAGGTCTCGAAGAATTACGATAAGGCAGGCATAGACGGTCTCTGTGCCGCCGACCTCACGACATCGCTCTACGGTGACTACGGCAAAAAGCACATCACGAGGGCGGACTCTATGCAGGAGCTCATCGAGTGCTACGCTCAGGTCGATGACAGGCTCGGAAACGGTCTGCTCGCTGAAAATGCGAACGCCTACGCGCTCCCGTATGTAAACCGTATCAAGGACGTTCCGCTGAATTCGAGCCGCTTCGACATATTCGACGAGGACATACCGTTCTATCAGCTCGTTATGCACGGTCTCATACCCTATGCGGTCTCAGCCGTGAACGGCTCGCCCGATCCGGAGACAATGCTCCTTATGGCAGCTGCGACCGGAAGCGGTATCACCTACGATATGATGGACGCTGAGCCCGGAGATATAATGGATACCGAGTTTGATATATACTACTACGCCGACTGTGTAAACTGGACGGACACGGCTGCTGCTGAATACGAGCTGCTCAGACCTGTGCTCGCTGACGTCAGCACGAGTACGATAACAGGCTACGAACGCAGCGGCGATAAGATAACTGCTGAATATTCCAACGGAACTGTTGTCAAGGTCGATCTTGGGAAAAAGACCATAGACTTTAACGGCAGAGTGACAAACGTTGAAGATTTTGCAAAGGAAAGGGGAATAAGGTTCTGATGAGCCGGAAAAAAGCTCCCTCGGGGGGCGCAAAGCCTTCAAAGCTCTCATACGAGCGAAGAAAGGCGCTTTACGGCTACGGCTTCATAGGGCTGTGGCTGCTGGGAACGATATGGTTCTTTCTGATACCGCTCGGGAAATCGCTGATATACTCGTTCAACAGCATAGGCATCGAAAACGGCAATATGACGATGAAGTGGACCGGCCTCGACAACTACTCCGCCGCTCTGAACAAGGATCAGTATTACGTTGACTACCTCGAAAAGACGCTGATAGAGACTCTTTGGAAAACTCCGCTGATACTCATATTCTCCCTGTTCATAGCGGTCGTGCTCAATCAGAAGTTCCGCGGCAGGACTCTTGCGAGAGCGGTGTTCTTTCTGCCGGTGATAATAGCGACCGGACCTGTTTTCAGGATAATCAACGGCGATATGGACGCTACCGGCACGACCAGCGGACAGCCGCAGTTCTCGACGCTTATGAAGACCGACCTCGTGGGCGACCTGATGAATTTTCTCGGCTACGGTACAGGCGGCAGGATAACCGGTTTCATTACAGCCGTTGCGGACAATGTTTTCGGGATAGTGTGGAGCTCGGGCATACAGATACTGCTGTTCCTTGCGGCACTCCAGAACATACCGCCCTCCGCGAGGGAGGCTGCACAGATAGAGGGCGCGACCTCGTGGGAGTATTTCTGGAAGATAGTGTTCCCGTATGTGAGCCCGTTCGTGCTTGCGAACCTCATATTCACGGTGATAGACTCCTTCACCGATCCTATGAACGAGGTTATGCAGAGAATACTCGTTTTCCAGACAGTCGATATAAACTACGGACTTGCTTCGGCTATGGCTTGGATATACTTCGGCATAATACTTGCCGCGATAGCTTTAGTCACGTTTATAGTGAACAAGTTCGTTTACTATGAAGTGGACTGAGGAGGTGCTGAGATGACTGATAATAAGACGGAGCTAAGTGAAAAGCAGCGCCGCAGACAGCATATGCAGTCCCTCACAAAGGAGGAGCGGAGCTATCTCCGCCGCCGCGAGCTCGGTGATAAGCTATGGGTGGTTTGCAGGGCAGTGATACTCTGCGGACTCGGCTTCATAATCTTCTATCCGCTGATATATATGATAAGCTGCACGTTCCGCGGCCGTGCCGATATGAACGATCCTACCGTCGTATGGATACCGAGGAGACCTACGCTCTCGGTACTGAGAGAGACTATTGAGGCTATGGACTTCTGGAACACTCTCCTGAACACAGTCCTGCTGAATGTTGGCTGTTCGCTGGTACAGGTGCTCTCGTGTGCCGTGACCGGCTACGGCTTTGCGCGGTTCAGCTTCAGGGGCAAGAAGCAGCTCTTCGGCATAGTCATACTGATGATACTCGTGCCGATGCAGATAATCTCGGTGCCGCTGTATTTCCAGTTCAGGTTTTTCCTCGGTACGGACGTTAACCTCATCGACACGATGTGGACTATGTACCTGCCGGCTATGACCGCGAACGGCATACGCTCCGGACTGATGATACTGATATTCCGCCAGTTCTTCCGCGGACTCCCGCGCGAGCTCGAGGACGCTGCCTACATCGACGGCTGCGGACCGTTTATGACGTTCGTGCGTGTTATGATACCGAATGCGCTCTCGTCGTTCCTGACAGTGTTCCTCTTCTCGATAGTGTGGTACTGGAACGACTACTATATAAGTTCGATGTATTTCAGCGAGACCAAGACCATTGCCACAACTCTCTGCAATCTCGAAAATGAGCTGAAGCTCCGGCTGTTCGGTGACGCGACCGTGAAGATAAGCCGGCGTGAACAGGCGGCGTGGAGACAGGCAGGCTGTCTTATCTCGATAGCGCCGCTGCTGATAATGTATACATTTCTCCAGAAGTATTTCACAGAGGGCATAGAGCGTTCCGGACTTGTGACGTAAGACTTTTCATTTGACTGGTGCCGGAACGGCGCTCCAACAAGCTGCCCTTATATTATAATAGTATAAAAAGTGATCCTTCAAAAATTTTTCCATATTGTGTCACAAATACTGTCTCTGGTGCGTTATATTATATGAGACGTCTCAAAGGAGGTAGAAAAAATGGAACAGAGTCAGTCGCTTAAACTGCAAAAGCTGTATGAGCTCTATGAACAGCCGATGTACCGCATCGCATATGCCGTGCTGCACGACACCGCACTCGCTGAGGACGCCGTACACGATGCTTTCGTAAGACTCGTTTCTCGCCTTGAAAAGATCGGTGAGCCCGACAGTCCAAAAACCAAGGGCTATATCGTCAAGGTCATAAAGAGCACTTCCATAAGTCTCTACCGCCGCAACAAAAGAAAGTATTTGTTTGAACAGCCTATCGACGAAGAAACTATGAAAGTGCCCGACACCATTACCAATGTAGAATCGGACGCGCTGAGAAAGGGTTTACTAAGCAGTATGAACCCCACCGAGCGCAGAATAGTTTCGCTGAGATGCGAGTACGGGCTTTCGTGGAAAGAGGTCGCAGAAAAGACCGACCTTAACGAAGCGTCGGTCAGAAAAAGGTTTGAACGTATAAAGCAGAAGCTCAGAAAATCGGGAGGAGAAATTTATGATGAGACCTGACTGGGATAAAATTACAGATGAAGCCTTCAATTCCGAAGAGGTACACGATTTCTCCGCGGATTATTGCCGCCGCCGTGCGGAATTGCAAGGAGGAACAAGTATGGAAAAAAGAAGGATAACACAGAAAACGCGCCGTTTCAATACAAGATTGGCTGCAACAGCAGCAGCACTGCTCGTTATACCCACAGCAACAGTCGGAGTTCTGCATTTTGCTCCGTCAGGAGATAACAATGACGGTAAGCAGGGGGCTGCTGTCGAGGAAACAACAGCTGTTGTTACTGCGACTGAGACTGTCACAGCAACTGAGATAGCTCCTTCGACCGAGAATATCTACGGAGAAGAGGTAACTGCTGTTACAACTGCCGCTGTAACAGAGGCGCTGACAAATATGGCTGAAACTGAGACTGAGACCGCTGTTGCGGAAGAAGCAGCAGCCGGTGAAGAAATGGGCATAGCAGTCACACCGCTTGACAGTGATGATCCCTCATATCTGAAGGGCAACTATCAGATGGTATTCCGCGATCATGTGCCTGAGGGCTTTGTCGGCATAGAAGGAGGAGTATTATGTTATGATCCTCCGACTAATGATAATGGGGCGAGCATCACTCCCAGCTGGTTCTATAATGTTAACGGCTCATACAAGAAGGTATTCTCCAAGTATGAGAATGAAATGGAGTACACCGGCACCATAACATACAATACCGCATACGGTGCAAGAGAGTGTGATATTTTCAGAAGTACCACCAACGGCGATGAGAAGTGCCTCATAAAGTTTGAGAACACCAATTTTGTCGGAGTCCTTGACATTACTGAGGGCGTTGAGAATGAGGCTATTGATAACTTCATCAGTCAGATCCAGATAATGACAAAGGCTCAGCTTAAAGAGGAAGAAGATGTCTGCCTGCTTGTAGGCGGTCCTTCAACAAACGGACCGAGCGATCCCGAGGCTGCAATGGAGGACAGCGATGTGTTCCGCTTCTCAGCACAGGTCGAGATGGTTTATGACGTAAAGGTTAACCACGCTCCTGCCGGCTACAACCTTGACAACCACGAGGGAGACAGCTGGATATACAGCAATCCTTCTGATGAACACGCCATTTACTTTACGATTTACAACTACGGCGGAGAGATGTACAAGGAAAAGCTGCAGAGCTACCTTACAAGCAACAGCGTGAACGACTTCCTCGATCATACAGATATATACATCCCCGATGAAACAGCTGCTTGTCAGAAGGTCGCTCATATCTGTTACCGCAAGGAAGGACCTTACAAGACAGAGACTCAGGAAGAGTGGAACGAGCGCAAGGCTAAAGGCTGGGATAACAGGGACGTTATCGTTTTCAACGGCGATACAGACTATGCTGTCAGCTTTACTGTAAATGACCATATGTCAGACGAAGAGCTGAAGAAGGTCATCGACGGCATCGAGTTTGTAAAGCGCGATACACCTGAAAAGACAACAAATTACCTGCCGTGGTTTGTAAGCGGCGAAGCAAAGTGACATCTTCAGCGACCTCGCTTTTTAACATATATAAGATGAAAGGGGAGCGTAATGCTCCCTTTTCGCTTTGTAAATCAGTATTGATTAAAACAAAATTATCGTTCACAAAAAATTTACAAAATATTCCACAAACTTTCGCCTCGTACCTATTGCAATCTGACGAAAAATATGGTAAAATTATACCTGTTGAGCGCGCTGAAAGTGCGCTGACTGCAGAAGATATGCGTTGAAACGGAAGGTTGCTGCCGGTATG
>CACXEJ010000110.1 GCA_902766595.1 Ruminococcus flavefaciens | reverse complement strand
TATAGCGTCACAGTTTCTTGTCCTCGCCTCCTGGAACATATGGGAGTACAGGTTCAAAGTTGTTCCTACGATGCTATGTCCCATATCTGCGGATACCGCCACTACGTCCACGCCCTCGAAGATGAGTATCGTCATATGAACTTTACAAAAATAAAGAGAGACTAACCCGATCTGGATTAGTCTCTCTGTTAGATTGCTACACCGAAAGGTGTGCTGCTTGTTACGTTGATTGAACCGCCATGTACCAAACGGTACGCACGGTGGTGTGAGATATCGGCGGCTTAACAGCCGCTTCCTACTCGATCGTGGGCTTGTTTTAGTTGACGGTTACTTTTAATGATATGTCAAATAATACCTTAATCAGTCATATTCAGATACAGCTCTTTCGCTGAGGATCATGAAGTCGATACCATTGATTTTACCATCACCATTAAGATCCATAAATGTTGTATCGCACTTTGGCTTTGAAGCAGCAGGTCTGTAAAGATAGCCGAACATTAATTCAACGTCCTTGGAATCTGCAACCTTATCACCATTAACGTCGCCCATTTCCTGGTCGCACTTTACATCCTTATAGCTGCCAACCAATCCATACTGACGGAGGTTCATATCCTGAACATGATCATAATTATATGTATGGCAATCCGAATTTAAACGTTTAAACTCGTCGGTTGTTCGTAAAAAGAGCTTAGGTGTGTGATAAGCTGTCGTCCATGTATCACAAGCATCTGCGTGGAACCACTTACCGCCAATTTTCAGATTTGTCCAACCATGATTGCTGGAACCGCTGATGCAGGACTCGATGCCTGCACAATAAAGAAGATATGCATATGCACGAGCTGAAGGACCGCATTTTCCAAATCCTGTATACAGAGTATACTCGCCGGCACAGCCCTCATCAACAGGACCGTAATAGTGGAGCGTATTTGCAAGATAACGATATATTGTACCAGCAATCTTTGTTTGCTGCGTAACAGAGAGATTTCTGTTAATACCGCCATAATATGTCAGACCAAGCTGTGAAAGAATGTTTTTGCAGAGCGGCTTCATGAAGTTTTCGCCTGTTGCCTTACAACCAGCAAGACAGCGGAAGTTAAGGTCGTAGAACTTTTTCATATTTGAATTATTCTTTACGTTATCATAGGTAAAGCGAGTTGAACCAATATATAAGTCGTTAATATTGCTATTAGCAAATGTCTCATCATCGAAGCAAACCTTATTATATGCAGATGAAGGCAGATACAGTGTTTTTACAGATGACATCGCATTTATAATATCCTTAGGTATATATGTGACAGTTGTGTTACGGAGGTCTACTGTTTTAGTTGTACCTGACCATTCATATATAACTGAGCCCATCATTACAATTTTCTGATCACTACTCATATATGGACTCTGACTCTTGAGCTTTTCATATGTATGATTACTGAAAAGAGTTTTACCCATCTTCTTGACACTTGTAGTATTATAAATTGAATCAAGCTTTGTATTCTCTCTGAAAGCGTTATCATTTATGTACTTAACACCACGGAGATTAACAGTCTGTATCTTCGCGCCGCCAGTACTTAAAGAGTAATGTCCAAGGGAATAGATAGGCTTGCAAACATAGTTGCCCGGTCCCTTATTATGGTCACCGGTATAAACAG
Organism: Ruminococcus flavefaciens; assembly: GCA_902766595.1. Taxonomy (GTDB): domain Bacteria; phylum Bacillota; class Clostridia; order Oscillospirales; family Ruminococcaceae; genus Ruminococcus; species Ruminococcus flavefaciens_U. The sequence goes on along the minus strand of CACXEJ010000110.1, from coordinate 40,653 downwards.
CACCACAGTCGATATTTATTACGCTTGAATTATTTCCGCTGTATTTATCACCTAAATACTTGTAGATATAGTTGCCAAGAACAACAGCGTCTGCCTTAGGATAATTCTTTTCATAGTCATCCAGCCATTTTGTGCACCAAAGTGACTGGTAGCCGATCTCCTCTAAGTCAGAACCATCATAGAGAATTGTGGCCAGACTCTTACAGCCGTAAAGTGAAGTTGTACCAATAGATACAAGGTTGTGTGACAGTTTGAGCTTCTGAAGTGCTGTTGCACCTGTACAGAAATAAGCACCGATTGTTTTTACGCTGTCAGGAATAACAACTTCTTTTACAGTAGTATTATCGGTCAGGAAATTGTCACCAATAGCAGTTACATCGAATGCTTTGCCGCTGATTGTTACCTTTGACGGGATATTGTATTTGGTAGGTGTAGGATTTGAATTATACTTCTTGATACGAATACCCTTCTGTGCATCCATTCTATCAATAAATTCAACTGAAATAGAACAACCGTTTACATTAACTGTATATTCTTTAGTAGTATCTATATTAGAAGTTGGATCATAGCCTGTAAAAATAGCTCTTTTAGTTCTTGCTGCATCTGTTGACGCAAGCTGAATATCAAATCCTCGTCTGTAAGGAAAAGCACCTGTACGAATTTCGGTAAGTTTGTCATCATAAACATGAACTGCGTTCATTTTATCGCATCCCTTAAATGCGTAATCACCAACACTGGTAACATTTTCAGGGATTTCGATTCTTCCGGCTTCAGTAAGCTTTTCAGTACTGAAATATCTAAGGTTACTACAACCGTAAAATGCATAAGTCTGGATTTCCTTCAGCTGGGAAGTTGGCTGTATATATACACCTTCAAGGTTACGGCAACAATAAAAAGCATTAGTATAAATTTTTGTAACACTTCTGGGGATGTATATCTTTTTCATTGTCTGTGTAAAACTGAAAGAATTGGTTCCGAGTATTGTTACAGGATATCTTGTTCCATTTACTGTGCAATAATCCGGTATCTGAACCGTGCTGCTGCTTCCAGTATAATCCTCAATGGTAATACCACCATTGTTCAGTGTGAAAGAGAAATCACCTGTCTTGTATGTTGTTGCTGCTGAGGCAGTCAATGATGTGTTGTTGACTATATCAGAGAACACTGGTTTTACTGGTGAAGTAACTGATGTCACAACGGCGATAAAAGCGACAGCTGAAGCTACGGCTTTCTTAAAACTTAACATTATTATTATCCTCCGTTAATTATTGTGATGATATTAGTATGTCGACATAACAAAATTGATCAATCCTTTTAATAGTATAACTCGTTATTTACCAAAATGCAAGTATATTAACAGAATAGCGACAGCTTTTTAACAGTCAGTCAAATTTAATTAAACATATTATAAAAATATTGTGGCAGTTGCACGAACGGTTTCTTGCAGCAATATAATGGGTGAAAAGAGCATAGGCATGAACTGTTGCAAAAGCGCAACAGTTCATGCTAAAATGAGTTGCCGCATCAGGCGTGGAAGTACAACAGCATCGACAACCTTATGAAGATATTCGTTATGAAGAACTGCACTGCCGTTATATGGACTATGGCATCTAATTCTGAGCCTAAGGAGCCTATAAAGCTCTGCTAATAATATAAAAAACGTGAACGGCTTGCAGAGCTGTTCCTGTTTTTATATAAGCCCCGGAAAAAACTTGCTATTCCTGATGATATATGTTATAATTTGAAAAATAATAAAGTATTATCTGCGTTGACGAGGAGAAGGTCACCTGCTCCGTATCACTAAACAGAAGGAAGAATTAATTATGTGGAAAGACTTATCAGCGGCGTGGCAGGCAGCTTTCAGAGAAATGTGGACAGCGTTCTGTGCAGGCAGCGTACCTGTCGGTGCGGTGCTGTGCAATTCCGAAGGAAGTATCATCATCTCCGATCACAACCGTAACAGTGAGCCGCAGACTATCAACAAAAGAATAGCTCACGCAGAGGCAAACATACTGAGAAGACTCGACACCTCGGAATTTGATCCCAGATCGCTTACCCTCTATACCACTATGGAGCCCTGCCCTATGTGTATGGGTACGGCACTGATGTCAAATATCAAAAGGATAAGATTAGCAGCAAGAGACAGCTACTGCGGAATGGCTCATCTGCTGGACACCGATCCGTATTATGCTGCAAAAGGCGTTGATCTCCGTTTTGAAGGCGGCGAACCTGAACAGGTCCAGCTCACCATACAAAGCTATCACGAGCTCAGATATATGGAACTGGGAGCAGGCGGAAACGTCTTTGAAAAATTTGCGGAATGCTGTCCGGAAGCCGCAAAAGCTGCGAAGAAGCTGTACGAGACCAAATGGCTCGATGAAGCCGCAGCGGACGGCAAAGACTTCAGCGCAGTATTTGACCACATCATAACGCTCATAGTTTCTGAGCAGGAGCATATCAAGCTCTGCTGAGGATAAAATATCGGGAACGGCTTGCAGAGCTGTTCCCGTTTTTTATGTGATCTCCAATTATAACTATCGCTGTTTTTGCAGTTGAGCAGTAAAAATGCACAGACCACCGGCATATTCTCCGATAAATATTAAAAAAAACTTAAAATTTTATAAAAAATATTGCATTTATTTCAAAGATGTATTATACTATTAGGTAACTAAGTTAAATAGGGAGATGGGGGACCTCTTGGATTACACTATCAGTATCACCAATAAATGCAACCTTAAATGTACTTATTGCTACGAACGGCATCTCAACACTGAATACGGCTGTGTGACCGACGACATTAAACCAAAGATCGCCGATTTCATCAAAAGCCGCAATGATGTCGGGGTACTGTACCTTTTCGGCGGCGAACCTCTGCTGTATAAGGATACAGTAAAATACTACTGCGGAAACATCAAAGCTAAAAAGTATGTCATTACGACCAACGGAACATTGCTCGACGAAGATTTCATCAAATGGTGTGCGGACAGAAAGGTCATTATAAATATGTCTCACGACGGCAAAGATTGTACTGACCGCGGCGTTGAAACTGCACTGCTCGACGCAAATCTGAAAACGCTCCTGAAGTATCAGCCGAATACTCTTGTACAGCTTGTCTATACGGAGCAGACTCTCCCTAAGCTCTACGACAATATTATGTACCTGAAAAATCTCGGTGTAAATACGGTCTCCGCGGTAATGGACGCATTTCTCGTACCGTCTGATCCGGACAGCTTCGGCGACCTTTTAAGGGAACAGTGGCGGAAGGTCTCGGAGATCAGGGATCTGTACGTTTACGAGCTCGAACAGAAAAAGAAAAACATCAGGGAACACAGACGCAGTCTTTGTGAGATCTGCAAAAAGAAGATCTTCATAAACTGGGACGGAAATATCTACCCCTGCGTCCAGTTCCAGAACAGACCTGAATATCGCTGCGGCAATATTTTTGTAGGGATACAAGCTGAAGCCGCAAGGAAAGCACATCCCGATTATTCAATGGTCTCAGAGAGGTGCAAGGGCTGCGAGATAGCCGAATACTGCCGTAATTCGTGCGCCTGCCGCAAAATGTCAACAACAGAAACGGTAAGGGATATCTCAGAAGCTGCTTGTATGGAGGAACAAGTGCATATACTGACTGCACTTGAATTAATATCTAAAGAAAATGGAGGGAAGAACCAATGAGAAAATTCACAAAAGAGATAACGGCATTGCTCGCTACTGCTGCTATCGGTGCTGCTGCGGGAAGCATACCAGCTTCGTCTAAGGAAAGCATAAGATCCTCAGGATCAAGTGCATCTTCACGGACGAACAATGTTGCTCAGTCAACAGAGTCTACAATAATGGGCACTACCGCCGCTGAAACTACTACTTATTTGGAAGGCACAACTGTCTCAACTACCACAACAGCAGAACCTGAATTGCAGGGCGTTACACAGGCATATGACGTAACTGACGATTATTACACTGAGGGTGCGTCCGTTTCATCTACTACCACAGAAGAGCCCACAACTATGGGTACTACGGTAGGAGAGTATGAGAGTACGACCACTACTTATGAGTATTACCTCGAGGGAACGACCGTTTCATCTACTACAACACAAGACTTTACAGTTATGGGCACTATGGTCGGAGATTATGAAACTACGACCACCGTTACCACAACAGAAGAACCTCCGCTTATCGGAGATGTTATGGTCGGTGACGGCGATATAAACTCGGACGGCGATTTCGACCTTGCTGATGTCATTTCTTTCCAGCAGTATATGATAAATCCGAAAAAGATCAGTATCAACAAGGACAGCGCTGATATTACCCTTGACGGCAAGGTCGATATCTTTGACCTCATCGCTGTAAAGCGTATGTACATCAATGAGAAGATGTCAGAGCTCGTCAAACCCGAACACGAAAGCGTAGTCTTTGCACCTTACGTCGTTATCGCAGATGATCTGAAGATGTATCTCGGTCCGGACAGCAGCTACAGAACGGTCACTACTATCCCTAAGAACGAAATTATTGAAGAGGTCGGCTATCAGGACGGCAATTACAGGTGGATATACACTGAATACAAGGGCAACAAGGGCTGGATAAGGCTCTACACAGCCGATAACAAAGCAAAAACAGTCCGTAATATCGCAATGGTGGATAAGCCTGTCATCTACCTCTATCCCGAGGAAAAGACCGACGTTCACGTTGAGCTCGACCTGAAGGAGGCTGACCTCGCTACCACCTACCCGAAGTATACCAACGGCTGGGACGTTACTGCTTACCCCGACGGAACTCTCCTCAACAAGGCTGATGGTACTCACCATAAGTACCTCTTCTGGGACGCTGTGAACAGCCGCACCGAATTCGACTTCTCAAAGGGCTTCTGCGTTGCAGGTGAGGACACCGAGAGCTTCCTCAAGGAAAAACTAACCGCTATGGGTATGACAGAAAACGAAATGAACGAGTTCATCGTTTACTGGCTGCCGAGAATGGAACATAATAAGTATAACCTCATTGCGTTCCAGAACGAAGCCTACACTGATGCCTGCAAGCTGAATATAACTCCCGAACCGGACAGCTTATGCCGCATATTTATGGCTTATACTCCGCTCGATAAGGCTGTTGACATCGAACCTCAGCAGTTTGAGAAATTTGAACGCAAGGGCTTCTCTGTCCTCGAATGGGGCGGCTCCGAGATCAAAAAACATCTTTCATAACAAAACATAATGCGGGCGCCGGAACGGCGCCCCTACTGTTTGTGAGCACAACGCCGTTCTTTGCAGGGAACGGCGTTTCTGCTCTGTGTGATATTGCAATATCTTTCGTTTTGAGGTATAATAATATTATATTGCTATAAGGAGAAATAACGTGATACTACTATCAGCTCAGAATATATCCAAAACCTATATGGAACGAAAGGTGCTCGATGATGTTTCGTTCTTCCTCAATGAGGGCGACAAGGTCGGTATCGTCGGCATAAACGGAACAGGCAAGTCCACTCTCCTGAAGATACTTGCCGGTGCTGACGAGTCGGACAAGGGCTCTGTCACGCGGACAAACGGCATACGAATTTCCTATCTGCCGCAGATACCGGAGTTCGATGACCGCGGCAGACTCATCGAACAGGTCCTCGCACATCTCCCGAATGACCTCCGCAGCTCCAAGGAGTACGAAGCGAGGTCCATTCTCGGCAAGCTCGGTCTTCAGGACTGCGACAGGGACATAAGCTCGCTTTCCGGCGGTGAAAAAAGACGTGCCGGCATAGCGTCAGCGCTCATACAGCCGAGCGACGTTCTGCTGCTCGACGAGCCTACCAACCACATCGACAATGAGACCTCCCAGCTGCTTGAGGAGCTCCTCCTGAAATACCGCGGCGCTATCGTTATGGTCACCCACGACCGCTACTTCCTCGACAGGATATGCAATAAGATAGTCGAGATCGACCGCGGCAAGCTCTACTCCTGCGACGGCAATTACAGCGACCACATTCTCCAGAAGGCTCAGCGCGAAGCCGATGCCGAAGCTGCCGAGCGAAAGGCGAAGTCCCTTTACAGGCGCGAGCTCGAGTGGATAAGCCGCGGTGCAAGAGCCCGCGGTACGAAGTCCAAGGAGAGGACAGAGCGGTTTGAAGAGCTGAAAAACCGCGAGATCCCGGTGCAGGCGGAGAGCATAGCGATGCAGTCGGTCTCATCGCGCCTTGGAAAGAAAACTATCGAAATAGAGAACATCAGCAAGTCCATTGACGGCAAGCCCCTCATCACGGACTTCTCCTACATCATCTCACGCGATGCGCGTATAGGCATAGTCGGTTCAAACGGCGCAGGAAAGAGCACCTTCCTGAAAATGCTCTGCGGTCAGGTAACTCCCGACTCCGGTAGGATAGTTCTCGGTGATACCGTAAACATCGGCTACTTCTCGCAGGAGTGCGGCGAAATGGATCCCAGCCTCCGCGTTATCGAGTACATAAGAGAGACCGCCGACATAGTCCGGACGCCCGAGGGAACTGTTACTGCCGCTCAGATGCTCGAACGCTTCCTGTTCAACTCCGAGCTCCAGTGGAACCGCATAGAGAAGCTCTCCGGCGGCGAACGCAAGCGTCTCTATCTGCTGAAAATACTGATGCAGGCGCCGAATATACTCCTCCTCGATGAGCCCACCAACGACCTCGACATCACTACCCTGACCATTCTTGAGGACTACCTCAGGAGCTTCAGCGGTGCCGTAATCGCGGTGTCGCACGACCGCTACTTCCTCGACAAAATGGCTTCCGAGATATTCGAGTTCAGGAACGGACAGTGTACGAGGTTCAACGGAAATTACTCCGACTACGCCGAAAAGGTCTCCGCGGAGGAAAGGGAGAACGAGTCCAGACCGAAAAAGAGCTCCGGCAAAAAGGAACGCACCTACACCGGTGAGAGGAAGGCACGTTTTTCATTCAAGGAGCAGCGTGAATACGAAACTATCGACAGCGATATTGCTTCGCTTGAGGAGCAAATAACGGCTGCCGAAAAGGATATAGCGGCAAACGCTTCGGACTATGTTAAATTGCAGGAGCTCTCCGACCTCAAGACCTCGCTCGAAGCTCAGCTCGAAGAAAAAATGGAACGCTGGGTGTACCTCAACGAGCTTGCCGAAAAGATCGAAAAGGAACGCTCCTGATACTCTATACAATTGCAATGCGGGCTCCCGAACGGCTGTATCACGCCTTTCGGGAGCTCTATTCTCAGCCCGTAAAAAAATTTTTCTGAAAAATGCACGGAAAACCTTCCGTATCTTGTATATACTTATGAGGCGACGCTTCATACCGAAAGGAGGGAACTCTATGAACAACTCAGCACTATATGCTTTCAATATGTTCGGCGACACTGTTCTGCGTGCGGCTTTTGCTATGACCGGAAACTACTCCGAAGCAGAGGACATAACTCAGGAGGTCTTTCTGACGCTCCACTCAAAACCGCAGAGCTTCGAGACCGACGAGCATATGAAGGCATGGCTGCTAAGAACAGCTATAAACCGCTGCAAGAATTACAGAATGAGCGCCCGTGTACGCAGGGACCAGCCGCTCAGCGAAGAGCTCACAGATAAACTGAGCTGCGAATTTACACCAAGGGACACCGAGATCAGGGAAATGATCGCGAAGCTCCCCGAAAAATACGCTTCCGTGATATTCCTCTACTACTTCGAGGAATACACGGTCAAAGAAATAGCCGGACTCTTGGGTAAAAGCGAGAACACGGTCAGCTCACTTCTCCAGCGCGGAAGAAAAAAACTAAAAATGATACTTGTAAAGGAGGGCTATGATTATGGAGCACAACGAGTATAACGATCTTATGAAAAGAATAAAATGCAGCGACGAATTCCGCAGCAAAATGCAGAAACAGCTCAGTTCCGAGCCTGTCGCTATGGAAACATATGAGGAGAGCGTCAGCGGTACGGACATAGCTCCCAAGCGCAGCTGGACGCGCTATGCGGCTATGGCAGCGGCTTTCGTACTCGTCTGCGGTGCGGTCGGCGGAGCTGTATACGGCTTTAAGCAGCTTGGCGAGAAAAAGCCTTCACAGGAAGCCGTTCTCAATTCAACCACAACAGAATATGGCACAGATACCGGAACAGAAGACGTTACTGATGTCGAGATAACATCAGAAGCAGTTGCAGCAGAAACAACTATCCAGGTAACAACTGCTGCTCCGCCTCCTCCTGATGCATCTGTGAACGATAATCTGTCATACCTCTTCAGCAGTGTCAACGAGTATTCACGCTGCACTCTGAAAACAGGTCCCACTATGGTGCCGCAGGGCAAACTGCTCTATGATACCACTCTGCTGGATTATAATATCACTGACCTCGAAGGCTTCAAAAACTGCATTCTTTCACAGGAATGGGAAAAAGCCGGCGATGATACTCCCGGCAGCGACCTTGAGCTTTTTATGCCTGATAATGCCTCAGCCGGCAAGGGCACTATCTATCTCGGTGATCTGACGATAGGCGGTGATTATATCAGTGTATCAGGTCAGACATACAAGCTGAAAAACCCGGGCAATATCTCAGAAGCTATCTCACAATACCTGAATTTCACCCCAGCCACCGAGCTCGGATACAAAATAAACCACAGCTTCTCCGTGCAGGAAGGCAAGCCCAGTAATATTTATGCAGATTATTCATACAGTTCTTCATCAGGCGACAACGTTGCCGGACAAATAACATATGATGCAAACAAGCATTTTATGTGTATGAACGGTTACGGCACTCTCAACGGAAAAGACGGCGGAGTTGACCTGATAATGGTGCCTAATGACAGCACTAATGAGTGGGACAAAGTAAACGGCGATCCGACTGCAATGGAGATAATGGATACCGAAGGCGTGGTAACAGATGATTTAGTATATAGTTACAGCAATGGTATCCTCTCATATCAGCCGGAATTCCATTATATATATTTCCTCAAGGATATCGAAAGAGAACTCGCACCTGAAGGTCACTCAATGTACAAGGATATTGATTTTGCATCAAATAATGAACCCAATGGCAGTATCAAGTACACATTCAAAAGAGTTTTCTATGAATTAAACGGCGAACAGCTGACAGAATCCGGTTCCTGCGAATACATAATTTATACAGACACCAGCAACCATCTTCTGTCATACGAAAAGATTGTCGGCGGCAATACCGAGATCTCATACTCTCTGCAAAATTACACGTTCGATGCTCCGGACTTCCCGATGGATACCGAATACTACACCAAGACCTACAACGAGATCAAGCAGAAAAGCGAAGCACTAAACAAATGACAGCATACAAAAAGGACAGCCCAGCGACTGTCCTTTTTGCTGTATATGAGGTGTGTGGAGAGATCGTCAGCACGGAAAGGCTGACTTCTGGATAGCGTAGATCATTCTTCTTTATCACATCGACTGCCGCTGTCAGCAGTACGATGGACCGGTACTCATTTTTCACCTTTATATCATAAGTTAGTTATTGCATAACATAACAAGAATCAATATCTGAGCTCTGCACCCGGCAGGCTTATAGATATTGATTCTTATCAGTGATTGAATGTCAGATAGTATTGATATTCTTCTTTGAGAATTTCATTTGGAAAACCATCTGTAGTTCTGACTGAAACAGCCTTACTGTTATATATATAAAAATACTGTATTCTGCTTAAAACAGCTTGTTATCCGAGCAAGCGCCGGATCAGGAAAACTTATGCAGCCGTTTGATCCAAAAACGGCTGTATCCTGATTATATAACGTATGATCTGAGTGAGTATATTGGTGGAACGGTTATTGCTGCTGATACTGCGAAAATTGCTGTGATGAAATGCTGTGACTGTCTGCTGTAACGTATTGATGTGATATGCTGTGAAGTTTAAGTGGTATATCGGTGCAGCGTTTAGCTTATGTATTGGTGAGACGTAATGCTGTATCATTTAGCTGTGACATATTTTATAATATTATAAGAGTTGTGTGTGGTTTGTTTAATGTGAGAATTGAACTGAGACGTTTTGGCATAGCGTCTGATATGTCCGTATCGCGTATATTAGTCCGTTAGATCATACTATAATAACACATCAGCAGCCGTAGCCAGATGCGTTATTGTCAGTAGGGAAATTGCCGATGCTGTTATTTTCAGCAGTTACTTATGTTCCGTAAAGAGTAACGTTCCGGATAGCAACATCAACAATCTGTTTATCGAATTTCTTGCTTTCCCTCCTTTGCTTTAAAAATGCGCGTATTACCGCTGCTTTGCAGAAATATGTATTCTTATATCAGGAGAAATTTTATCTTGCCATTGCCATTTCCTTTATATCGGCAGCAAGCATTTTATGTTCAGGATACTCTTCCGGTCCCAACGGATAACACTTCTTCATCTCTGAGACCTTCCATTATCCTCGCCTTGTCATTGCAGTAGTCTATGTAAACGCTCTTCGCCTTTTCGGCGTGAGCCCTGAGCTGAGATGTATGCTCCTTGTCTGTGCTTCTCTCGAGCCTTATGCAGTTTGTCCTAACGAGCTGGAGCTCCCTGATAAATTCGTCGATATAGCTGCTCTTGCAGCCCATCTTCTCATCTATCCACAAATCGCGCTGGTACTTCTTTATTACCTCGTTGAGTATCATCGTACGATCCTCGCCGTCTGCAAGATGACCGAGGAACTCGTCCATAGCTTTTCTTTCCCAGTTGCGCTCCTTTCGAGTTGCGTAGTAGTAAGAGATGTATTCACTCATAAGATCGCATCTTCTTGGGGTATCGTAGCTCTTCTCGAGGATATAGACGCCTCTGCCGGGCTCCTTGGCACAGCCCTTTTCGTATGCCTGTTCGTATTCGGCGTAGCTCACCATACACGGCATATACCTTGCCGAGATATTCATAAGGCGTTCAAGGACGAGAAAACGCTTTTCCTCCTCGTCATAGCCGTATACGAGCACCCAGTGTACCATAGAGCTGCGCTGAGTTTTTTTGCCGGTCTGACAGTTTACCGTCTCGATGCCGGCTACCTTCGTTATAACGAGCTTGTCATCCTTCAGTGCCCTGACCGTAAGATCTGCTACTTCCTCTTTTCTGGGAGCGTATTCCTCGGAAAAAAGCTCCTTGTCCCATTCAAATTCCTTGAGCGGCTTTCTCTCATACTTTGAAAAAGCTATCCCTCCGTCGCTTATGTAGAGCCATCTTTCATCATTCAGCAGGAATTCGATGTTCGATACACCTAATGCCTCTGCCGCTGATATGTATGCTTCATCAAAGCAGCCTCCGAGAGGGAACTGGTTGAAGGGCTTTACTTCATAGGTCTCTTTTAACATATCCATTCCCGACCGCAGCGATCACGCACGGTCAGTTATCCTCCAGATCAGTAATCGTTTTGAAAATGTTCTTTAAGTTGTTTTTGCTGATGCTGATGATGCTTCCCGTATTATCATTGAGAACGTCCTTCATACTGCTTGTCAGCGTAAACTTCTTCATTGCTATTACTTCCCTTCCTTGTAATTCGCAGAGCTCATATTGTGTGATGTTTTTCCTGATTTATATTATATCCAAAGCTGTAACTTGACTCAGCTAATTGCATTATTCTGGTTGATTTTGGGGTTCGGCATATCCGGATACCATTCTTACTTGAATAAGTTTCCGATAGCTCTCATAATGTCATTCCACATATATGATACCTCTTTTCATAATAATGTTGGCAGCGTTTATTTCATGTCTTAGTGCAGCATATATTATTTAAGGTAATCTTATATTAACCTAACATTTCCGGAATTGCAACTGTTATTTAGTAAACGCACTCCTTTTTTTAGTAAACAGTCTGTTTCACAGTTTCACGAAATTGTTTCACATGAAACAAGAAAGCAAAAAGGACAGCCAATAGCTGTCCTTCCGCGGTAATATGAGGTGTGTGGAGAGAATGTCAGCACGGGAATACTGACTTCTGGATTTCGTAATTATCCGCTCACGCCGGCTGTCCGCCGCAGAGCCTGTAAAGTATGTCGTTTTTGAGTCTGATGGGCTCCGGAAGCGTTTTTCTGCAACATCACTTGCACAATCCGCCTATAGCTCTCATAATATCATTCCACATATACGAGACCTCCTTTCGCCCTTAATGAAACCATCCTTGCTGCCGTCTTTGATTTTAAAATGATAACATATTAATGCAAAAATGTCAATAGATATTTAGTCAATGGATAACTTTTTTTAGTAAACAGAGACTTTTTAAAAATCTTAATTGAAACTACTTGCATTTGTTCTTAATTTAATGTATAATAAATATTAACATAACCTTAACATAAACTTTACTTCAGTTGATCTGCTGCTCTGATGATGGTGCTTTTCAGAGCTGCTTACGATGTCACGGCTGCGATGCGAGCTCTCAGAAGGGGTGATTTCCGTGAAAATAGCTATCTGCGACGACGAAAAAATATACCGCGACAATCTGATCCAGAAAACAGACAATTATTTCAAAACAACAGGCATTGATGATGTGGTCTACTTTGAATTCAGCGACGGCAATGACCTTATGAGCTCCAACATCGACTTTGACCTGATCTTTATCGACCACAAAATGAAAAATATCAATGGTCTCGAGACCGTTTCACATCTGAGAGCCCGCGGCAACGATACTCACGTCATCTTTGTGAGCAGCTACAAGGACATCGTTTTTGACTCTATGATAGTCAAGGCGTTCCGCTTCCTCCTCAAGCCCGTGTCCGACGACAAGCTGAAGGAAGCTCTCGATTCATTCATAAAGGAGACCGTGAAATGTCCCTCCGTGATAGTTCAGGACGAATCGAGCCTTGCTATGTGCAGCGTCAAGGAAAACAGCATAATCTACGCTCAGGCTGAAAACGTTTATACAAAAATATTCACCCAGAACAACACCTACGTCTTCCGGAATACTCTCTCCAAATTTGAAGAGGAGCTCAAAAGCAGCTTCTTCTTCCGGGTACACAGATCCTATATCGTGAACCTCGGCTATATAGAGAGCTTCTCAAAAACCGATATCCTGCTCACTACTCAGGAGAAGGTCCCAATATCCAAAAAGAGATACAAGCCCTTCCGCGAAGACTTCTTTGAATTCGTTAAGAAAGAAAGTATCAATAAGCTATGATGATAAATTACGCATTCTGTGTTATATTTATTGTGCTGGCTCTTCTTTACGTCATCAATATCAACCGTGTGATCTTTCTTGTTGAAGGCAGGTGCTCGTCCTACAAAAGGGTACTGCCGCTTATGGTCTCGCTTGCTGCTGCAAGCGGAGTCTGCGGCTTTTTCAGGTTTGCCGACAATGTACCCGTGACAGTTTCGCTGTTCACGCTCCTGTCTTACATACTCATATTCCTGATAGTCTTTCTTATGCACGAGAACAAGCGCGGTGCTCTTTACGTCACTGCCGTTTATATGTGCATAGACTCGATAATGCAGTCGATGTGCGAGATATTCCTCGACTTCTTCTGGACCTCTGATATGATATGCGGCGTCTCCAAGCTGGTGTCGCTCGTGCTCAACCTGCTGGTGCTCCTGATAACCTTCCAGCATATCAGAAAAAAAGACAACGTTCTGCCTTTTACGGCAAAGCTGATACCGACAAAGGTCCACGGACTCGTCCTGAGTATGCTTATGCTGCTCGGAGAGATGTGCGGCTGTTTTCAGTCAAAGTTCAGCAACGAGACTCTCCAGAACAACATTATCCTGATAAGCACTCTTATCATCATTCCCGTACTCTTTATGATGATAGCCTATCTCATAAAGAGCTGCATATCAAAGCAGTATTATGAGCTGATGTCGGATATTATGGAGAAAAATGTCAGCGAACAGGTAAGCTACTACAAGAAGATCGACGCGATGAACAACGATATGAAGAAGTTCCGCCACGATTTCAAGAACCACCTCAACTGTATAAATATGCTGATAGACTCCGGCAATTACGCCAAAGCCTCCCAGTACATACAGGACGTTACAAATCAGGAGATAATCAGCAGCAAGACCTACTCCACCGGAAACTACATCGCCAACTCTATCCTCGACAACAAGAACGAGAATGCTCTGGCGAACAATGCGGAGATAGTCTTTAACGGTGCGATAGACAGTAACGCTCCGCTCTCGAAGCTCTCGACGATACTCTTCAATGCGCTCGACAATGCTATCGAAGCCTGCGGCAGAATGAACTCCTCAGAAAAGCTGACGATAGACGTCAAATGCGCCGTCAACCGCAATATACAGATAATCTCCATTTCCAACCCTATGCCCGAAAAAAGCCGCTTTGACCGCACTTCAAAAAGCGACAAGAAAAATCACGGCTTCGGTCTGATAAACATCAGGCGTGCTGTGAACGACCTCGGCGGTCAGATGAAAATAGATGCTGAAAACGGTGTCTTCTCACTCACTGTCGAGTATCCGCTTTCCGCAGTGCAGGAAAAGCAGGCAGTATTAACTTAATAAAGCAAAACAGCCGCAGGGAAGCTAATGCCTCTCCGCGGCTGTTTTTAAAGAATAATGAAAGAAGAATAAATTGTCAATTTCTCATCGTGCTTTTCTTTCAGGGTGAACTGTATAGAAGAGCTGCTTGTCGGCGTACATATTCTCGTCTGCCCTGCGCATTGCGTTTCGTATATTGCAGCCCTCATCGTCAAAATAGCTTCCCACTGCAAAGCATACTCCGTCGGGATCGCTGGCACACTCTTTCAGCTGCTCTAACTTATCCTCAAACGACTCTCTCGTACAGCCGGATACTATCATCATAAACTCGTCTCCGCCGGCACGGTATATATCGTCATCGGAAAATACCTCCTGAAGCACAAGAGCTGCCTTTTTCAGCAGAAGGTCACCGAAGTGGTGTCCCTTTGTATCGTTTATGGTCTTGAGACCGTTCAGGTCGGCAAATATAACTCCGTAGGGGAGGTCGAAGGGCTCTGTTCCTTCAACGATACTGCTTACCTTGTTATTCATCGCATTGCGGTTATTTACGCCTGTCAGCATATCCGTGTAGCTTATCATTTCAAGGCGCTTCATCATCTTGTAGCTTGCAACCTCGGACGCAAGGAAGAATGCTGTGAGCTCAAGAGTCTCCTTGATGCGCAGAGTGTTCCTTGTATCGAAATTAGTCGCCCATATGTAGCCGAGGACCTCGTTATTGTACCTTAGCGGCAGCATTACAACGCTGTCAACGTGCGCCTCCTCAAGAGTGAGATACCACGGGTTGTTGACTCTGCTGATGTACTCCATATCCCTCTCGTCCCTGACGATGAGACAGTTGCTGTCGCCTATGGTGTCGAGCCACGAAGCGGCTATATCGTAAAAGCGTATATTCGTGAACTGTGTAACACGCTTCAGTCGGCTTCCGGGCATAACATCAGTCGCAAGCACCTCGCAGGTCTCAGCGTTGAAGTCTATCTCCATTATGGTGCAGACCTCCGAGCCGCATATATGACGTATGTCCTTGATTATGTCCTTGAGAGTGCTCCTGAAATCGTCTGTTCCGTGCAGCTTTATGCAGGTCTTGAGAACGTCCGCAGAGCTTTCCGAGATGAGGTCTACATCAGAGACCGTACACTCTTCACAGGTATAGGCGCAATAGCCCTTATCCGCAGTCTCGTACTCCACCGGCAGTATACTTATATTCAGCCAAATATCCTTGGCAGGTATATGAATGTGGGTATTCACGGACTTCTTGCCGAGCGCTGCACGGGCAAAGAGCCCCTCAAAGCCTATGTCCTTTGGCATATACATATCATACAGCGTATCGGGCACGAACTTCGCAGTCCGGCTTCTGGGGATATCCATTGAAGCTATCGCATCTCTGAAAGGCTTGTTCACGGCAGCTATGCGCACTTCACCGTGGTGTCCTATCTCGGCTTTCTCTACCGAAACGATACAGGTCATATTATGAAAACCGTCAACATATTTCTGTAAATCCATAGTACACCCTTTCCACAGCCTGTCCGATGATGTCAGTGTAAGCCCCGGCAGAGAAGGTCTCCGCAGGTAAAAGCTGTATGATTTCGTATGCAGCGAGCAGAGCTCTGAACTGCACAAACCCTTATGTTTATTATAGCATATTATTATATAAATTTCAACCGGCGGGGAAGATTTTATTATATAAAATGAATTAAAAATACAGCCGCAACGGAACTGCTGCTCCTTTGCGGCTGATGTATTGATTATCTTTTAACAGTATTTGCTTTCTGTGCAGCAGCTGGCTGGGTTGTTTCAGTCTGAGCTGTTGACGACTCGGCAGGTGTATCAGGATTTGATCGTGCTGCCTTGTAGGCTTCAATTCTCACGCCTACGTTCTCCTGAAGATTTTTGTAGAAGAACTCATAATCATACAGACGATAGCTTCCGTCTGTGAAAATATCATATACCGGCGGATAATCCTTCTTATTGATGTTGGTGACCTTGAGGGTGCCCCTTTCAGGATCAATGTAACAGCCGCAGAGTCCGGGAACTTCACTCTCTATCTCGCCGGTGCCCTTCTTCATAAAGCAGGCGCCCTTGTTCAGTTCCTTCTTTGCAATGGTACTGTCTGTGGTCCAGTTAAGAGGATTGATGGATATTATCTTTGAGCCCTCAGGACAGAAAATAGACTCGCTTACCTCCGGAGCTTCACAGTCAAAGCTTACTATTACTCCTGTATCATCGGCTTTCTGAGCAAAATGCAGATACGGGAATTCTTCAGCTGTGTTCTCAGGTATACAGCCTCCGATAGCGTAAGCTGCAACGAACTGCGACTGGAGCTTTTCGTCACTGAAATAGTCCTTCAGCAGGCGTAAGCACATATCCGCTCCCTGTGAAAATCCTGCAATGATAATAGGTCTGCCCTTATTCTCAAACTGGAGATAGTATCTGAAAGCCTCGGATATATCCGCATAAGCAAACTGCAAATATATCTCCTTATCACGGTCGCTTGCCTCATACCCCTTTTTTGAGACCTGATCGTAATAAGGTGCAAACACTCTTGTGTTTTCCGCAAATATACCCATTCGCTCATTTATAACAGCGTGGAATTTCTCACGGGCAGCATCATCGTCCGAGTCTACGAATACTTCGCCCTTATAGTCAATAGTCGGTGCTATGAGGAAGAGGTCCACATCTCTTTTCTTGACCTGACCTTCGCCTTCTCCGTAGTATACCCATTTCAGTCTGTCGTAATAAGGCGAGTTGCTGTAGATCTGATTTGCCGCGATCATAGGTCTCGACTTAGACTCAGATCTGGACGTGATCTCTTCGGTTGTTGCTTCGGTAGTGTTATTTCTCCTGTTTCGTCTTGAGGAACTCTGTCCTGCTCCACAGCCAAATGCAGAAATCGTCATAGCTGCTGCACAAGCTAACAACACTGCCCTTTTCTTAATAATCCCAATCATATTTCTCTCCGTTCTGTGAATTTGTTTAATCTGATTTATTAACAATTCTGTCCTTTGTTGTACGCTTTAATTATATCACAAACTATTGATGATTTCAATTGCACAGGCAGATAAATATGCACGGTTAATCAAGCCTCATTTATGCGTTTCTGCCAAATATCAGTCATTTTGGTGCTTTATGCCGCCTGCGATGCCGCTCAGCAGCGGTACGGCTGCACTAAGTCCGAGAGCCGCAAGGAGCTGTCCCTGAGTCAGGCTCACAGTCTCGAACACGACCTTCAGCTGTGGAAGAGTCACCGCCGCCGCAAGTACAGCCGCCGATATCGCCGCTGCCGCCACGAGCTTTACATTGCTGAAAATGTCCGCTCTGAACAGCGTTTTCGTCTCAGACCGGCACTCGAAAACGTGTATCAGCTGCGATACGACAAGTGTGATGAGAGCCGCAGTCCTTCCGGCTTCCACGCTGCCGCTCATACGCAGCACGGCAGTGAACGAGGCAAGAGTCGAAAGCCCTATGAATATCCCCCGGAATACTATCTTCCACATCAGTCCGCCTGAGAAAAATCCCTCGTCCGAACGCCGCGGCGGTCTCTTCATAATCCCGCTCTCAGGCGGTTCGAGCCCGAGCGCGACTGCCGGCAGACCGTCCGTGACGAGGTTCACCAGAAGTATCTGAACAGGCAGCAGCACCACCGGCATACCCATTACTATCCCCAGAAACATCGTCAGCACCTCGCCGATGTTGCACGAGAGCAGATAACGCACGAATTTCCGGATATTCGCATAAACGCACCGCCCCTGCTCGACCGCGTTCACAAGGGTGGCAAGGTTGTCGTCGAGGAGTATGACGTCCGCTGCCTGCTTGGTAACGTCCGTGCCGGTCACTCCCATTGCCACGCCGACATCGGCTTCCTTAATGGCAGGAGCGTCGTTCACACCGTCGCCGGTCATCGTGACTATCTCGCCGCGGCGCTTGAAGCTCCGGACTATCCTCAGCTTGTGAACAGGCTCTACACGGGCAAAAACGGTATACTTATCTATCACGCGGTCGAGCTCATCATCACTCAGCTCATCGAGCTCCGCTCCCGTCATCGCCATTCCGCCGCGCAGCAGACCTGCCTTTTTCGCAACGGCAACGGCTGTGTTCTTGTGGTCGCCGGTTATCATAACTGTCTTTACCGAAGCCGCCGCGCATTTCCGGATAGCCTCCTTGGCTTCCACACGCGGCGGATCGGTCATTCCGGCAAGTCCGAGGAAGGTCAGTCCGCCGGCTTCGGGCTCCATAGTTTCAGAACGCAGCTCCGCCAGCGCAAGGACTCTCAGCGCCCGTCCGGACATATCCTCTGTCCGCTCCGCAAGTGCGCGCCGGAGCTCCGCCGTCAACGGCAGCCGCTCTCCCTGACGGTCGAGATAGTGTGAGCATCTCGGCAGCAGCACCTCTGCCGCCCCCTTGAAAAACGTCGTTCCGCCCTCCGGAGAAGCCGTATGTACCGCCATAAAGCGCGTCTCGCTGTCGAAAGGGTACTCATCTGTTTTGCGGTAAGACGTTCCGAGCGAGGTCTTTGTTATGCCGAGCTTTGCAGCCGCAACGAGCAGTGCAGCCTCGGTCGGATCGCCGGTAACGGTCCATTCTCCGCGTGAACGTGGGGAGTTCCGCGTATTTTTTCCGGCAGCTATCACAGCCGTCGAGCATATGACGCCGCAGCGCAGAGCCTCCCCGAGAGCCTTCTCGGACGTGAGCGAGACAGGGGAGTTTCCCTCGCCGCTCGTGACCGCTCCCTCCATACGATAGCCCATTCCGCTGAAATAATAGGTCTCCTCCGCGCCGCAGAGCTCCGTGACCGTCATCTTATTTTCGGTTATCGTACCGGTCTTGTCGGAGCATATCACCGATGCACAGCCGAGAGTCTCGACGCTGTGGAGCCTGTTCACAAGAGCCTTCTGCTTCAGCATACGGTTCACCGCGAGCGCAAGGGCAATGGTAACGGTCGCCGGAAGTCCCTCCGGTATCGCCGCAATGGCTATCGTGATGCCCGTCATCAGCATATCGAAAACCCTCTCGCCGCGCAGGACTCCTGCCGCGAAAACAGCTGCGCAGACCAGCAGGCATATCACCGCAACTGCCTTGCCGAGCTCCGCAAGACGCTTCTGGAGGGGTGTCATTTCATTGTCAATGTCCGTCAGCATCTCGGATATTTTTCCCATCTGAGTGCGCTTTCCGGTAGCTATGACCTTTGCGCGGCAGGTGCCCTTAGTCGCGGACGTTCCGCAGTAAACTATATTCGGCTTATTGAGCGAATTGTCCGTATCTCCCGGTATACCGGCGGTTTTCGGGACTGCCTCCGACTCGCCTGTGAGTATCGCTTCGTCCGCAAAAAAGCCTGCCGCGTACAGCACGGCGCAGTCAGCCGGAACACGGTCGCCGGCTTCTATCTCAATAACGTCCTCCGTGACCAGCCTTGCCGCATCTATCTCGGTGAGCTTTCCGTCACGGTAGCACTTCGCGATCGGGGAGGTCATCGAGCGCAGAGCTTCGAGAGTATGCTCGGTGCGGTACTCCTGTATGAAGCCCAGTATCGCGTTGATGAGCACGATGAGGATTATCGTCACAGCGTCCGTAACCTCTCCGAGCAGCACCGAAATGACCGTCGCTCCGAGAAGTATCATCACCATTACGTCCCGGAACTGCCCTATGAATATCCTTGCCGGACCGGCACGCCTACTCTCACTGAGCACGTTTTCGCCCTCATTCCGCAGCTTTGCAGCGGCTTCCTTTTCTGTAAGTCCCATTGGATCACCCTTTCACATACTTGTCTTTTACAAAATATGACACCGTCCGGGCAAATATTCCAGCATATTTCCGGGTTTGCGGGCTATATTATCTGTGAGGTGATAAATTTGGCAGAACAGATAGAAAGAGGAGTTTTCAGGCTCAGCAAGCCGGTCAGCGTTCACAGCTTTGCGTCGGCAGTCGGCGGCAAGGAGGGGAAAGGTCCGCTCGGGAGCTGCTTCGATATGGTGGTCGAGGACAGCCACTTCGGCACGGAAACTTGGGAAAAAGCCGAGAGCCGATTCCAGAAGGAGACTCTCTGCGCCGCGATAAGAAAGGGCGGTCTCGTCAAGGAGGACGTAGATGCGGTCTTTGCAGGCGACCTCATAAACCAGTGTACCGGCTCGACCTACGGTCTGAGGGAGCTCGATATACCGTTTCTCGGGCTGTACGGCGCCTGCTCGACTATGGCGGAGGGACTGCTTCTCAGCTCCCTGCTCGTGGACTCCGGTGCTGTAAAAACAGCCGCCGCGGTAACTTCATCGCACTTCTCAACGGCAGAGCGGCAGTTCCGTTTTCCGCTGTCCTACGGCGGTCAACGCACTCCGACCTCGCAGTGGACCTGCACGGCTTCCGGAGCTGTTATTCTTTCGGGGGAGAGCGGTTCTCCGGCTGTCATCGGAGGCTGTATCGGCAGGATAGCGGATATGGGCGTCAGCGACATCAACAATATGGGAAGCGCTATGGCACCGGCGGCTGCCGCGACTATCCTCCGCTACCTCAAAGCCACCGGGACTTCTCCGGCAGACTATGACTTCATCGTGACCGGCGACCTCGGCGAAGTCGGAAGCAGGCTCGTTGTTGAGCTGCTGCAAAAGGAGGGCACTGACATATCTGCTCAGCACCGCGACTGCGGTGTGATGATTTTCGACAACGACAAGCAGGATACCCACTGCGGCGGTTCGGGCTGCGGATGCAGTGCGAGCGTCCTCTGCGGACACTTCCTGCCTATGCTCCGGGAGGGCAGGGCGGAGAATATTCTCTTTGCCGCGACCGGTGCGCTTATGTCACCGATGACGCTCCAGCAGGGCGAAACGATACCGTCTATCTCGCACCTTGTGCATTTCAGGCGTTAAGCAATCAGATGTCAGAGATCAGAAGACAGAGCTCAGAACGTAGGGGCGGCGTTTCGCCGCCCGCGACAACAGGTTAGAACGTCCCCTACATTCTGGCATCTGCGCTCTGACTTCTGAATTCTTAATTTGCGGACGCTCAAAGGGTGCGGGTGTCCGGTGGACACCTCTGCCGCAGGCAGAAGCACCGACCGAGCCGACAGGTGAGAACGCCCCTACAATGGTTTTATGCTACAATTCCGAACGGCACGGGCGTCGAAACGCCGCCCCTACATTCTGACATCTGAGCTCTGGCTTCTAATATACGGAACGCCGAGGCGGCGTTCCCTACGGAGATGTTGACAATCCTACTATTCCGGTATATAATATTTATGATGAATTATCGAAGGGAGCAGCATATGAACAGCGATTTTTTGACAAGACTTGACTCTGTTGCCGAAAATATTATCTCCAGCTACACCGGCACTAAAACTATTGATGAGGTAAAAGCCTACGACCACCCCGACCGCAATTCCGTCATCGACATTATCAATAAACTCAAGGTCATTATCTTTGCGGGCTATTTCAGAAACAGCTCTTACCGTACATACACCCTCAGGAACAGTATCACTATGCTGCTTGAGGACGTCGTTTTCAATCTCATCAAGCAGATCGCTACCGTATACCGCTATCTGCCGGAGTACGCTTCCGCTACCGACATTGAGATACACAGCAAAGCAGAGTGCGTTACACTTGCCTTCGTAGATAAGATACCCAAGATACGCGAGTATATCGAGACGGACGTTCAGGCTGCCTTTGACGGTGACCCGGCTGCTTTCAGCAAGGACGAGATCATCTTCTCATATCCCGGTCTGTTCGCTATCCTCGTGAACCGTATCGCTCACGAGCTCTTTCTGCTGAAAGTTCCGCTCATTCCGCGTATGATGACCGAGTACGCCCACAGCGAGACCGGTATTGACATACACCCCGGCGCTTCTATCGGAAAGTATTTCTTCATCGACCACGGTACCGGCATCGTTATCGGTGAGACTACCGTCATCGGTGACAATGTCAAGATATATCAGGGCGTTACTCTCGGTGCGCTCTCGACTCGCGGCGGTCAGCAGCTCAAGAACAAAAAGCGTCACCCCACTATCCTCGACAATGCTACTATTTACTCCGGTGCTTCTATCCTCGGCGGCGAGACCGTTGTCGGCAGGGACGTCGTTGTCGGCGGTAACGCTTTCATTACAAAGTCTATCCCGGACGGCGCAAGAGTAAGCATCAAAAATCAGGAGCTCCGCTATAATTACAGCTCCGAAAAGCCTGCAAACAAACTCGATTTTGAGCAGGAAGAAACTTGGTTCTATATCATATGATTTCCCAGGAAATCGAAAAGCTCCCCGATATCGGGGAGCTTTTTCTTTGTATTGACAGTTCAGTCTTTCGTCAGAAGCATTACCGGACAATGATCACTGCCGTAAACGTCCGTGAGTATCTGCGAGTCCTCGACCTGCTCCATAAAGCGGTCCGACACCACAAAATAGTCTATGCGCCAGCCGGCGTTGTTCTTCCTCGCATTGAACCGGTACGACCACCACGAATACACGCCTGCCGTATCCGGGTAGAGCTTCCTGAACGTATCTGTGAAGCCTGCCGCAAGGAGCTCCGTAAACTTTCCGCGCTCCTCGTCCGAGAAACCTGCATTGCCGACGTTGGTCTTGTAGTTCTTGAGGTCTATCTCGTTGTGTGCAACGTTAAGGTCGCCGCAGTATACGACCGGCTTTTTCCTGTCGAGTTTGCTGAGATAACCGCGCATAGCGTCCTCGAACTCCATACGGTAGTCTATGCGTTTAAGCCCGTCCTGAGCGTTCGGCACATAGCAGCAAACAAAGTAAAACTTCTCAAATTCGCAGGTTATGACTCTGCCCTCGTCGGTATGCTCACCGTTTATGCCGTATGTAACGCTGAGCGGCTCGGTCTTTGTAAAGACAGCCGTTCCAGAATATCCTTTCTTTACTGCGCTGTGATAGTAGATATGATAGCCCTCCGGAGAAAAGTCAGCCTGTCCGGGCTGCATTTTTGTCTCCTGAAGACAGAATATGTCTGCGTCCGCATTATTGAAAAACTCCTCAAAGCCCTTTTGCAGACAGGCTCTGAAGCCGTTTACGTTCCACGATATGAATTTCATACTTTACCTCCGGTATTCGTAATATCTAAAGTATATCACATATTCCGGCAAATAGCAACACGCTCACGCAAAAAAAAGCCGGAGCCCTGAACAGGCTCCGGTATATAAGGGGATGATTGAAGATGTCGTTAGGATCACTTGCAGTCAGTAGTTATAAATCTTCCGTCAGTGTCAAATGTCCATGTGTAGCCATATGCAGTAAAATCGCCGCTTAAAGGATTGCCTTCCTTATCCTCAAGATAAACGCTGCCGTTTGACTTTCTGAGGTAAGCAAATACCTTCTTGCCGTTCTTTTCAAGATTGGTCTGTTCTCTTTCAGCATTTTTATCACGGATAACAACAAAATATACACCGTTGATCCTTTCGTATTCCCATTCTGAATCCGGGTGATAGGTTGTATCTGTCAGGCAGCCTACTTCGTCAAATATATATAGTTCACTGCCTGATGTATACTGACCGGTAATTGCAAATCCCTTGAAATCATAGGCATAGAGCTTTCCGTTGATATAATCAAGTGTAGCATACTGTCTCTCTTTGTTCTGTTCAAGATATAAATATCCATCTTTATCAACATAGAACGGCAGACTGTGGAATTTGATCACTTTATCATATATTCTTCCGGTGAACTTATTATAAACCTTAAACTCACCATCAAATCTGAACAGATCATCAGGATCAGTATAGTCATATGATCCGTGAAGTGCCGGCTGAGATGCAGCAGCTCCCATTACTTCATCTCTGCTTTTCTTGCCGTTAGTTGTACCATACAGAAGGAACTTTGAATGATCTTCATTGTGATAGAAGTAGAATTCCTTATTGCCTCCGATATGCTTTCCGGCAGAATTCTTAAAGAGACTGAAGAAATTACGGCATGAAAGTGTACCTTCATATACCTCATCATCGAACATAATTGACTTACCTCTATTTTCTGCTCTATTTGTAACATTATAGTATTTGTCGAATACACTCAGATCTTTAACGATAGATTTTTCATTATAATCTTCGCCGTTCTTCTTGTAAGTGAATTTCTTTTTGTCAAGATCAACATCAATAGTGAGACTCTCATCAAATCCTCTGTAATCACTGAACTTGATATTGCTCTTGTTATTATTCATTATCTCTGCGCCTCTGTCACCACAATAACCTGTAAGATCAAAAGTATACCACTTATTTTCAATGCATACCTGATTGAGTGCATGACCTGCAGCGCCCATTGTGAGGTTCTTTATGCCGATGCTGTCAAGAACGAGTGCATATGCTCTTGAGATACCGTCACACTCTGTGAAACGTACATTGAGTGCAGCATTCTCAGAAGCGATAGCGCCTCTTGCAATATCAATAGTCTGATAAAGAGCATTCGGATAAAGTGAGAATTCATCATTAGTTGTGACCCATGCACTGTAATATGTACTGTTTACGAGATACTTTGCTGCAACAAGAGCCTTTTCAGCCTCATTCATCTTATCATAGCCGTTAACGCTCTTGATCTTGCTGACGATCTTATCAAGCTGTCTCTGTGTCTCATCAGCCATAAACTTTGTGCTGTTGAATGAGCTGATATATCTGTACATCTGATCCTTGAGATATTCATCATTATTTATGAATGACTTATTGTTTACAGTCATAAGAAGTTCACACTCGCTGAATGCGTCTTCTCCGATGTAATTGATAGCATAGCCATTTGCACTGTTATTCTTTGAGAACACTATATTCCTGAGCTTGCGGCTGCCCTTAGCAAATCCTGCATTGACAGCAGTTATATTGTCAGGGATAGTAAGTGTGCCGTTTGCATCAATAGCATCATCAAGATATGCACCATAAGCGATGATGGTCTGTCTGCCCTCAGCATCAGGTGTACCTGTGTAAACGTATATTTCGCCTTTCCAGTCACCATTATTATCATCAAACGGAGTATTGAGGAAAGCATTATATCCTATTGATACATTCTGAGGAAGAACTACCTCTGAAAGATTAGTACAGTTTTCAAATGCACTGCCGCCTATTGTAAGGCAAGTGCAGGCTGTGAGCTGTCCTCTTGTAACAATACGGTTGCCGTATTCATCGACCCAGTCGGGCTGTCTGTAATCAATGAATTCTACTCTTCTGATCTTATTATTGCCGTAAAATGCGCTGCCTGCGATCTGTCCCACAGGATAGATCCTGTCAGTTTTTATATCGTATATCTCAGCAGGAACAGCAAGCACTCCGTCCTTTATCACTGCATTATCAGCAAGACCTTTGATAGTTGCAGTCAGCTGAGTGTTTACGCCTTCATTTGATGATACAGCTATATCAAACTGCTTTGAAAGTGTCTTGAGGTAGCTGCAGTAATCAGCAGGAGATAAAGCCTTGTCGCCGTTTATGTCATAGTTCTTGTATTTATATGGAATATTTTCGATCTTATGGAAAGTATAGTCGTATAACTGATCCCCGTTTTCATCTTTGAGCTTTTTTCCGTTTTTATCTACGCGCTCATATACGTCGTAATACTTTTTATCTGAATAGAGTCCGTTTATCGCGTCCTCCATTTCCCTTACATCATAGTAATCGCACTTTTTGTCATTGTTGAAGTCATACTTCAGCTTACCGTTTTCCATTTTGGTAAGATCAATTTCCTGCACCTCATTAACATTTCTGATCTGCTTGGGAAACTGTCCTTTAGCCTCAGCAGCTGTAACATTTGCAGGAGCTGCAAAGGCTGCTGTGGTGCAAGCCATCATCATTGCTGATAATAACGCGCTTATTCGTCTGTTATTTCTCATTAATATGTTCCTCCCAACATAGTTAGTAGTAATACTTTGTTGTTCAATATATGTTTAGTCCATTACTGTATACAGTATCAAGAGTATTACCGGGCATATCTGCTGTACAAAACCTGTTAGATATTTGTTTAACAAACTTCTGCTCAGTAATATCTCATCGCGCGATAACAGTAATTATACTATTTTTTCCCGAAAAATCAAGGGATTTTACAATGATTTAATACAAAGTCTGCCAATTCAATAATTGTTTCCGGCTCGGAGTCGTGAATAATTATCAGATTGTACAATATCATTATCAAGTTACGATGTAATCTTAACATTGTCTTTACATTTTCTTAACACTTCATAAATGCCTGTTCTTAGCCTTTTAAAAAGGCAGCAGGCACGGGTTTTATCCCGTGCCTGCCGTGTGTGCTATTCTATTTTCTGTGCGTCGCTGTCGTATTTGATATTGTCGAGCTCATAGAGGTATGACTCTGTATATACTTCTCCGGTTTCAAACTTGAAGTGATATTCTTTTTGAATGTAGTCCACTATGCCGGTCTTTTCATCAATACCGATATAAACATAATTGGTGACGTCCTCATCGTATTTGAAATTTAACACCGCATCATACTTCAAGTCCTTCTTTTCCTCATCGGTAAGTACCTTTATATCATATCCAGAGTAATACTCCTGGCTAAGCTCCTGTGCAGCTCTGTGTGCGGTCTGTGAATAATCCAGCTCAGGAATATCTGTATAATATGATGTATTATAATGCCATACTCCGTCCTTGTCCTGCCATCTGTCCTGATGTTTTTTTAAGCAGTCTTTGCTTATGCTGTAAACACCTTCACTGGACTCTGTATATTTTACGCTGTCTTCACTCCTGTCAAGTGTGGCTGTTACTGGCTTGTCGAGTCCGGTAGCATTTCCTTCTATCTTAACTTTCTCTTCATTGTTCTTAAGGTCTAAATACAGCTTGCCCTCGCCCGAAATAGTCTTGCGGCGCCTAATATATTCCTGATACGACTCAATTTTTTCCTGCTCTAACTCTCCGTTGTCTTTGCCGTTCCAGATCGAGTAATACTTCACCTTGACATCAGCGGACATCTTACTGTAATTATTTCCGCTCTGGATTATCTTTTTCGTCATTTCATCTGAGAAACTGAGCTTATCCCAAAAGTTGTCGTCGATATACTGATTTATCTTCTTTACAAACTCTTCATCAGCCTGAAATATATTTGGTTCTTTTATCAGATTTACTCTGCCGTCATCATAATAATAACGATCGGGCAATTTTATCTGTCCCTTTGAATTTATTTCAATACTGCCAAGATTAAAATACTCTGTGCTGTCAAATTCTTCGACCTGCTTCCAGTCTGCTTTCAGCAATATCTCAATTACCGGCTTTATATCACAGGACTCTCTGCGGATCTTAATAGTGTTTCCTTCTGAGTATATAGTATTGATGAACGGCTTGCAGTCCGCGCAGTAGTCAATGTTTTTACGGACAGTGCTGTTCTCCATTTCCCAGCTATAATCAATGAACAGCTCCGGAAGTATCTCTTTTCCCTTGAAGTTCTCGCACTCGATGAAAGCCTTTCGCGCAAGTTCGTTTATCACATAGCTCTTGTCCTCAAGCAGCTTGTAGATGTTAACGCCGTCGCTTATCTGACCTTTCTGGTTTATCATAAGACTGCCGATCTTAAAGTAATTGCTTGAGTCAAAGCCAGCCGACTCTGTCCACTTCATATCTATCAGCTTTTCCCTCAGCTCGTGGACGCTGCCGTTTTCGCCGGTGAGCGTCCGCTGATTTTTGCTGTCCGAGGAGACATACTCTATCGGCATTATCTGCAAATCATCTCTTATCCACTCGATGTTCTCGAACATCTCCACGACCGTTGCAGCCTTTGGCGGCTTTGTTTCAGCTTCGGTCTCCGTTGCTGCGGTCGTTTCCTCACTGCTAAGCGAAGCGCCCTCTCTCATCTCGTCCTGCGGGAGATCCTTCACCGTAAGCACCATAATTCCGAATATGCCTAAAATAGCTGCTCCTGCTGCAAATACAGGAAGGTATCCTCTGAACCTGTGTCCGCTGGGGGCTTTCTCTACGTCGCGCACTACATCGAAATACTCGTGGACCTCTGTCCTGTCCGCGGAGAGCTTTTCCTCCATACGCTTCCTGAAATCAGGTCTGCAATGTACCTTGTCAAGCAGGTCTTTGTACTTATCCGCGCGCATAATATCCCTCCCTTTCCAGCTCTATTTTCAGCTTTTTTCTGCCCCTCTGCAATAGGGAGCTGACGGTGTTTTCATTCTTGCTCATCATCTTCGCTATCTCGCGTATATTGTAGCCCTCGTAGTAGTAGAGGTAAAGGACTGTCGAGTATTTCTCCGGGAGCCTGAATAGTATTTCCCTTATCTCGTTTTCCTCTCCCGTGAACTCGCAGCTCATCTCGCTCTCTATCTTTTCGTCGATAGACTGAGTCCTGCTGAACCGGAAGCTCTTTTTCAGGTTTTTGCATTTATTGATCGTGACCTTGAGAAGCCACGCCTTCATATGTTCATCGTCACTGAATATCGGAGACTCTGCGTGCATTGACAGAAAGACGTCCTGCGTTATGTCCTCGGCTTCGCTGAAGCAGCCCGTACATGCATATGCGCACCGAAGTATCACATCGCCGTATTTCCGGAAAGCGTACAGCGCCGTATTATCGCTGTCATACATTGGTCAACTCCCCCTTTCATACATAAACACAACTGGGAGGTGCTGTTTCGTGCAAAAAAATGCGGCAGAAAAAAATTTTTTCTGCCTGAAAAAAATAACAGCGTAATTTTACTTTACCTCTTCTCCGGGACCGGCTACGTTGATGATGACTGCCTTTGCGTCCTCAAGGTGGAACATCTTCAGTTTGAAGCCTGTCGTGCTGTTGTATATGCCGCGGAGCTCAGGAGAGTTAGTGAGCACTGCCTCTGCATACTTCTCATCTTCCTCGAATACTGCCTTTCCGGTGTATCTCAGCCAGTGTCCGTCCGGAAGAGCTGCCGCTATCTCGACAAGAGGATTTGCGAGCATCTGCTTGTACACGTCCTTGAAATCCCCGACGCCGAAGAGGACCTTTCCGTCCATTTCAACGTGTGCCCCGAGCGGACGGAGCTTAGGCTGTGTACCGTCAGCTGTTGCGAGGAAGAAAACTCCTGCCTGTGTAAGAAAATCGTTTATTTTGCTCATTGTGTTTGACCTCCTGTGCTCAAATATTTTGTGATTACAGTATAGCACATATTTTCGATGATAGCAACTCCATTATTGCGAAAATTTTGTGATATTTTTAAATTGTTGCATTTGTCACTTTTCATAACCGTGAATATATGGTATAATGAATGCAAATACTACGAAAAGAGGTTATTACCAATGAATAATATTACTAACGACATTTTCTACATCGGCGTGAACGATCATAAGCTCGACCTTTTCGAGGGACAGTACGACGTTCCCAACGGTATGGCTTATAACTCCTACATCATCAAGGACGAGAAGATCGCCGTGCTCGACACTGTTGACGCTGACTTCACCAATGAATGGCTCGGCAATATAAAGGAAGTCCTCGGCGGCAAGCAGCCCGACTTTCTCATCGTTCAGCATATGGAGCCCGACCACTCCGCAAATATCCTCAGCTTCATTAAGGCTTTCCCCGATGCAAAGATAGTCGGCAATGCGAAGACCTTTACTATGATCGCTAACTTCTTCGACGGTCTCGACCTCGGCGACAAGAAGACAGAGGTCAAGGAGGGCGACAAGCTCTCACTCGGCAGCCACGAGCTCACTTTCGTTACCGCTCCTATGGTACACTGGCCCGAGGTCATGTTCACCTACGACAGCAGGGACAAGGTGCTCTTCTCCGCTGACGCTTTCGGAAAGTTCGGCGCTCTCGACGTCGATGAGGACTGGGCTTGCGAGGCAAGACGCTATTACTTCGGTATCGTAGGCAAGTATGGCGCTCAGGTTCAGGCTGTTCTCAAGAAGGCTGCCGCTCTCGATATTCAGACTATCTGCCCCCTCCACGGACCTGTTCTCAAGGAAGACCTTGGCTACTATCTCGGTCTCTACAATACATGGTCGAGCTACGGCGTTGAGTCTGAGGGCATATTCATCGCCTATACATCAGTTTACGGCAACACTAAGAAGGCTGCCGAGCTCCTCAGGGACAAGCTGCTCGAAAGGGGCTGCCCCAAGGTCGCTATCGCTGACCTCGCAAGAGAGGATATGGCTGAGTCGGTCGAGGACGCTTTCCGCTACGGCAAGCTCGTCATCGCTACCACTACCTACAACGCTGATATTTTCCCGTTTATGAAGCACTTTATCCTTGACCTCACCGAGCGCAATTACCAGAACCGCACTATCGGCATCATCGAGAACGGAAGCTGGGCTCCTGTCGCTGCAAAGACCGTCAAGGCTATGTTTGAGAAGTCAAAGAACATCACCTGGACTGACACAACCGTTACCATAAAGTCTGCTGTAAAGGCTGAGAACATCGCTCAGATCGACGCTCTCGCTGACGAGCTGATGAAATAAGACCGGCACTCTCTGCCGGAGCAAGGAGTGATATTATGAAGATCACATTGAACCCCGACAAGGAGGTTGTTGCAAGGGTGAAGGAGGGGCTCAAGCTCAAGGACGGCTACTGTCCGTGCAGGCTCGCAAAAACACCCGAGAATAAATGTATGTGCAAGGAGTTCCGCGACCAGATAGCTGATCCGGATTTTGAGGGTTTCTGCCACTGTATGCTCTACTATAAATCAAAGGAGGACTGAATATGAGCGAGATAGTTATCACAAAGGAAAACTTCGACGAAGAAGTGAGAAATTACAGGGGACTCCCCATACTCCTCGATTTCTGGGCAAGCTGGTGCGGTCCGTGTATGATGCTCGCACCTATCGTTGAGGAGATCGCTGAGGAATACGCCGGAAAGATCAAGGTCGGTCAGATAAACGTTGACGAACAGCCGGAGCTCGCTGCGGCTTTCAATGTTTCGAGCATACCGCTCCTCGTCACTGTAAAGGACGGCGCTATCACCGGACAGGCTGTGGGCTACCGCTCAAAGGCTGACGTCCTCAAGCTGCTCGGACTCTGATAAAATGTAACTGCCGGAGGTTTCCTGAACGGAAGCACCGGCAGTTTTTTGAATATTTTGACTTTGATACTCTGAATTCTGAAAATGTAAACTTTTTTTGAAGTTCTTGCTTTTTAAAATCTATTGTGCTATAATGTAAAAAAATCTCAGGAGGTTTATATGAACATCAGACGCTTCAAAAATACAGACGCAGCTTCAACTTCAAATATGATCGCTAACACTCTCCGCACCTGCAATACAAAGGATTATACTCCCGAGCTTATGGAAGAATGTGTAAAAAGTCTCTCGCCCGATAACCTCATAAACCGCGCAAGCTGGATGCACTTCTATGTTGTCGATGACGGCAGCAATATCATCGGCTGCGGCGGTATCGGTCCTTACTGGGGCAAACAGAACGAGAGCAATCTGTTTACTATTTTCGTTGACGCTGCTCTTCAGGGAAAAGGTATCGGCAGACTTATTATGAATACTCTCGAACAGGACGAGTTTTTTCTCCGCGCAGAGAGAATTGAGATACCCTCTTCGATAACTGCGGTGGGCTTCTACAAGAAGTTCGGCTACGACCACAAACCCGGTTTTGAAGAGCCTGACGAGGAAATGATCTACCGGCTCGAAAAATTCAGGTAAGACCTTGAATATATCTGCGGACTTGTGGCATACTCACTTATGAGGTGATGTTATGCTTCAGTTCATACTTGGCTCTATGTTCGGCGGAACAATGGGAGTCATCACAATGTGTCTATGCACGGCGGCAAAATGGGGCGACGAATGTAAAAAGCGTGATTGATGCTCCTTGTGCCGTTTCCCTTCCCTGAAAAAGCGGCTGTATAAAATACAGCCGCTTTTATCGTTTGATCGATACATAGAAATCCCATCGCTGATTATTTGTTACTGCATAAAAAAGGCTGCATAATTATGCAGCCTTTTCGTATTACTTCTTCTCGGGTACCTTGATAGTGTCCTTGCGCATATAGGGCTGGAGTGCCTTTGGTATGCGGATAGAACCGTCCTCGTTGAGGTTGTTCTCAAGGAATGCGATGAGCATTCTCGGAGGTGCTACAACTGTATTGTTGAGCGTATGTGCGAAATACTTCTTCTTATCTGCACCCTTTACCTTGATGTTGAGTCGGCGTGCCTGAGCGTCACCGAGGTTTGAACAGCTTCCTACCTCGAAATACTTCTTCTGACGCGGTGACCATGCCTCAACGTCGATACTCTTTACCTTGAGGTCAGCGAGGTCTCCGGAGCAGCACTCAAGTGTGCGGACAGGTATATCCAGTGAACGGAAGAACTCTACTGTGTAGCTGTACAGCTTGTGGAACCAGTCCATTGACTCCTCGGGCTTGCAGACTACGACCATTTCCTGCTTTTCAAACTGGTGGATACGGTAAACGCCGCGCTCCTCGATACCGTGAGCGCCGACCTCCTTACGGAAGCAGGGTGAGTAGCTTGTGAGAGTCTTGGGAAGCTCCTCCTCGGGAGTGATAGTGTCGATGAACTTACCGATCATAGAGTGCTCGGAAGTACCGATGAGGTAGAGATCCTCGCCCTCGATCTTGTACATCATTCCCTCCATCTCAGCAAAGCTCATAACGCCTGTAACAACGTTGCTGCGGATCATAAAGGGCGGAATGTAGTATGTGAAGCCCTTGTCGATCATGAAGTCTCTTGCGTAGGAGAGTATGCAGCTCTGGAGCTGTGCGATGTCGCCGCAGAGGTAGTAGAAGCCGTTTCCGCTGGTCTTTCTTGCACTGTCTATGTCGATGCCGTTGACCTTTTCCATAATGTCAACATGGTAGGGAACCTCGAAATCCGGAACAGCAGGCTCACCGAAGCGCTCAACTTCAACGTTCTCAGTGTCGTCCTTACCTATCGGAACGCTGGGATCAATGATGTTCGGAATTACCATCATAAGCTCAGTTCTCTTGCTCTCAGACTCCTTCTCGACCTTCTCAAGTTCAGCGAGCTTAGCGGGGATAGATGCGATCTCTGCCTTTACCTTCTCGATCTCGTCCTCCTTGCCCTGAGCCTTGAGCATACCGATCTGCTTGGAAAGTTTGTTCTGGCTGCTTCTGAGGTCGTCAGCCTGAACCTTTGCAGCACGGAACTGCTTGTCGAGTTCAAGTATCTGATCTACGAGCTCTATTTTCTCGTCCTGAAACTTCTTCCTGATATTCTCCTTGACTGCATCAGGATTTTCTCTTACAAAATTAATGTCTAACATTTAAACAAACTCCTTTTTATTCCTTTGCGAGCTTGTCAGCAAGCGCCGCAAGGTCTTCTTTATCATAAAATTCAAGGATAAGCGCACCCTTGTTTTTGCCGTAATCAACTTTCACGCGGCGTCCGAGACGCTCGTTGAGTGAAAGCTCCATTTCAACGAAATAGTTGTCTATCTTCTTGTTGTCGGAAGCCTTTGCCTCCTTAGCCTCAGCGGACTTCTGTGCCGCACGTTCGACCTGACGCACCGTCAAACCGCCGTCAACTGCCCTGAGAGCTGTTGCGATGAGGAGCTCCTCGTTCTGAAATCCGAGCAGAGCACGTCCGTGTCCTGCCGATATTTCGCCGTTTTCGAGCATTTTCACAACTCTGTCCGGAAGCGTAAGGAGTCTCACTGCGTTGGCAACTGCCGAACGCGACCGACCGACCATTTTCGCTACCTTTTCCTGAGTCATACCAAATTTCTCGATAAGCTCATTGTAGCCATTCGCTTCTTCGATAGGGTTGAGGTTCTCACGCTGGAGGTTCTCGATGATAGCTATCTGCATCGTCTCCGCGTCTGAGAGCTCACGGATAGTCACGGGAACTTCGTCAAGCCCGAGCATTCTCGCAGCACGCCACCTTCTCTCGCCGGCAACTATCTGATAACTGCCGGTGCTTATCGGGCGAACGAGTATCGGCTGGAGCATACCGTGCTCGCGTATGGAGTCAGCGAGAGCGCTGATAGCTTCATCGCTGAAATTTTTTCGTGGCTGGTCTCTGTTAGGCTCGATCTCAGCGATGCGAAGTGTCTTTTTTACCTGAACCTCGCTCGTGTTATCGCTGAAAAGAGTGTCGAGTCCAGCGCCTAAACCGCCTTTAGCCATAGTCTGACACCGTCCTTGCGGACGATTCTCCTTTCTTATCTTTTCCTTTTAAAGCTGAATATCTTCTTTTTTTTCGGAAGCTCAAGCGGCTCGCCCAGTATCTCGTGGCCAAGCAGCTCGTAAGCCTCAGCGCCCTTTGAAGCCTTGTCGTAGTACATAACAGGCTTGCCGTGGCTGGGAGCTTCGGAAATACGGACATTTCGCGGTATCTTCGTAGTGAATACCTTGTCCGGGAAGTATTTCTCGACCTCCTCAACGACGTCGTTTGCGACATTGAGTCTGCCGTCGAACATCGTAAAGAGAATTCCCTCGATCTCAAGAGCCGGATTGTAGTTGCTCTTAACTATTTTAATTGTATTAACAAGCTGTGAAAGACCTTCCAGCGCGTAGAACTCAGCCAGCATCGGCACGATGATCGTGTCGCAGGCTACAAGACCGTTTATCGTGATAGTTCCGAGAGCCGGAGGGCAGTCGATGAAGATGTAGTCGTAGTCGAGCTTGCAGGTGAGAAGCTGCATTTTCAGCCTATTCACGCGGTTTTCAAAGTTTGCGAGCTCGATCTCGCAGCCGGCAAGAGCTTCTGTCGCCGGAAGAAGGCTGACATTTTCGCAGTCTGTGTGAATGACTGCCTCCTGAACACGCTTTTTCCCGATGATGACATCGTAGGTCGTAGCCTCAACGGATTTCTTCTTGATACCGAAGCCTGTGGTCGTATTGCCCTGCGGATCAGAGTCTACACAGAGAACGGTAAATCCGCGCGAGCCGAGGTAAGCGGCAAGATTTACGACGGTAGTCGATTTGCCAACACCGCCCTTCTGATTGGCAACAGCGATAATTTTGCCCATATTATCTTCCTTTCAACATTTATAATAACATTATACCACTTTTTTGCCGCCTTGTAAATATAAATCCTGAAAATTTGCAATAAAAAATGTTTCACGTGAAACATTCCGGAGAATTTTGTTTCACGTGAAACAATTATCAGAACTTATGCTGTATTGGAATTCTGACGCGGTACTCGATGTAGTCCTCATTCTGGATCTTCTTGGAGTCCGCTGAGATACCGGCAGCCTGCATAGTTTCGACTGCGCGATTGATCGTGTTGACGAACAGCTTTACATTCTGAAACACCTTCGAGCGGCGTTTATAGCTTTCTTTCTCGCGCTGAGAACCGATATAATCGTCAACGAGCTTTTCCGTCCGCTCAACATTCAGATTGTTTTTGACGACGCGCTCAAGAATATTCAGGCGCTCCACCGGACTGGCAAGCTTCAGAAGAGCGCGTGAATGGCGTTCGGTGAGGTTGTACTTCATAATCATATTTCTCTCGTCCGGCGTCAACCGAAGCAGTCTCAGCTTATTTGCAATCGTACTCTGTGCCTTACCGAGCTTTGCTGCGGCGTCCTCCTGCGTCATTCCGTAGTAGGTAATGAGCTTTTCAATGGCGATAGCCTCGTCAAAAAACGAAAGATCCTGACGCTGAATGTTCTCGACAAGGGCAAGTATTGCGGAATTCCGGTCGCTGATGTCCAAAACTATACATGGAACAGCTTCCAGTCCACACAATTTTGCTGCACGAAGCCGCCTTTCACCGGCTATGAGCTCATAAGTATCGCCGCACTTTCTTACTGTAAGCGGCTGCAAAATGCCGTTCTGCGAGATAGAGTCAGCGAGCGAAGAAATGTCTGCCCGGTCAAAATCAGTCCGCGGCTGATGACGATTTGGAACAATTTTCCGCGTCTCGATCTCAATAACCTTGTTCACTTGCTTTTCCTTGACTATACTTAAAAATCCTGCCATATTTATCTCCTTAACAATGAATTGAGTTTCCTCACTTCAAATCATAGCACGGACGGGAAATAATTTCTACACAAAAAAACCGCTGATTTGCGACAAATCAACGGTTCAAACTACATAATTTAATATATTTACAGCGGCTTCTTCTTGATTTGACCGCTATTGCGAGGGTATTTTGTCGGAGTCTGCGATATTTTTTCAATGAGAATTATCCTTCGCTGCTCACCTTCAATGTCGTATTTTATCTCATCGTGAAGAAGTCCGCCGAGAATTTTGACAGCATTTTGTGCCTTTGAAACATCTTCCGAGGGACCTTTCATAGAAATGAAACTTCCTCCCACCTTCACGAAAGGCAAGCAATACTCGCAAAGCGTACCAAGCTCAGCAACAGCGCGCGCACAGGAAAAATCAAATTTTTCTCGATATTCCGGCTTTTGAGCAACCTCCTCAGCTCTTCCGTGTATCAGATTTGCTTCAATACCGAGTTTGCCGCATAATTGTTCAAGGAAAACAATGCGTTTGTTCAGGCTGTCAAGAAGTGTCAGTTTTATGTCAGGGCGCATAATTTTCAGCGGGACAGAAGGAAATCCGGCGCCAGTACCGACATCAATAATTGCCGAATTATCGGGAATATTCACATATTTTGACAGGAGAACACTGTCAATAAAATGCTTAGTCAAAATCTGCTCTGGCTCGGTGATCGCAGTGAGATTTGTGTGTGAATTGTACTCAACGAGAAACTGTGCATATATGTCAAGTTTTTCGTAATTTTCGATGCTCAGCTCAAGTTTGTACTCAGAAAATTTAGAGCAACATAGTTCAAAATCAGGCAGCATATCAGTTCTCCTTTTCTTTCTGAAGCCATACAGCAAGCAGCGAAATGTCAGCAGGTGAAACACCAGATATACGCGAAGCCTGTCCGAGCGAGATAGGCTGGAGCTTGTTAAGCTTTTCTGCAGCTTCAAGTCTAAGTCCCCTAACAGTGCTATAATCCGTATTTTGCGGCAATTTCTTTGACTCGAGCTTGCGCATTACGTCAATCTGAGCGAGCTGCTTTGAAATGTACCCTTCATACTTTATCTGGAGCTCAACCTGTTCACAAACATCAGACGGCAGCTGCGGACGCTCTTTATCAAACGGAGCAATATCGTTATAATTCAGCTGCGGACGGCGGATAAGATCTGCAACCTTGCAACCAGTTGTAAGAGGAGCTGTTCCCATTTCTTCAAGGTAGGCGTTTAGCTTCTCTGACGGAGCGAGATTAGTTGTCTGGACACGCTTGATTTCACGCTCTGTCGCAGCAATTTTCTCCTGAAGAGCCACAAAGCGTTCATCGGAAATGAGACCGATTTTATGACCGATCGGAGAAAGCCTCTGATCGGCGTTATCCTGCCTTAAAACGAGCCTGTACTCGCTCCTCGAAGTCATCATTCTGTACGGATCGGAGCAGCCTTTTGTGACAAGGTCATCGACGAGAGTGCCTATATATGAACTCGCGCGGTCGAGTATCATCGGCTCATGCTCTTTTATCTTCAAAGCAGCATTAATTCCGGCAACAATTCCCTGCGCTGCTGCTTCCTCGTAGCCGCTGCTGCCGTTGAACTGTCCTGCACCGTATAGTCCAGTGATCTTCTTGAATTCGAGTGTAGGAAGGAGCTGCGTCGGATCGCAGCAGTCGTATTCAATCGCGTAAGCCGGTCTCATTATCTCCACGTCCTCAAGTCCGTCTATTGTCTTGAGAAATGCAAGCTGCACGTCTTCCGGCAGCGATGATGACATTCCCTGCAAATAGTACTCCTCCGTTGTCAATCCCATTGGCTCTACGAACAGCTGGTGGCGAGGCTTATCTGAAAATCTTACAATTTTGTCCTCGATTGACGGACAGTATCTTGGTCCAACTCCTTCAATTTTTCCCGAATAAAGAGGTGATCTGTCGAGGTTTGCAAGTATAACTTCGTGTGTTTTACTGTTAGTATATGTCACATAACAGCTGACCTTATTTTCAAGTTTATCAGGATCAGTTTCAAACGAAAACGGCACGATTTTTTCATCGCCGTCCTGACGTTCCATAATATCAAAATTGATACTTCTGCGGCTGACACGGCAGGGGGTTCCGGTCTTAAAACGTCTGAGTTCGACACCGTTTTCAATAAGACTCTGCGACAAATACTTACTCGGAAGCGAAGAATCAGGTCCGCTTTCGTACGAAACTTCGCCTATGTGTATCTTACCTTTGAGGTAAGTTCCGGTTGAAATTATTACGGCTTTCACTGAATACTCAGCTCCGAGAGACGTTCTTACACCGCAGATTTTTCCGTCCTCTACGATAATTTCTGCCACTTCAGCCTGTTTTATAAAGAGATTTTTCTGCTTTTCGCAGACATTTTTCATATAATTATGGTATTTCACTCTATCAGCCTGCACTCTGAGACTGTGAACTGCTGGCCCTTTTCCCATATTCAGCATACGGCTCTGAATGAAACACTTATCGGCAGCCTTGCCCATTTCACCGCCGAGTGCGTCTATCTCACGGACAAGATGTCCTTTTGCAGTACCGCCGATTGACGGATTACAGGGCATATTCGCTATCTGGTCAAGAGATATCGTAAACATTACAGTTTTGCAGCCAAGTCGTGCCGAAGCCAGAGCTGCTTCAACGCCGGCGTGCCCAGCACCGACAACAGCAACATCAAACTCACCCATTTTGTAGTTCATAGTGATACTCCTTTTGTTTCACGTGAAACATTATTTACCTACACAAAATCTTGAAAAGACCTCGTCAACGACCGCGTCAGTTATTCTTTTGCCGGTCAGTTCAAGAAGAGACTGCTCGGCTTCATCAACGAGAACGTTAACAGCATCAAGAAGCTCTCCGTTGTCAAGAGCAGAAATTGCAGCATCAACAGAGGATAGCGCGCGGTCAATGCAATCCTTTTGCCGCTCATTTGCAGCTGAAACATTATTAACAGTCAGCTCATTCAGCTTGAATATCTCCTCAATTTGATTATGGAGCTCGTCAATACCAGAATTTTCCTTAGCAGAAATATATACAGTTCGTATATTGTTGTTTTCAAAAACACTCGTATCTATCTTCTGCTGAACATCATTTTTATTGATGACTGCAACTGAATTTTTATTATTAATTTTATTAATTAAATATAAATCGTCTTCTGTGAGCGGACAACCTCCGTCGAAAACAGCAAGCACGAGTTCAGCGCTGTCAATCATTTTTTCAGCGATCTCAACGCCGATGCCCTCAATCATATCATCTGTGTCGCGTATGCCGGCTGTGTCCGAAAGCCGAAGAACGATGTCCCCGAGCGTCACCGACTCCTCGATGACGTCTCTCGTCGTACCGGCAATGTCGGTAACGATGCTGCGCTGATAGCCACTGAGCAGATTGAACAGGGTAGACTTTCCGACGTTTGGTCTGCCGACGATAGCGGTCGGGATACCCTCACGGATAATTCGTCCTGCGTCGTAATTCTTGACGAGGGAATGAAGATCGCTCCTGACCTCACTCAGCTCCGCCTTGAGATTATCAGGCTCAACGGCAGGTATGTCCTCCTCGGGGTAGTCAGCCCACGCCGCGAGGTCGCCGAGTATCTTCATCAGCTTTTCCGAACACTTCTCCGCTCGTTTGAAAGCTGCGCCCTGACGAAGCTCCTCAGCCATTTTCAGCTCGCGGTCACTCCTTGCAGAGATAACGTCCATAACCGCCTCTGCCTGAGTGAGGTCGAGCTTGCCGTTGAGGAAAGCCCTCTTAGTGAACTCGCCGGCGAGAGCGTTCTCAGCTCCGTTTGCAATAGCTGCTCTCAGAACGCGCCGCGAAACGTATATACCGCCGTGGCAGGATATCTCCGCAGTGTCCTCACCCGTATAGCTATGGGGAGCGCGGAATACCGTCAGGATACAGTCATCGAGCCGCTCATCGCCGTCGTGAGCGATACCGTAAGCGCAGGTGTAGCCCTCCATTTCAGAAGCCTTCCTGCCGCTGACTGAGGTGAATATCCTGTCCGCTACCTCGAGCGCCTTTTCGCCCGAGATCCTTATAACTGCTATGCCGCCAGCCGCATTTGGAGTTGAAACAGCTGCGATCGTTGACAAAATTATCACTCCTAAAAAAACAACGGCAGAGCTGCCGTTGAATAAAGTATTCAGGGCGGACTGACCGCCCTGTTATCATTAAAGTTCGATTTTTCCGTAGAGGCCGCCTTCCATTGTGTCCTCAGGCTTAGGTCTCTTGTAGTCCTTTTCAAAGCTGGTAGAAAGGTCAACGGATCTGCGCTCCATATTTACCTCTCTGTCGCGGTTTCTCTGACCACCTCTGCGGTCGTTTCTTCTGCCGCCGCCTCTGCGGTCGTCACGGCGTCTGTCGTTTCTTCTCGGATTGTTTGAAGAAATGATGATCTTTCTGTAAGGCTCTTCGCCCACAGACTTTGATGAAACGCCTTCGATCTGGGAAATAGCAGAGTGGATAACTCTTCTCTCGTA
>CACXEJ010000109.1 GCA_902766595.1 Ruminococcus flavefaciens | reverse complement strand
TTGTTCTTCTTGGAAACATAGTTGCGCTGCTTGCATTCAGTACAAGCTAAAGTAACCTTTACTCTCATATCGGCACCTCCTGAATTATTACTTCCTCCGACGAGCGGAGGTAGGTTGTTTGCCTCCCTCGCGGGGCAAAAAAATAAAACCCCAAACGAGGTAAATATATTATAACATACTATTTCCTGAAAGTCAAGCCCTTTTTCACCTTTTTTTCAGGGATCTTCACGCTGAGAGAAGAAATTTTCAATGCGCTTGATTTTAATATTATAATAATGTATAATGAGAATGTGAAATGCGGCAGCGAAACGAAAGCTGCCATAACATTAAATTAACGGGAGTATGAGTATGAACAGAAGGGTACTCAGAGCGGCAGCCTGCTGCTGTGCGCTCACACTCTCTGCCTGCGGCAGCGGTTCACGCGGATCCGTCACGCCGCCGGACGGCAGGCTCGACAAATGCACTGTCAGATTTTCGTGGTGGGGAGGAGACGACCGCCACGAGGCTACGCTCAAAGCCATCGAATTATGGAACCAGAAACACCACGACATCACCATTACCCCTGAATACGGCGGCTGGGACGGCTGGCAGGAAAAGGTCGCGGCACAGCTCTCAGGCGGCAAGGAACCCGATGTGATGCAGATAAACTATGACTGGCTCGTAACAATGTCGCCCGACGGGAAGGGCTTCTACGACCTCGGTCAGCTGTCGGAGCAGCTCGATACCTCGGGTATAAGCGAGGAGATGCTCTCATTCGGAACGGTGGAGGGACGGCTCAATGCCGTTGCGGTGTCGGTCACGGGAAGGACGTTTTTCTATAATTCGGACGTTTACCGGAGCGCCGGAGCTTCTTACCCCGAAACGTGGGACGAGCTCATCGCTCTCGGCAGTAAATTCGGGGAAAAGGGCATCTATCCTCTCGACCTCGATATACAGTCCGGTGGCACGGCGTGGTATCTGGCAGCAGTGTATGTCCAGCAGACTACCGGCAGGGAGTTTATTGATATGGGCGGAAACCTCGGCTTTACCGAGGAGGATATAAAAGCCGCCCTTGACTTTTACAAGAAGCTCGAGGACGAGCACGTTATCCGGACTATCCGCACCCGTACTGATGAGGACGGCAATGCTGCTCTGTATCAGTCGCCGGAGTTTATAGGCGGAAGAGTGGCGGGAGTGCTTGAATGGGGAAGCTCTGTCGGCAAGTACGAGTCTGTGCTGCCGGAGGGCATTCTCGAAGCCGGACCTCTTCTCAGCGACGGCAGAGGAAATGACGGCGGCTGGTTGATTAAGCCCTCTATGCTGTACGCCGTTTCGCGCAATACCGAACACCCCGATGAAGCGGCAGCCTTTGTGGATTTTCTGCTCAATGACGCTGACTGTGCAAAGGTGCTTGGTACAACAAGGGGCATACCGTCCTCACGATACGCGCTGGAGAGCCTTGAGAAGAGCGGGCTTCTCACCGGACTTTCCAAGCAGAGCAGCGATATGCTGACATCTGAAAGGACGGTCACTGTCAGTCCGTATATGGAGCTTGCGAGGGTGAAGGATATGTGCAATGAGGCGCTTGAAAAGGTATCCTACGGGACTGCCGATACGGAGACCGCGGCTGCTGAGCTCTATGCGTCGCTCGAAACCTATCTGGAGAAAACAAGAAAATGAAAAAACGCACATACGGCAATCCGGTCGGGGTGAGCCGCTTCACCGGACTGCTGCTGATAACGCCGTTTATAGTGGGATTTCTGCTGTTTACGCTTTATCCTTTTGTCTGCTCGTTCGCGCTCGGAATGACGGACTACGACAATATAAGACCGCCGGAATTCGTCGGTGCGGAGAATTACCGTAGAATGCTGCACGATGAGACGTTCCGGAAGTCTGTCGGAGTGACCTTCCGCTATGCAGCACTGCTCGTTCCGATGAAACTGGTCGTTTCGCTGCTCGCGGCGCTTCTCCTCAATCTTGAGATACGCGGCATCGGCGTGTTCAGGACAGTGTTCTACATACCCTCGATACTCGGTGCGAACCTTGCTGCGGTGATAATGTGGCAGTACCTTTTCACGGCTGACGGTCTGGTCAATCAGCTGCTGGAGCTTGCCGGCGCTTCGCCTGTGAGCTGGTACGGCGATCCCGACCGCGCGATATTCGTGATAGTTCTGCTGAGACTGTGGGAGTTCGGTTCGACTATGATAATATTTCTCACAGCGCTCCGCGACATACCGAAGGAGCTGTATGAAGCTGCAAGAGTGGACGGCTGCGGTTCGGTGAGGGCATTTTTCCGGATAACACTGCCGCTGCTGAAGAGGGTGATATTCGTGAACCTCGTGCTCCAGACCATAGCGGCGTTTCAGGAGTTCAATGCGCCCTATATGCTAACCGGCGGCGGACCGCTCAGAAGCACATACACGATCGGTATGCTGATATACGATGAGATGTTCCGTTACAGCGATATGAACGCCGGCTACGCAAACGCGGTATCGTGGGTGCTGTTCGTACTTATCGCGGCGATAGTGGGGCTGATGTTCGCCGTTACGCGGCGCGGAAGAGAGGAGGATGACAGATGAAAAAGCTGCCGTTTTACCTTCTGCTGACCGCCGTTGCGGTGGTGATGATATATCCGCTGCTGTGGCTCATCGGAGCTTCATTCAAGACCAACGACGAGATATTCAGCTCGGTGTGGTTTGTGCCGGAGAGCGTTGATATGAGCGTTTACAGGAGCGCGTGGGAGACCGTCACTCCCTACGATATGGGACACTATTTTCTCAACACCTTCCTCATAATCATACCCAAAACGATATTCACGGTATTCTCATCGGTGCTTGTCGCATACGGCTTTGCGCGGTTCGACTTTCCGCTGAAAAGGGTCTTCTTCACGCTGCTGATAGCCGGAATGTTTATGCCGTCGATCGTGACGATAATGCCGATGTACATATTCTGGAGCAAGCTCGGTCTCCTCGACACCTACGTTCCGCTCGTAGCACCGGCGCTTTTTGCAGGTGAGGGAATGTTTGTGTTCATACTTGTGCAGTTTTTCAGGGGGGTTCCGAGGGAGTACGACGAAGCCGCAATGATTGACGGCTGCGGTCCGCTCAGGACGCTCTGGTACGTTCTGCTGCCCTGCATAAGACCGGCTGTCGTGTCCATTGAGGTTTTCACGTTCCTGTGGACGATGAACGATTTCCTCGGACCGCTCATAATGATACACTCAGTTGAAAAATATCCGCTTTCGCTCGCGCTGAGACTGTCCGTGGACAGCACAGGTCAGGGCTACGAGCAGCGGAAGATAATAGCTATGTCGGTCATCGGACTCATACCTTCGATAGCCGTATTCTCACTTGCACAGAAGAAATTTGTCAGCGGTATAACTGCGGGAGGACTTACAGGATGAATTTGACGACAAAACAGCGGACTGCTGTCAATGCATATATCGAGAAGCTGATTTTGCCTTCCGATCCGCTTGTACCGCTCTGGAACAGGGAGAGCATAATGTTCGGAAAGCCGCCGAAGTGGAACTACATTGACGGCTGTATGATACGTGCGCTGATAATGTACGGGGAGTTCACCAGTGACAGCCGCCTGACCGGTTATGCGGAGAGGTTCACTGACGCTTACGTTACTGACAGCGGCAGGATACCCACGCTGAATTACGAGGACTTCAACCTCGACAACATATGCGGCGGCAGAAATCTGCTCTGGCTGTGGCGGAATACCGGCAGCCGGAAGTACCTTGCCGCAGCGGAGAGGATATTCAGCGGACAGCTCGAAAGACAGCCGCGGACGCCCTCCGGCAGCTTCTGGCACAAAAAAATATACCCCGACCAGATATGGCTGGACGGAGCTTATATGGCGCTGCCGTTTATGGCGGAATACGCTCAGCTCACCGG
Source organism: Ruminococcus flavefaciens (assembly GCA_902766595.1). Taxonomy (GTDB): domain Bacteria; phylum Bacillota; class Clostridia; order Oscillospirales; family Ruminococcaceae; genus Ruminococcus; species Ruminococcus flavefaciens_U. The sequence goes on along the minus strand of CACXEJ010000109.1, from coordinate 9,691 downwards.
AAACGGCAGCATAACTGCGGATATTTCGGCGCAGCTCGGCACGATAAAGGAGAAGATGAGGGACAGAACTTCGGGGCTTTACTACCACGGCTATGACGAGTCACGCAGGGCGGACTGGGCTGACAGAGAGACTGGTCTTTCGCAGGAATTCTGGCTGCGTTCAATGGGCTGGCTGTGCGCAGGACTGGCTGATATATGCGAAACCGTCCCCGGCATCGCAGACGATATGCTCTGCGGCTTGCTTGAGGCACTGACGGACTGCGTTCAGAGCGGCGGTATGCTGCTCCAGCTGCCGAACAGACCTGAGCTTGAAGGCAACTATCCCGAGACGAGCGGCACTCTGCTCTATGCCTATGCGGCGATGAAAGCGGCAAGGCTCGGAACAGCCGGTGATAGAGTCCGCAGGGCAGGAATTCGCGGATTTGAAGCCGTTTCGGAGAAGTACATCTCATTTGGCGGAGACGGAATGCCGGTACTGGGGAATATCTGTCTTATGGCAGGTCTTGGCGGAGAACAGCGCCGGGACGGTTCGGCAGGGTACTACCTGAGCGAGCCGGTCACGGAGAATGATGCAAAGGGCATCGCGCCGTACCTTATGGCGTGTACCGAGTATCAGAGATCAGAAATCAAATCGTAGGGGACGGCGTCCTCGACGTCCCGTGAATAACGGAAATGTGTGATGAAACCAACGTAGGGGCGCCCTTTGGGCGTCCTTGCCATTTGGAATTGTAACGCAATCAACGCAGGGAACGCCGCCCCGGCGTTCCACGAAAGACGGAAATGTATGATGAAGCAATCGTAGGGGCGAGTTTCACTCGCCCGCAGAAAAACTGTGTTCCTTGACAATTTCAGGCGGCTGTAAAGCCGCCTGTTTTTTATACATTAAATCTGAACAGAACGATGTCGCCGTCCTGCATAACATACTCCTTGCCCTCAAGGCGAACGAGTCCCTTTTCCTTTGCGGCAGCCATAGAACCGCACTCCATAAGGTCGTCGAACGAGATGACCTCGGCACGAATGAAGCCCTTTTCAAAGTCTGTATGTATCTTTCCGGCAGCCTGCGGAGCCTTGGTGCCCTTGGTGATAGTCCACGCGCGGACCTCCTGCTTGCCGGCGGTGAGGTAGGAGATGAGTCCGAGGAGCGAGTAGCCCTCCTTGATGATACGGTTGAGACCTGATACCTCAAGACCGAGTTCACCGAGGAACATTGCCTTGTCCTCATCGCCCATATCGGAGATCTCAGCCTCGATCTGAGCGCATATCGGGAGAACTGCGGAGTGCTCTTCGGCAGCAAGCTCGCGTACCTTCTGGAAATTCTCGTTGGTCTCGATGTTGTTCACGAAATCGTCCTCGCTGAGGTTAGCGGCATAGATAACGGGCTTTGCGGAGAGGAGCGGAGTTGACTTGATGATCTCGCGCTCGTCATCGGTGAAATCAAAGCCTCGTGCGGACTTTCCGTTTTCGAGGTGAGTCTTGAGCCTTTCGAGGAACTCGATCTCTGCAAGGTACTTCTTGTCGCCCTTTGCAGCCTTTTTAGCGCGGTCGATACGTCTGTCGATCATTTCAATATCGGAGAAGATGAGCTCGAGGTTGATAGTCTCGATGTCGCGGAGAGGATTGATGCTGCCGTCAACGTGGATTATGTTGGGATCCTCGAAGCAGCGTACAACGTGAACGATAGCGTCTACCTCGCGTATATCGGCAAGGAACTTGTTTCCGAGACCTTCGCCCTTTGAAGCTCCCTTTACGAGACCGGCGATATCCACGAATTCGAGTGTTGCGGGTGTGAACTTATCCGGCTCATACATCTCGGCGAGCTTGTCGAGTCTTTCATCGGGAACGGAAACTATTCCGACGTTCTTTTCGATAGTGCAGAAGGGATAGTTTGCGGATTCTGCACCAGCGTTTGTGAGAGCGTTGAAGAGTGTGCTTTTGCCGACATTCGGCAGTCCTACCATACCAAGTTTCATACTAATAATTACCTTTCTTTCCTGTGTATTCATATCATTCCCCTCCGTTGAGGAGGGGAAGAGAGGTCAATTGCTTCCGTAGCTGATCTTCTGGTTATTGACCAGTGAGTTTACAGCGGAATTCTGTATCTGAAGATCTCCGGTAGCCGTACCGATGTCCTTCGGATTTCCGGCGAGGAGCTTCATAGTGAGAGCGGAGTCGATGACGGTGATATTGCCGCCTCCGGCAGCATCACCGATACCGGTAACGTCATCGCCCTCGGAGTCGATATTGATCTCGGCGTTGCGTATCTTAGTGTTGATCGAACCGCTGAAGGTACCGATACAGGAGTGCTTAGCGGAACGCATCTTCATCTTGACAGCGCCCTGCTTGATGAGGATACTGCCTTCGCCGCTGTCGAGAACACCTATGCCGACAGCCTGAGCGCCTGTGCAGGTCATAGTGATGTTTGCAGCCGATGTGATAGCGGCGTCGCCCTTGCTGCAGCCGATACCGGTAACCTTGATGCCGGAAACGCTTATATCGAGTTCACAGTTTTCGGAAATATCAATGATAGCGTTGCCGTTGAAGCTGCCTATCGCGAGACCGTTGTGCGAGTAGAGGACCAGCTTGAGCTTTCCTGAGCGGAGATTGATCTCGGAGTCGTCATCGTTATAGCCGCCGCCGATACAGAGTGACTCGACGCTGTTTGAGATGATCTCGAGCGAGCCCTGCATATCAACGGTAATATCGCCGTAGCCGTGATCGTAGTCGTTGCCGATGCCGATGCCCTCCGAAGCGTAGCAGTCGATAGTGAGACTGCCCTTGCCGTTCAGCTCAAACTGCGAGCCCATCGGCACATAGATGCCGGAGTAGCCGAGCTTGTTGGACTTCACCACGTTCAGGACAAGCCGTGCGTACTCACCGACGGTTATCGTAGGCTTGCTGTTGCTGCTTATCATATTGACATTCTTGAGAGTCAGGTCGCAGCTGTGGTTGTCCATAATGTGGATATTCATTTTCACGGGCTTGTCGAAGTCACCGACGATAGTGAGCTTGCTCTGGTAAACGTGAATATCCGTGTACTTATCGAGTGCGAGCTTGAGGAGATCAAGCTCGGTATCGTTCTGAGCGTTGTAGATCTTTCTTGCACCGTCGGGACGTGTTTCGAGGTTCGTTTTTATTATCTCGTCCTTGACGTCGGAGGCGATGCTGTTGAGGAAGAGCGGCTTCGGCTTCGAGGTGTAGTAGCCCTGAATAAGGTCAACGCCGAGACGTATCACGGTCTTGAGTTCCTGAAGAGTCTCGACTCCCTCAGCGAGAGCCTGAAGCTGATTGTCGTGACAGAACTCTATTATCGAAGTAACGAGCTGCTGCTTTTTGAGGTCGTTATGAATGTCGCTGATGAGCGAACGGTCTATCTTGATGTAGTCCGGCGAGTAGTTGAGGAGGTTGGAGCTGTTGGAGTAGCCGGTGCCGTAGTCGTCGATAGCGAGGGGGACGTGCGTGAACTTGCAGCGCTTCTTGAGCAGCTCAACACTCTCCGCGGTGACGTTGCTCTCCTCGACTATCTCGATGACGGTCTTTTCGAGGAGCTCGCCGTAATTGAGGTAGAGTTCGTTGAAGTCCTCGTCTGTGAGGAGGCTGTCCGCCATACAGTTGATGAAGAGCTTGCGGTTCTCGAAGAACTGCTGGTTATCGCTGAGGAGCTTGAGCGTATTGAAGAACGTCAGCTTCTCGATAGCGTAGAGGTTGTTCTGACTTGCGGCGATCTTGAGTATCTGAGCAGGATCCATTTTGATGTCGCCGGTGGTACGCATAAGGGCTTCGTAAGCGACTATCTCTCCGGTCTGAGTCTCAACGATCGGCTGAAGGTGATAAGTCAGGAGGTTTTCCTGAACGATGCGCGAGAAGAGCTGAGCGTTGCGGTAGGAGTCCTTGTCGCGGTTGTAGTTCTCCTCGGAGAACCAGTTTATGACGCCGCGGCGGTCGGATTTGGCTTCGTAGAGGGCAAACTCTGAGTAGTTCACCAGCATATTGAAGTCCGCGGCTTCCTCCGGATAGGACGAGCAGCCGATAGAAAGGCTGAGGCGGCTCTTGTCGGAGATGTCGATTATCTCGCCAAAATCGTCCGTGAGAATGCAGTTCTGGACAGCCTCGTCCATACTGTTGAGGATATTGTAAATGGTCATCTTGTCAGTATCGCGGAAGAACGCGCATATCTCGTAGTTTGATTTTGAACCGATAATGAGACTGTCGCTTGCGAAGCTCTTTAGGACTTCGGAAACGGAGGTTATGCAGTTATTTGTGCTGTCAACGGTGAGATAGGAACCGAGCTTGTCTATGCCGTTGATGTAGATCGTAGCGAGACAGCAGTGCTGAACGTCCGGCAGGAGCTTCCTGATCTTCTGAGAGAAGGAGGGGAAGGAAGCGAGTCTTGTGACCGGATCGTATTCGACATAGTTGTTTTTCTCGTTGCTTTCGGTTATCTGACGGGTGAAATCCTGAACGAAGCCGAGCCATTCGTCACTGCTCTCATAGATATTCATCTTGATATAGCGAGTGACGTTGTTATCTGTGAAGCGGTAGATATGCTTCTGACCTTCAACGGGATTTTTGGAGATCTTCTCGAGAAGGTTGAAAAACTCGAATTCATTGAGCTGAGGGCTTGCTGAGGATAGCATACGGCAGGCAGCCTCGTCGAAGTAAGCGGCTTTTTCCTTGGCAATGTAGGTGAAAGCGCCTATGTTACCGACGAACTGCTGGAAAACCGTCCAGTCGTGGCTGAGTTCAGGAGTCTTTTTATTGAAATTGAAAATACTCATAAACGCTCCATACCGCCGCACGGTCAGGAGAGGGACGAGCGTGCGGACGGTCTGCAATTACGGGTTTGCAGAGACCTTAAATTTATATTTATTATAACCTATTTCGGCGACAAAGTCAATGAAATATCCGTTAAATTTGAGCGACAAAAAAGCCTGTCCGGAGACAGGCTTATGTATCATCAGTCGAGGAAATCCTTGACTCTCTTGCTTCTGCTGGGGTGACGGAGCTTTCTGAGCGCCTTTGCTTCGATCTGGCGGATACGTTCACGGGTAACGTCAAAGCGCTGACCTACCTCTTCGAGGGTGCGGGACTTGCCGTCCTCGAGACCGAACCTGAGCTTGAGAACCTTTGCCTCGCGGTCTGTGAGAGTTGCAAGTACCTCGTTGAGCTGCTCCTTGAGGAGAGTGTGTGAAGCTGCTTCTGCCGGAGCGGGAGCGTCATCGTCGGGGATAAAGTCACCGAGGTGGCTGTCCTCCTCCTCACCGATAGGAGTTTCGAGGGAAACAGGATCCTGTGCAACACGCATTATCTCGCGCACCTTGTCAACAGGCATACCGAGCTTGTCCGCGATCTCCTCGGGGCTGGGATCGTGACCGTTTTCGTGGAGAAGCTGGCTTGAGATCTTCTTTACCTTAGTGATCGTCTCGACCATATGAACGGGGATACGGATAGTTCTTGCCTGATCGGCAATAGCTCTTGTGATAGCCTGACGTATCCACCATGTAGCGTATGTGGAGAACTTGAAGCCCTTGGTGTAGTCGAACTTCTCAACGGCTTTGATAAGACCGAGGTTACCCTCCTGAATGAGATCGAGGAACTGCATACCTCTGCCGACGTACTTCTTTGCGATGGAAACAACAAGTCTGAGGTTAGCCTCCGAGAGACGCTTCTTAGCGTAGGGATCGCCCTTAGCCATTCTCTGTGCGAGCTCGATCTCCTCCTCAGTAGTAAGGAGCGGAACACGTCCGATCTCCTTGAGGTAGATCTTTACGGGATCGTCGATAGCGATACCCTCGGTGGAGAGAGCCATTTCGAGGTCGTCGGTCATATTGGAGTCCATACCGATCTTGAGGTCGGCATCAACGTTCATATCCTCAACGATCTCGATATTGAGGTTTTCGCAGTTGTCGTAGAAGGTGTTTATCTGTTCAACATCGAAATCGAGGTCCTCGAGAGCGTCAGTGATCTCCTTGGTAGTGAGCTTGCCATTGGCTTTGCCCTGTTCCATAAGAGCTTCGATAGTATTTTTCTTGTTTTCCATACAACTTCCTCCATTCAGAGTCGGTTCCTGTCAAGTGCCGGAGCGCTTTTCAGGAGGTCTGATTTTTATTTTTCTTTGATCTGAACAATTTCAGCAGCTCGTCATCGGACATATCGCTGCCGCCTGTTGAACTGTGGTTTTTCAGCACCTTCACGCAGTCGTCAAAGACCGTTTTTGTTACGGGGTGCTCGCGGTTTTTAGCTTCCATACCCGTGAGTCTGCCTGTCTCCTCGAAGGAGAGGTCGTCTGACAGGAGCGAGAATGAGAACTGCTCGTTTTCCTTCATTACCTTCAGCAGCACCGTGTAGGCTTTTTTGTTGAAGGAGGTAATGAATATCTCGGGCGGAGCTGCAGCTTCTATCTCTGTGATGTCCTCCGGGTGCCGGAGCAGGTAGCAGATGACCGCCTCCTCAGCCTTGGCTTCTTTTCTGAACTTTGCGGCTTCGGGGTTGAGGCTGTCCTGCTGGAGCGTGACGGCTGATTTGATGCTGTTCCACTCGCGTTTCTGCTGAGACCGTGCATTTCTCCGCAGGATATCGTCAATGTGGGTTTTCAGCACCTGTACAGGTATGTCGCATTTTTTTGATGTTCTGGAAATATACACCTCTCGTTCGAGCGGAGACTCTATTCCTGCAAGCACCTTTGAGGCACGGTTGAGGAACTCGACCTTTCCCGCTTCTGAGGCGAGGTCGATACCGGCTTCGCACTTGTCGAGCATAAAGTCGTTTGCGTCAAACGACTCGTCGAGCAGCATACGGAAGCGGTCTGCGCCGAACTTCTTGATGTATTCGTCGGGATCCTTGGCGCCCTCCATATGGATGACTCTTGTTCGGAGACCGACGTCTGCGAAATGGTTGATGGCTTTCTGAGTGGCTTTCTGACCTGCACCGTCGCTGTCATAAGCGATGATGACCTCCTCCGCATAGTGGCTTATGAGCCTTGCCTGATTGGGAGTGATAGCAGTTCCGAGGGTAGCAACGACGTTTTCAAAGCCAGCCTGATTGACGGCGATGACGTCCATATAGCCCTCGCAGAGTATCATTCGCTTAGTCTCAGCGTTTTTAGCGAAGTTCATCGAGAACAGGTTAGAGCCCTTTTCAAATACCGGAGTCTGGCTGGTGTTGAGATATTTCGGCTGTGAGTCGTCGAGGACTCTGCCGCCGAAACCGATGATGTTTCCTCTCAGGTCAATGATAGGGAACATAACGCGGTTCCTGAACATATCGTAGCTTCTTCCGGTTTTCTGGGAACGTCCGCCCAGCCACGCGTCGATTATCTCTTCGTCGGAGTAGCCTTTCGAGCGGAGGTAGTCGCTCAGCTCGTTCCACGAATTCGGAGCGAAGCCAAGCCCGTATTTTTTTATAGTCGCGGGAGTGAGCTTTCGCTGGACGAAGTATTTCAGTCCGGCTTTGTTATCTCCCTTGAACAGGTTGGTGTAGAAGAAATTTGCGGCAAGGCGGTTCATTTCGTAGATGCGCGTTTTGCGCTGAGCCAGCCTGCTGTCGGCGGAATTGCGTTCCGGGACTTCGAGTCCGGAGCGCTGAGCGAGCAGCTTTACCGCCTCTGTGAAGTCGAGGTTCTCGATCTTCATTATAAAAGTTATGACATCGCCGCCTGCACCGCAGCCAAAGCAGTAGAAGTTCTGGGTGTCGGTAAAAATAGTGCAGGAGGGCGTTTTTTCCGAGTGAAAGGGGCAGGAGCAGACGTAATTGCGTCCGCGGCGAATGAGCTGAACATACGAGCCCATTACCGTATCTATCGGATTTGCGTTCCTGAGCCTTAAAAGAAATTCGTCGTTACGGGGCATAGTTACCTCCGTTATTTCCAGAATTTCGGTACGAAGAGGTCTGTGTAGAGATCAACGGCGTATTCGTCGCTCATACCGGAAATATAATCGCATACAGCGCGGTCTGCATCGGACTCGTACATTATGTGTCTGTATTCGTCCGGCAGCTTTTTGCTGTTTTCGATATAGTAGGCGTAGAGCTTCTTGACGAGAAGTTCAGCCTTAGTTTCCTCCTGCTTGGCGGCAGGGTTGGTGTAGACCTTTTCAAACATAAACTTCTTGAGGTCATCGTGAGCCTTGCGTATCTCCGGAGCGAAGTCTATCTCGAACGGACCGTGCTCGATGACGGAAGCAATTAGCGTTGTGATACGCTTGGTCTTGGTATTGCCGAGCGCTCTGACGCAGGTCGAGGGGAGCTCGCTCGCCTTGAGGATACCGGCGCGTATCGAGTCCTCGATGTCGTGGTTGATGTAGGCGATAGTGTCAGCGAGTCTGACAATATTGCCCTCTTTGGTGTCCGCGACCATATTGGTGTGGCACTCTATGCCGTTGCGGACAGCATATGTAAGGTTGAGTCCCTCGCCCTTTTTCTCGAGCTTTTCGACTACTCTCACGCTCTGGAGGTAGTGCTTGAAGCCGTGGGGGCATATCTCGTTGAGGACCTTTTCGCCGCAGTGACCGAAAGGCGAGTGACCGAGGTCGTGACCGAGCGCGATAGCTTCGGTGAGATCCTCGTTCATACGCATACCTCTCGCGATAGTACGCGCTATCTGAGCGACCTCGAGGGTATGAGTGAGACGGGTGCGGTAGTGGTCTCCGACAGGGGAAAGGAAAACCTGGGTTTTACGTTTTAGTCTGCGGAAGGAATTACAGTGGAGTATGCGGTCGCGGTCGCGCTGGAAATCGGTGCGGTAGGGGCACTTTTCCTCGTTTCTCTCACGTTTGCTGCCCTTTTCGTCGATGCTGGTGCAGGCGTACTTGCTGAGGATGCCGACCTCGGTTATCTCATATTTTTCGCGTACTGTCATAATATCCCTCCTTGCAGAAGATAGTCGGACGGAAAAAGCCGTCTATATACATATACTCCGGAAACGGGAAAATCCCTTTAAAGATCTCCGGACAAATTTTTTACAGAGGAAAAATCCTCGAATGATTCGCCGATGTCCTCGATAGAAACAGAGCCGTTTGCAGCTTCGATGAGCTCGGCTTTCAGGGCTTCGAGCTTTTCGTTGAGCACCAGTATGTCAAGAACGACCTCGCTTCCGAAATCAGAACTGACGGTGATAGTGTCAAAATTCGGTAGGAGGTAGGATATCTTGCCGTAGAGACCGTAATCGGTAGTGATACGGAGCTTGTGGCAGAGCCGCATATCCATAATGTGAGCTGCGTCGCAGGCGAGGGAAGCAGCGTGTGAGTAAGCCCTTACGAGACCGCCGCCGCCGAGGAGTATCCCACCGAAGTAGCGTGTAACCACGACGCATACATCGGTCAGACCGCGCTTTTTCAGGACGTCGAGCACCGGCATACCGGCAGTGCCCTGCGGCTCGCCGTCGTCGGAATACCGGGAGATATTATCCTGTCTGATTATGTAGGCATAGACGTTGTGTTTAGCCTTGCGGTGCTGGGCTTTGATGGAATTGACGAATTCCACAGCCTCGTCGTTGGTGGTAACGGGGGCGATATAGCCGATAAACTCCGAGCGCTTCTCGATAAAAGAGTCATTTGCCGGAGCAGAAACAGTTAAATAATTCATCATACTATCATACGCAAAAAGCCGGTCGTAGACCGGCTGAATGACTTACTTGTCCATATTGAAACGCTTCTTGAATCTGTCAACGCGTCCGCCTGTATCAACGAGCTTCTGCTTG
>CACXEJ010000108.1 GCA_902766595.1 Ruminococcus flavefaciens | reverse complement strand
GCGCCCGCAAATCAGAATTCAGAAGCCAGAGCTCAGAATACAAAAAGGACGCACACGGTGCGTCCTTTTTCGTTTGACATATATTTCCGTTATTTGCGGAACGCCGGGGGCGGCGTTCCCTACGGTGTTTTATGTTACAAATTCAAATGATTGGGCGCACGGAATGCGCCCCTGCAAATCATTTTTGATTTTGGGGTTCTGTAAATTGCGGAACGCCGTGGGCGGCGTTCCCTACAGTCTGATTTCTTGATCAATAAGCCTTGCCCCAGTAAACCATACATTTTGCAGGCTTTCCGCAGCAAACACACTTGTCGCTGATGTTTTCCTGCTCGAACGGGATACATCTTGAACCAACGCCGGTCTTTTCCTTGACCTCGTCCTCACAAGCCTCATCGCCGCACCACATTGCCTTGATGAAGCCGTCGCCGTTTTCGAGGGACTTTGTGATCTCATCGAGAGTTGTGCAGGCATAAGTTCTTCTGTTGCGGTTGTCGAGAGCCTTCTGGAACATACCGTCGTGAGCTTCCCTGAGCTTCTGAGCGGCAGCTGTTTCGAGCTCGTCAAGTGAAACGACAGCCTTTTCGCCGTTCCAGCGTGAAGCGATAACGCACTGACCTGCCTCGATATCCTTTGGACCGATCTCGACTCTTATCGGAACGCCCTTCATCTCGTACTCTGCAAACTTCCAGCCGGGAGAATTCTCGCTGTCGTCGAGCTTTACGCGGAGACCAGCCTTTGCGAGTCTGTCCTTGAGCTCGTTAGCCTTTTCGAGAACGCCCTCCTTGTGCTGAGCGATAGGAATGATAACAGCCTGTATCGGAGCAACTGCCGGCGGCAGAACGAGACCGTTGTCGTCGCCGTGAGTCATAATTACAGCACCGATAAGACGTGTAGTAACGCCCCAGCTTGTCTGGTGGGGATTAACGCGCTTGTTTTCCTTGTCAGTGTATTCAATGCCGAAAGCCTTTGCAAAGCCGTCGCCGAAATAGTGCGAAGTACCCGCCTGAAGAGCCTTTCCGTCGTGCATAAGAGCCTCGATCGCATAGGTAGAAACAGCTCCGGCGAACTTATCGCTTTCGGTCTTTCTTCCCTTTACAACTGGCATAGCAAGTGCCTCTTCGCAGAACTGTGCGTAGAGGTTGAGCATACGCTCTGTCTCCTCGATAGCTTCCTCAGCAGTTGCGTGAATAGTGTGTCCCTCCTGCCACAAGAACTCTCTTGAACGGAGGAACGGACGGGTGGTCTTTTCCCAGCGGACAACGCTTACCCACTGGTTGTAGAGCTTGGGGAGGTCACGGTATGAGTGAACGATATTTGCATAGTGCTCGCAGAAGAGAGTCTCTGATGTAGGACGGACGCAGAGTCTGTCCTCGAGCTTTTCGCTTCCGCCGTGAGTTACCCACGCTACCTCGGGAGCAAAGCCCTCAACGTGATCCTTCTCCTTCTGGAGCAGACTCTCGGGGATAAACATAGGCATACAAACATTTTCGTGACCTGTTGCCTTGAAAGTAGTATCGAGAATATGCTGGATATTCTCCCAGATAGCGTAGCCATATGGGCGAATGACCATACAGCCCTTTACGCTTGTGTATTCTATAAGCTCTGCTTTTTTGCAGATGTCGGTGTACCACTGAGCGAAGTCCTCGTCCATTGAGGTTATCGCGGTGACCATTTTTTTATCTTTTGCCATAGAAAAAGTCCTCTTTTCTGTAAGTTCATAGATACAATTATTATAGCATTTTTGTCACGACTTGTCAATCACCGTATTTTCTATAACGTAATAAAAGAATGATATATGAACATTGATGCAATGTATGTATGAATTGTCAGAGAGCATCTGCTGTTTATGGGGAGCTTTTTTGTCAGCTTTGTAAAATTACAGTTAAAATCCCCAAAAAGGGATTGACTAAAAAGAGATTTCAGGTATAATATAAAGTGGATATATAGAGAGAGAAACAAAAATAAGAATTATTCAGGAGAATAATATGAACGAAGAATTTTCAATTTTTAACATCTTCACCATGCTCGGCGGACTCGCCTTCTTCCTCTACGGAATGAACGTTATGTCCACAGGTCTTGAAAAGCTCACCGGAGGCAAACTCGAGGTGGCTCTCAAGAAAATGACCTCAAACAAGTTTAAAAGTATACTCCTCGGTATGGGAATAACAGTTGCGATACAATCTTCGTCAGCTATGACGGTAATGCTTGTCGGTCTGGTAAATTCAGGTATTATGCAGCTCGATCAGACAGTTGGTGTCTGCTTCGGTGCTGACATAGGCACAACTCTCACGGCATGGATACTCAGCCTCGCCGGTGTTGAGGGTGACAATTTCTTCATAAAAATGCTGAAGCCTACTTCGTTCTCTCCGCTCGTTGCGCTCATCGGCGTAATGTTCATAATGATAGCGAAGAAGAACAAGAAAAAGGACATAGGCCGTATCCTCGTGGGATTTTCCGTACTTATGACAGGTATGTCACTTATGTCCGGAGCAGCTGAACCTCTCGCGGAATCGCCAAAATTCAGGGAAGCTCTCACAGCATTTGAAAACCCTGTTCTCGGCGTAGTCGTTGGTGCCGGCTTTACCGGTATAATTCAGAGCTCAGCAGCTTCTATCGGTATATTACAGGCGTTTTCACGTACAGGCGGACTTACAGTCGGAATGGCACTGCCTATCGTAATGGGACTGAATATCGGAACCTGCGTAACTGCTCTTATTTCCAGTATCGGTGTTAAGAAGAGCGCCAAGCGAGTTGCCTGCATACATATTTCCATAAAGGTGATCGGTACACTTGTGCTCCTTCCGATAGTAATGATCCTCCAGCACGTTGTTCAGCTCGATGTATTCAACAAAACTACAAACGCGCTCGGCATCGCTGTAATGCACACCATTTTCAACCTCGTTATCACATTTATGCTCATTCCTTTCTCTTCATACCTTGTCAAGCTGTCCAACTTTATCATAAAGGAAACTGATGATGAGGCAGAGGAGATAAAGAGACACGCCGTTCCCGAACTTGACGGTATTCTCCTCAAAACCCCTGCTGTTGCTGTTGAAGCCTGCAAGGGCGCAAGTATCCAGATGTCTGAGCTCACACGCGAGACCATTCTTATGGGACTCGATATCATCAAAAACTATAACGCCGATATTGCCGATACCATCATAGAAAATGAGGGCATCATCGACAGCTTTGAGGACAAGCTGAACAGCTATCTGCTGAAGATCTCAAAGAGCTCCGTTACCGGCAACGACAGCCGAAGCGTTTCAAAGATGATGCACTGCGTCGGTAACTTCGAACGTATTTCCGACCACGCCGTAAACCTCGTGGAGTCCGCTCAGGAAATGCACGACAAGGGCATCTCTTTCTCGGACGAATGTATCAGCGAGATACAGGTCATCACGGACGCTATCAGCGAGAATGTCAACCGTGCTTTCGACTCCTACAAGGACAACGACCTGAGCATTGCTCATAAGGTCGAGCCGCTCGAGGAAGTTGTGGACAACCTCAGCACAGAGCTCAAAAACCGCCATATACGCCGTCTCCAGAACGACGAGTGTACAGTTGAGCTGGGATATATCTTCCAGGATATCCTCACAAACCTCGAACGTATATCAGACCATTGCTCAAATATCGCCGGCTGTCTCATCGAGACCGACGAAAAAACCAACCTCCACGCTTATCTCCACGACATCAAGGAGAACGACGAGAACTTCAGAGAGGAATACCACACCTACGCAGACGAGTATTTCTCACGCCTCGGTGTCCCTAAAGTCAATAAAGCATAACAAAAAGGACGTGCCCTCATCGGGTACGTCCTTTAATATTCTTATCGCTTTATCAGTCCTCAGAAGCCTCTGTTGCAGCAACTGTTGTGTACTCGCTTACCTTCTTGAGGTAGATCTTTCCTGAATCGCCTTCGTCCATAATGTAGTCATCACCGTCAACCTTTATTGTAAAGCTGCCGCCTTCAGACTCACTGCTGTCAGATGCGTTTTCGCTTTCAAATGTGAGCTTGATCTCGTTGCCGTCAGCAGACCACTTTCCAGTTTCCTTTTCTTCTTCCTGCTTCTCAGCGTTCCAGCCGATGACCTTTCCGTCGCTTGTGAGCTCTATCTGCATATATGTTGCGATAGAACCGCCGTTGAAATCTGTTGTGAATTCCTGATCGCCGAGAACGACCTTTGATGCCTCATATTTACCTGCATACTTGCTTCCGCCGCTGCTGTCCTTGCTTCCGCAACCTACGAAACAGCCTGCTGCGAGAACTGCTGCCATTGATAAAACTGCTAACTTTTTCATAATAATTCTCTCCTAATATCATATTTGGTCTTTGACCTGTGTGCTTATTATACAATAAAACCGTCCAATTTTCGTCAAAATAACCAAATTGTAATATTTATTCTGTGTTTCTGACAAGTTTCGCGCACAGAAACTGCGTTTTTTGTTTTAATTACCGGAAATATAAGCTATTTTCCGTCATTTTCACATAACAAAAAGCCGATACTTACAAATCAGTATCGGCTTTATAATTGCGAAAATCAATATCTGATCAGCAGTTTACTCCGGGTACATATCCCCATCTCGGAGCAAATCTTACATAAATTGCCTGAATGTTGACAGGGTTATCAATTCTGCCGGCTGTATCGTTCCAATCAGTATGTCCTCTGTCCCAGCCGTAGCCTGTTATGTATACGCTGTACTGTACCTTGTAATATGTGGCGATAGGTCCTTCAAGACCGATCTTTATAGCTTTGATAGGCGCATAGCCGTTTCCGAAATGTCCTACATCAGTACCTCTTTTTTCCTCCCATTTGCTTCCGCTATAAACTGCGACACGAAGCTGATTATAACCTATACTGCAATACTTTTCTATAAAATCACAATAGTTGAATTGCCCATTAATAATAGAATCGTCAACGAGAGGACAAAATCCAAGTTCTATATCTGTCAGAGTATTAGGTTCAGCAAGATTTCCTATTATTAACGGATCTGGCTTATAATTATTTACGCTCATCTTCCTGTCTCTTGCTTTTTCACATTTTTTGCCGGTATAATAAGCCTTGCCGTACAGACCTATCTCAACTTTTGCCCAGTTATGAGATCTGCATGAAAGACTACTCTGAGTATGTTGATATTATCAAGTTCAAGGACAAGAACCCGAACAAGACAGACCGTTCTCCTTTCAGTAGCACCCACATTTTCCGCACCGTTTTTCTGGGTTCTACTCGGTTGCTACTTGGTTGCTGCCTACCGTTTTTCAGCAATTTCTACCAATTCATAAGCCATAACAAAAACCCCGAAGCATAGCGCTTCGGGGCGATTTTTCGTATGATCCCGATAGGGATAGAATTATCTCTTTGAGAACTGAGGAGCGCGACGAGCAGCCTTGAGACCGTACTTCTTTCTCTCCTTCATTCTGGGGTCACGAGTGAGGAATCCAGCCTTCTTGAGGGCAGGACGAAGCTCGGGATCGAATTCGAGAAGAGCTCTGGAAAGACCGTGTCTGATAGCGCCAGCCTGACCTGTAACGCCGCCGCCTGCAACAGTGCAAACGATGTCGAACTTATCAGCATTCTCAGTAAGAGCGAGGGGCTGACGAACGATGAGCTTGAGAGTCTCGAGACCGAAGTAGTCATCGATACCTCTGCCGTTGATAGTAACGTTGCCTGAACCGGGATAAATTCTTACTCTTGCAACAGAGTGCTTTCTTCTACCGGTACCATAGTAATATTTAACCTTTGATTCGTACATTTAAAGCACCTCCTGAATTAAAGCTCGTAAGCAACGGGCTTCTGAGCAGCCTGATTGTGGTTAGCGTCCTTGTAAGTTCTGAGTCTCTTGAGCTGAGCTCTGCCGAGGCTGTTGTTAGGGAGCATACCGTTAACAGCGATCATCATAGCTCTGTCAGCCTGC
>CACXEJ010000107.1 GCA_902766595.1 Ruminococcus flavefaciens | reverse complement strand
GATATGGTAGAATAAAATTGACGCAGTGTACGCAGACACTATTATATTATTTTTAAGGAGGATGATCACGATGAAGTCATTCATCAGAAGGAACGTCAGCGTCGCTGCAGCGGCAGCCTGTAGCAGCCATAGAGAAGCAGAGTTTCTCTATGGCTGTTTCTTTCTGTAAAAAATTTCGTAAAAACAGCTAAAAGGTAATATATATATTTATTTTATCTATTGATTTTAGTCAGCATTTATTGTATAATATAATTGTAATTTGTACTTATTTATCAGAAAAGATGATCGAATATTTAATACTGCCGGATATTATCGACAAAAGTTTTGATACAAAAGCCGGCAGTTCGGAGAGGTGAAACTGACGTGGCGGACATTAAAGAGCTGATTTTTACTAATGATAAATGCGTGGGCTGCAATAAATGCATCAACGTTTGCAGCGCTATGGGTGCCTGTATCTCTACGGAGGCAGATGAGATGGGTCGTTCCCGTATCAATGTTGATCCGGAGCGCTGTGTTGCCTGCGGAGCGTGTTTTGACGCCTGTGAGCACGGTGCAAGAGAGTATGCAGATGATACAGACGCTTTTCTTGCTGATCTTGCTGCCGGCGAACAGATCTCCCTGCTTATCGCTCCGTCATTTCAGGCGAACTATCCTGATGAGTATGAGAGAGTCATAGGCGGACTCAAGGCTATGGGCGTCAAGCACATCATCAATGTGGCTTTCGGCGCTGACATTACCACATGGGGCTATCTGAAGTACATTCAGGAAAATGACTTCATTGGCGGTATATCGCAGCCCTGTCCGGCTGTTGTTACATATATCGAGAAGTATCTACCGGAGCTCCTGCCGTGTCTTTTCCCTGTGCAGAGCCCGCTTATGTGCGCTGCGATCTATGCCAGAACACAAATGGGCATCACCGACCGCTTTGCGTTCCTGAGCCCCTGTATTGCGAAAAAGCTGGAGATAAGCGCTCCGGCAAATGAAGGTCTCGTACAGTATAACGTTACCTTCAATCATCTGATGAAAAAGTTCCGTGCGCAGGATCTTTACGGTGAACCTGCCAGCGATGAGGTCGAATACGGTCTGGGCACTATCTACCCTATGCCGGGAGGTCTGAAGGAGCACGTCAAGTGGTTCCTCGGAAGCAAAGCCTTTATCCGTCAGATCGAGGGCGAGCGTCATATGTACGAATTCCTGAAGGCGCGCGTTCAGCACATTGTTGACCGCGATATTCCTTTCCTGTTTATAGACGCGCTCAACTGTGAGAACGGCTGCCTTTGCGGTACAGCGACCGAACCGGAGCTGTCCTCGGACAAGGCTCTGTATACACTGTTCAATATACAGGAGAGAGTCAAGACAGATACCGGCGAAACTGACGTTTCAAATATGCTCACACCGGCAGAACGTCTCGCGGCACTCAACAAGAGGTTCGAGATGCTTGAGCTGTCCGATTATATGCGCACCTACCGTGATCTTTCCGCAAGCTGTATCGTGCATAAGCCGGACAAAGAAAGTCTCGAGGGTATTTTCCAGTCTATGGGCAAGCAGACCAATGCTTCGCGCAATATTAACTGTATGTGCTGCGGCTATAACTCCTGCTACGATATGGCGACCGCTATCTATAACGGCTTCAATCACAGGGAGAACTGCGTCTACTACCTCAAGACCACAGTTGAAAAATCGCAGCACGACGCTATGCTCGGTATATATACCCGCAGCTATGCGCTTGAATTTCTCACTAAATCGGAAAACAAGCTGGTGGATTTCTCTGTCGTTATGGTGGATATCGACGGTTTCAAGGGTGTAAATGCGACTTACGGCCACGAAATGGCAGATGATATACTGATAATAGCTGCCAAGCGTCTCCAGAGCCTTGATTTCGGAAAAAGGTGCATACTGGCGCGTTACGGCGGAGATCAGTTTATGCTCATTCTTGAAACTTCCCTTACGGAGCACAGCCACGAGATCGCGATGATACGCGGTGCCTTTGAGGAACCTTTTGATCTTGAGAGTGCTGAACTGAAACTGTCTGTCTGTATCGGAGTATGCAATTCCGGTGACGATATGAGCGTTGAGGAACAGATAAACAACGCTGAGGAAGCTATGTTCGTTGCTAAACTGAACGGTATGAACAAGTTATTCTTTTACAGCCGTGAATTGCAGTCGAAAGCTGTGGAGGAAAAGGTCATATCCGCAAAGATACTTGATGCACTGGACAATGACGGGTTTTATATGGTCTACCAGCCTAAGGTCGATGTACAGCAGCTCAGGCTCTCGGGATTTGAAGCTCTGATCCGTATGAAAGAAGCAGGAATGGGACCGGCTAAGTTTATTCCCGTTGCCGAAAAGAAGGGCTGGATATGGAAGATCGGCCGTCTCACAACTGAGCTCGTTGTGCGGCAGCTTGCAAAATGGCGCGATGAAGGACATAAATTGTACCCCGTCTCTATCAACTACTCCAGCCACCAGCTGAGCGACGACGGATATGTTGAATTTCTCGAAAATCTGCTTAAAAAGTATGATATAGAACCGCAGTATGTTGAGATAGAGATCACAGAGGGAGTTCTTCTTGAGCAGACAGTTCAGGCAAATGAGCTCTTCAAGCGCTTTATGGAGCTCGGTATACGCCTTCTTATGGACGATTTCGGTACCGGATATTCGTCTCTGGGCTACCTGACTTATATCCCGGTAGATGTTGTCAAGCTGGATAAGTCCCTTGTGGACAATTATCTCGTGGAAGGCAAGGCACACTTTATTGATGACGTTATCCGCCTTGTTCACGACCTGAAAAAGGAAATGACCATAGAGGGTGTTGAAGAAAAGTGGCAGTATCTCTGCCTGAAGGACTTCGGCGCGGATACCATTCAGGGCTACTATTTCAGTAAGCCGCTTCCGGCAGACGAAGCTATCTGCTTTACTCCGTCGGTATCCTGACCTGTTTGCAATATAAGAAATAAGCGCTGCTTGAAAAAGCAGCGCTTTGTTTTGTTTCTTGAAACTAAAGATCAAAGAGAAGCTGTAAAGATATCAGCGATATCCTTTTCCGAGAGCGGTACCCAAGCATTTTCGAGTCCCTCGTTCTCTGCAACGTGGCGAGCCATTTCTCCTATACGGCTCTCATCTATGCCGACATCTCTGAGGTGCATCGGGATACCTATAGACTCGAAGAAGTCATAGGTCGCCTGAATTGCCTTTTCGGCTATCTCATAATCACCGAGACTGCTGTCGATGCCGAACACATTCACGCCGTACTTAACAAAACGGCTGACAGTTTTATCGCTCAGGATATGCTTCATCCAGCGCGGCGTGATGATAGCGAGACCTTCGCCGTGCGTAATATCATAATACGCGGAGAGCGCGTGTTCCATACCGTGGCAGGGCCAGCCGGTGTAGCTGTTGCCGAGAGCATAAATGCCGTTGCAGCCGTAGGTGCAGGTGAGCATCATCTCAGCTCTTGCGGTATAATCCTCCGGATCAGCAAGGCATTTCCTTGCATTGACCATAAGGCTCTTCAGACCGGCTTCCATAAAACCGTCATTGAGAATAGTAGAGTCCTCGCAGAAATACTGCTCCATAATGTGGTTCATCGCGTCGGCACAGCCGGCTGCGGTCTGTTTTTTGGATACTGTGAACGTATAGGTCGGATCAAGGAAGGATACGACCGGATAGAGGTGCTCGTCCATATAGCCTATCTTGTCATTTGTTTCAGTTCTGGAGATAACGCCGCCGCAGTCGTACTCGCTGCCTGTTGCTGCAAGCGTGATGATATCAACTATCGGAAGCGCAGCCTTTGCCTTGACCTTGTACGAAATGAGATCCCACGGATCACCGTCGTACATCGCACCTGCCGCTATCGCCTTTGAGCAGTCCAGAACGCTTCCGCCGCCAACTGAAAGAATGACCTCGATATTATTCTCCTTGCAGAGCTTTACGCCGTCAAGGACGCTCGGATCGTACTTGGGATTGGGCTGAATGTCTGAGAGCTCAATGATGTCAAAATCAGAAAGCAGCTCCTTAACCTTGTCGTAGAGACCTATCTTCCTGATGCTTCCGCCCCCGTAGGTGAGCAGCACTTTTTTGCCTATCTTCTCCATAACTTCGGGGAGCTTCCCGATACAGTCCTTTCCGAAGATGAGTCTGGTGGGTGTCATATAATCGAAATTCTGCATAGCTTATTCCTCCTTTTTGGTAAGCACCTTGCCGGCGCTCCGGCTTGTACTACAATTATATCATAACTTCGGCAAGATGTAAAGCAGAATAAAAGGAGAGCCTTTCGGCTCTCCTCTGTTTGTTGAAAAAGGTTAGTTTATTATAGAATTCGCTGTGTAAATGTATTTGTAGGGGACGCCGCCCTCGGCGTCCCGAAACTTTTTTGACAGTCTCAGGAGAGCCTTTCGGCTCTCCTGACAAATACTATTTATTTTTCTCCCTGTCAAGTCTGAACTCAACGGAGCGTTTGAGGTATTCGAGGTAGTCTGCATCGCGGCACATAGCCTTTCCGATGTCGTCGGAGAGCTTTGCAACAGGTCTGTTGTGATAGTATCAGTAAGGGCAGTACCGTTGTCGCCGTCGTACTCGTCATACCAGTCCTTCATAGCGTAGTGGTTCGGGAGTAAAGACGATACCTTTGTTGCGGCACTTGAAGTAATACTGAAAGCATAAGAAGAATTTGTCAAGTACTTTTGAAATTTTTATCAGATGTCCGCAAAATGCACCATACAAAAATCAACTTTTGGGCAATCAGCGGTCAACTCCGCAATAATTGATATATAAAATATCAAGTCTGCATTTTATGGGTTGACGCGGAGCAAATGAATATGATATTATGAGTATCATAGTATATGATACGGATATTAAAAAGGAGGTTTGTAAATGAAAAAAATCGTATCCATTATCACTGCAGCCGCACTGTCTCTTTCTGTTACTGCATCTCTGCCGGTATCAGCAGCCGACTCGGATTACTTGCTGCACAGTACCTTTGAGAGCGGAAGCGAACAGTGGTCCGGACGCGGCTCTGCATCTGTAAAAACGGTTTCCGGCATCTCACGCTCCGGAGAAAGCTCACTTATGGCAAGCGGAAGAGAAGCTGACTGGAACGGCGCTACCGTTTCGCTCGGTTCCCAGTTCAAGGCAGGACAGTCCTACGCATTCAGTGCATACGTTATGACCGAGGATACCACATCCCCTGTAACATTCTATCTGACACTCCAGTACAAGGACGGAGATACTGCTGTGTACCCGAAGATCGCAGAGATCACCGCCGAAAAAGGACAGTGGGCACATCTTGAAAACGATGATTTTACCATTCCCAGCGAAGCAACTGATATCCAGCTCTACGTCGAGACAAAAGAAAGCAAATGCAGCTTCTATGTGGACGAGGTCGTCGGCGCCAAGAGCGGTACTGAGATAAGCGAGCCGCCCAAGGCTGTAAAGATGAGCAAGGGCGACATAAACTACGACGGCGTAATAAATGTATTTGACGTTATCCTCGCACGAAAGGGACTCATCAACGGCATCACCGACAAAAAGGCTCTTAAGGCAGCCGACGCCGACAGCAACGGTACTTTTGAGGCAGCCGATGTGATACTCATCACTAAATACGTTATGGGCAGAATTAAAGAATTCCCCGTAGTTGAGCCGCCTCCGGGACAGGTCAAGTACACTATGGAGGAGCTCACCGAAAAGGTTCAGAGCGAGCTCGTGAACACTGAGCCCAGCGACTCACACCTTGAGAAAGCCGGCGTCAAGTACGGAACTATCCAGAAAAAGACCTACTTCTCCAAGAAGGCAAACAAGAACAAGCCCTATAATATCCTGCTTCCTGCCGACTACGACGAGAGCAAGCAGTATCCCGTTCTCTATGTGCTCCACGGCTTCTTCGAGAACGAGGATCGTATGATAATAAAGGGCAACGGTACGATGTATACACGTCAGATCGTCGGAAATGCTATCGCTTCCGGCGAGGCAAAGGATATGATCGTTGTGTGTCCTCTCATCTTCACAAGTGCAACAAAGGAGAGCGCTACCGGATTTGGCGACGCTGCATCAGTTGAAGGCTACAACAACTTTGTTGACGATATCGTTGACAGCCTTATGCCTCACATCGAGTCAACCTACAGTGTCAAGACCGGCAGAGACTACACAGCTGTTACCGGCTTCTCAATGGGCGGTATGGAGTCACTCCAGATCGGTATGAAGTACGGCGACAAGTTCGGCTATATCGGAGCTATCTGCCCTGCACCCGGTGCATCGGGAGCATTCAAGTGGAGCAATCCGGACGAAACTCCTTATCTGGTATTCATCACCGGAGGTACTTCGGACGACGTTGTAGGACTCAGCACACCTCAGGGCTACCATAACAACTTCACAAAGAACGGCGTTCCTCATGTATGGCACGTTGTTCAGGGCGGTCACCACGGTGACGACTCTATCCATTCGAGCCTATATTGCTTCGTAAGAGCAGTATTCCAGGCAAAGGACTGATAATACAGCATACAAACAGGGGCGAG
Organism: Ruminococcus flavefaciens; assembly: GCA_902766595.1. Classification (GTDB taxonomy): domain Bacteria; phylum Bacillota; class Clostridia; order Oscillospirales; family Ruminococcaceae; genus Ruminococcus; species Ruminococcus flavefaciens_U. The sequence continues at coordinate 1,809 of CACXEJ010000107.1, read as the reverse complement.
CGAAACTCGCCCCTGCAATTTTGCTGTTTCGTGTAAGGGCGCATTTCGTGTGCCCGACAGAATGAGGTTTATTGACAGACTGCGGAGAGCCTGACGGCTCTCCTTTTTATTCGACTTCTCCTTCACAGCATATTGCGCACACTGCCGGCGTATAATGTACAAACACTTTTCCAAAGGAGCAACACTATGAAAAATCCAAAAAGAAAAATCATCGGAGGAGTCGTTATCTCTGTGTGCGTCCTCTGTGCAGCAGCTGCCGGCTCAAAGGCAGATAACAGAAAGAGTGAGGACTCGGTAACAGCCTCGGCTCTCCCGGCAGAAAAAACGCCTATTATCGTACTCGATGCCGGTCACGGCGCGTCAACTTAAACATAGTTCAAAAAGGAGAGCCGCAAGGCTCTCCTGAATTCTTATATGCATCAATATTGCCCAAAATATAATCTCATCTGTCAACTCGCATTAAATTGTGATCTCGACTTAACAATCATATGCTAATATGCAGATAAGACCGACTGCTTTCACAATCGGTCTCATCATACACTCTTTTATTACACTATTTTTCGTTTACGCAGAATTTGGGATCGACTCTGTTCTTCATTCTGCAAAAAGTGAATTACGGTGCTTTGGATTGCGCTTGTAAGCCTTCTTGTTTTCCTGAGTGACACGGGTGACAGGATTGATACCGTTCCAGTCCCGGCGCTGTGCGGAGTTGATCTTTTTCTGTTCTTTCTTGCTCATTTTCTCAAAAGATACGAATTTCTCCATTATTCCTCACCTGCCTTGAAGTTGTAGATAGGCTTGATTATTTCGTTTATCTCGACGGTATCGCAGATATTACCAACAATGTCGTCAATAGACTTATACGCCATAGGACACTCGTCAAGTGTCTGAGCGTTTACCGATGTGGTGTAGATACCGTTCATCTGCTTCTTGAACTCCGACACTGTGAAGCTTTCCTTTGCCTGTGAACGCGACATAATACGTCCTGCGCCGTGAGGTGCGGAACAGTTCCAGTCAGGATTTCCCTTACCTGTGCAGATAAGGCTGCCATCACGCATATTTATCGGTATGAGCAGCTTCTCCCCTGCCTGTGCAGACACGGCTCCCTTACGGAGTATCATAGTCTCTGTGTCAATGTAGTTGTGTATCGTTGTGAACTGCTCCTCAACGTGGAGATGCATACCCTTGATTATCTCATCCATCATTGCCTGACGATTGAGCATTGCAAACTGCTGCACTATCTTCATGTCATGGATATACTGCTCAAAAAGCTCACCCTCGCAGTACGCAAGGTGCTTGGGAATATCAGTGAACTTTGTGTTCTTGAGCCTTGTTATCTCAGTCTGGATCTGCTTATTGCGCCCCTCGGACTTCATCTTTTCGATAAGTGCGTCAATATCCTTCTTTGAGCTTCCGTTGAGTCGCTTGTAAGCCTCCTCCTGATAGTATTTTGCAGTTTCTACGCCAAGGTGACGAGAACCGGAATGGATAACGATATAGATGCTGCCGTCTTCACCCTTGTCTGCTTCAATGAAGTGGTTGCCTCCGCCGAGAGTACCTATACTACGCTCAGCGCGAGTGGGATTAATGCGGTCATAACAATAAAGCTCTGTGAGGTCGATCTGCTCGTTATAGCGGTGTGCCTTGTCGCGAACAGCAAATCCCGAGGGGATCTTCTCATAGATGAGCTTGTCAAGCTTCTGTAATTCGATATGCTTTTCTTTAAGTTTTACAGTCTCCATTCCACAGCCAATGTCTACACCAACGAGGTTAGGTACAACCTTGTCTGTAATGTGCATAGTCGTACCT
>CACXEJ010000106.1 GCA_902766595.1 Ruminococcus flavefaciens | reverse complement strand
CGGATATAAAAAAGCTCCCCTTTTCAGAGGAGCTTTGCCGCGTTATATCGAGTTTTTAGCTATGCCTTCAATATGACCATCGGGAACAACGCTTGTGCCGCCGAACGCGGTGATGCTGATGCGTTCTGCAATTTTTGCCTGATACCGAGCGGATAAATAATATTGTTTTGTGCAGGTATACAAAAATGCGAAAAAACACGTCAAACAGCTTTCTGATGAAAAATAATATGTTATACTGCTTATTACGGTGAGTTTTTTGAACATGAATCTCTTGACACTTCTGTAAAATAGTGGTGCAATGAAGTCAAACGAGTGTTAACAGTATGTGTATATTTTGTTTACAATTATAACTGATCTCATCGTAGGGAATTCAATAATTTTATTTATACAGGAGGAATAACAATGAAGAAAAAGATTTTGGCATCAACACTTGCTATTTGTCTGGCATTTGGCTCGGCGGCATATCTGCCAGCAGGAACGCTCACGGATAGCACCACTATCAAGGCAAGTGCCGGAGGCGTCGCGCCGGACGGTATAGAAGGCGTGTGGAATGGCTTTCAGTATCGATCCAGTATGGGTGACCTGATGATAACAGGCTACACCGGCTCAAAGACGGACATCACCATTCCGGGTTCAATCGAGGGTTACCCTGTGAGAGTGATCGCAGGAAATGCGTTCAAGGGCAACACAACTATCAAGAGCCTGAAATTTGAAAACGCTATATTTGTTCTGGAAGACGCATTCAAAGATTGTTCAAACCTTGAAACCATTGACTTTTCAGGAATTTCTGAAACAGATAATGAATGGATGGTTGCTGATGCTTTTGAAGGAACAAAGTGGCTGACAGAGCAGCGTAAAATGAATCCGCTGGTCGTTATTGGTTCTTATCTTTATGATGCCAAGACTGCATCGGGCAGTGTAACTATCCCAAGCGGTGTTAAAGCTTTCAATGCAAGTGCCTTTAAGGATAGCAAGGTAACGAGCATAACCATACCTGCCGGCGTTGAGAGATTTTACGGTAATCCGGGCGATTGTCCTACACTTAAAAGTATGAGCGTAGCGAGCGGCAACAAGAATTTCGTTTCAGCTGACGGTATGCTGTTTGACAAGAATAAGACAAAAGTATACTTCTGTGATCGCTCCAAAAAATCGGTTACTATCCCTGGGACAGTAACAACAATAGGCATCGGTGCATTCAGTGGATGTGTAAACCTGACAGAAGTTGAATTCCCCAAGTCAGTGACAGGTATTGAGGATGAGTCTTTTATGGATTGTAAAGGTCTGACGGAGATATATCTGCCGGACAACCTGAATTATGTCGGGAACTATGCATTCCTCAACTGCCCGAAGTTAAAGGAAGTAACTCTTGCTAAGCGTATCGGTTTAGGAACAATGGCTTTCGGATACACCTATGACAGCAAGACAAAAGAATATAAAGCGGTCGATGGCTTCGCTCTTAACTATAAGGACGGCAGCTCTGATTATGGTCAATCCGATGATACAACTGAAAAGCCTGAACTCATCAGCGGCTCGCCTGTCAGACTTGCAGGCAGCAACAGATTTTCAACAGCAGCTGAGATATCGAAGGCAACATACGAAAAGGCTGACACGGTTATTCTTGCATACGGTCTGAATTATGCCGATGCACTTGCAGGCGTACCGCTTGCATATCAGAATAAGGCTCCGATACTGCTGACAAATACAAAGGAGCTTAACGCAGATACACTTAATGAGATCAAACGTCTGGGTGCAAAGAATGTTATCATTATCGGCGGTGAAAGCGTTGTAGGCAAAGAGATCGAGAGCGCACTTGCAAAGGAGAAGATCTCATCAGAGCGTATTGCAGGCAAATCCCGTTTCAGTACGGCAGCGCAGATCGCTCGTAAGCTGAACCAGACACCTGAGGAAGTATTCTTTGTTTATGGCCTCAACAGTGCTGATGCACTTTCGGTAGGCGCTGTTGCAGCGGTAAAGAACGCACCTATTGTTTATCTTACAAAAGACGGAGAGCTTAATGCTGATACAGCTGAATATCTTGCAGAGCTGAAAAAAGCAGGCTGTGTCAAGAAAGCATACGTTATAGGCGGAGAAAGCGTTATCACCAACGCAATGATGAATAAGGCTGCAGCCGCACTCGGACTTGAATCGGCACAGAGGATCTTTGGCAAGAACAGATATGATACCTGCATTGAGGTCGCCAAGACATTCAGAGATTGTCTTAATGCAAAGGGCATATGCGTTGCAAAGGGACTTGATTTCCCTGATGCACTTGCAGGCGGAGTTTTTGCAGCTGTCAACAAGATGCCTTTGTTCCTTGCTGATAACAAGCTCACGGATAATCAGAAAAAGTATCTTGATAATAAGAGCGACAGGAACGTATATGTTTTCGGCGGTACAGGCGCAGTTCCCGTTGGGCTTGCCGCAAACATAAAGAAAGAGCTCAGCGGTTCTGATTCTATCCCCGGAGCTTCTGCTGATACCATCAGGATTCTTTGCTGGAATCCAGAGTTCAAGCTAAGATTTGATGAGGTTTACCCCAAGTATGGTAAGTACAAGGTCGAAACGGGTAATTACCAGATAAAAGTCGAAGACGGAAAGACTGAAACATATTCGCAGGTCACCAAGATCAATGGCAAAAAAGTCGAGTGGGTGACTATTACCAACGAAGGCAGCGCTTATCAGAATAGACTCGATGCAGATGTTGCCGTACAGAAAAATGCCGATATGAAGGTAGATATGTTCCTTATGGAAGGCGACTATGCGCAGAAGTATGTTGGTCTTACGGGCGATAGATCGGTTGCGATAAACGTAAAGGATCTTGGCATAACCGACAATGACACAAAGAATATGTTTGCTTATACCAAGGATATCGGTACAGCAAACACTACCGGTGAGCTTAAAGCACTTTCCTGGCAGTCGTTTGCTGGTGCATTCGCATTTAATACAAAGATCGCAAAAGAAGTGCTTGGTACTGACGATCCTGCAAAGGTACAGGAATATGTAAAGGACTGGGATACCTTCAAGCAGACTGCCGCAAAGATGAAAACCAAGGGATACAAAATGCTCTCGTCTACAGATGATACAATACGTCCGTTCTGGGGTTCCAGAACAACATCGTGGGTAGTTGACGGCAAGCTCAATATTGATGCTAATATGACCAAGTGGTTAGAGCAGGGCAAAGAGTTTACAGCCAATGGCTATAATAACCAAACGTATCAATGGGTTCCTGAATGGAATGATGATATGAAGGACGGCGCAAAGGTGTTTGGCTACTTCTTCCCGAAATGGGGAGTAGACTTAACCATGAGCACATATTCCTCAAACGGTAACTGGAAGATAACCCAGGGACCTGCTGCGTGGTATTGGGGCGGAACATGGCTCTGCGCAGCTGAGGGTACAGACAACAAGGATATTGTTGCGGACATCATAAAGACTGTGACCTGCGACCAAAGAGCAGCGGCTGACTTCATAAAGAATGATAACGAAATGCCAAATAACAAGGCTGCGATAGATGCGGTAAAGAATACCTACAAAAATGAGTTCCTCGGCGGACAGAACGACCTTGCGGTATATGCGAAGAACGCTGAAAAGATAAGCCTCAAAAATGTTTGCTCTGCTTATGATATGTACTGCGCAGAGGCATTGATGTCAGTTTCAGAGGATTATTTCAATGGATTCACCGACTACAATTATCTCATAAAGAGCTTCAAAGAAAAAGTACACAAGAAATATCCGCAAATAAAGGTATAAACAGTAATATGTTTCACAAGAGCCGGTCGGAAATGACCGGCTCTTTGTTGCGCAGAAAGCGTGATACCGCTGATTTCGTGTCAGCTGTCAGAATAGTGCCCTTTTAGTGCCCTGAGTGATACGAACTGCTTGAAATTATCAGCAGAAAATATGAAACAGATAGCG
>CACXEJ010000105.1 GCA_902766595.1 Ruminococcus flavefaciens | reverse complement strand
CCCTTGAAGGGAACAGTTGATTTAGCTGAATTCATTAAATGAACCTCCTTGTATTTAGCTGTGAAAAATGTAACAATGAGCCTTATGAAAAAGCACAAGACAAAGTGAGTATATTACATCTCACATATCTTAATGTATTATAACATATATAAAAGAAAAATTCCATATCTTATTTGACCTAAATCGCTATACCATTTTTGTCGATTTTGCACAGTTTTCACATACTGACTTTTTGCACACTCACAATATTGGGCTAACCGCGGCTAACAAATGACGGCGTATGTTACTTACAGGCAACAATATACTCATATTCCATAAATTTGCTCCGCAGCCTGACAAGCGTTGACAGCGGCACTCACATATAGTATAATGGTATTGTAATTATTTTAATAGTATAAAAAGGAGAGATCACAATGTCATACGACAGCAGCTACGCTATCAATCTCAGTTCACTGAAAAAGTGCCGGAAAAAATATACAGTAATATTCTTCTATTCCATTATTTCAAGTTTGATCCTTTTTCTGTACGGTTTTATTAATCTGGTCAGCATAAGTCCGGATATGTTTATACTAAAAATGACCGAAAATACGGACAATATGCTCTCCCCGAACTACTTCGCACTCTTTATCGATGCCCTGATAGTAGCTCCCCTGTCGCTGTATTTCGGACTGAGAGTGTCTATCAGCCAGCACGACCTCTCCGCTTTCTTCAATATCTCGCTCCTGACCGGAAATATACTGCTCTTCTTCCTGAAAAGAGACTGGGATTTCTTCCACCGTGTACCGATCTCATTCTTTGTATATGTCATATTCAGCTTTGCAGGCATATTCTTCTCCGTCCTCGGACTGACCACCAATTTCAAGTATCACTGGCTCGAGGAACAGGAGGGCTTCCCGCATTTCAGCGAGCACCTCGCTGAGTACGAGCAGAACAAAACACGCGAGAACGGCAGCACTTACCTTGCTGAATTCAAGCGTTTCGGCAAGACCTCACAGAGCTTTATGGACGACCTGCCCGTTCTCTCACCTGAACAGCTCGGCAGTCTCGATGACTCTTCCGGTCAGTTCTACGGAAAAGAAAAATAAAGCCAGCCGCAGTCCCTGTACACAGTGCAGGGACTTTATTTAATCCTCAATACTTATTTACAAAAAATTCACACTTCGTATTGTTCAGTTTTCATTGACAAATATACATTATTATTGTATATTTAGTTTATAAGACGTCCTGCGCTGCACCGCAGGATATTCAGCATATCTGCGGAAGCACACCGCGTCTGCCGCAGCCGGACTATTCTATCTTTCACGGAGGTTTTTATGGAAATTCCAAACGATCCCGCTATTCTTCTGAGCTACATAAACACCAAGCTCAGAGACGATTATTCCGATCTCGACGAACTCTGCAAGAGCCTCTGCGTCCAGCGCCAGACTATCGAAAGCAAGCTCGCTTCGATCGGATATGCTTACGATCAAACAAAAAACTGTTTCCGCTGAGCGGAACAAAGACAGGTGCTTATGCACCGATGGGAGGGAAAATGTTACAAATTACAAAAAGGGCAGTCTCAGCTCTGCTTACCGTTACGATGGCTCTGTGCTCGTTCGCAGCCGTACCGGCAAATGCTGCTGACGAAGAAACAAAGCCCGCACAAGTCACTATCTCCTTCGACTGCTCCGGTGAAGGTATTTCCATTGATCCGGACGCTGAAGGAAATATCCCCGAGGGCATCGACTCTATCACCGACAAGCCCGGCAGTTCTTACAGAACACCTGAGATTACGCTCTCAAAAGTCGGTTACAGCTTTGAGGGCTGGACATACGACGGCGTAAAAGGCTTTCTGCCGGACACTGTTTTCCAGCTTCCGGATACTGACGCAGTTATGAAGCCTGTTTTCAGTATCGACGACTACGAGGATACCTATAAGATCAACTACTCAGTCGAGATTGACGGAAAGGTACTCGGAAAGGGCGAAAAGCCTTCCGTTTTCTATGCTCCTGCCGGAAAGATAGTCAAGGTATCGACTATGCGCTGCGAGCGTGAGGGCTATTACCAGAAGGGCTGGTGCCTCGAGGACGGCACTCAGTTTGAGCACGGCGAATACCTCGTTATGCCCGACCACGATGTCGAGTTTACACCTGAATGGAAAAAGTACGTCATCATAAACTACGTTGTCGGAGACGTTGACCGTGTAAACGGCGCTGTCAAAGCCGATTTCGAGAAGCTCGAGGGAGGCCGTATAGAGCTCCAGAAGAGCGACCGCTTCTCACGCAGCGGCTTCAAGCTCACCGGCTGGCTCAACAGTCTCGACGGCAAGGTGTATCTGCCCGAGCAGTCATATATAGTTCCGGGCGAGGACGTAACTATGACAGCTGTATGGACTCCGATCAAATACACCCTCGTATTCGATCCCGGCGCAGGTGCTGACCTGATAAAGATCAAGGGCGAGACCGATACTTCTATCGTACTCCCCGAGTGTACTGCTTCAAAGCCCGGATATAAGTTCAGCGGCTGGAAATATCAGGGCGACGTTTACCAGCCCGGCGAAGAATTTCTGATAAAGGGCGCAATGCCCGGTCTCGGATACCTCTTTGACGGCGTATGGACAGAGGACAGCGGAGAGAGCACTACTTCTTCCTCCGCTGAAACTACCACGACCACTACAACGACCTCTTCTTCAACTACTACCTCAGATACCACTACCGTATACGAAGAAACAACTACCTTCTTCGATCCCGGTTCAACAACATTCCGCGAGATCGACTACTTCTCGATAGAACTCTTCGACAAGGAGTCCGGCGAGCCTGTATACGATGAGGAGATCAGCTGTGTTGCTATTATTGATGAATATCCTCACGGCTCCACATCTATGGTACTGAGCTGCACTCCCACTAAGGATAAGCCCGGCACCATTGGTCTCGATCATTCTGTCGGCTACTTGAATTACTATGTCACAGACTTCGCGACCGCCAGCACTTCTAAGTATGAGATACTCCCTGAAAACATAGAGACCAAGGACAGTTCCAACAGCAAAGTCGTTAACGTAAAGCTCTACCTCACAAAGCGTCCGGCTGTAAGAATCAGGTTCTTCGACGAGCTTACAGGCAAAGCCATTACCGACGGTGTTTCCGCAACTCTTATTAAGGTAGGCGGAGAAAGTGTAATGTCGATAGATCTCCGCAAGGGCTATATTTATGACATTCCGGAGCTTGAGGACAAAACCGCAGAGTACACAGTGATCTGTAACTCAAAGAGTCAGTCAACAAGTACCAGATCACAGCTCCCGTTCAGGCTTAGTGAGGACGGCTCAACTGTTCAGATCGATGTGTACATTCAGCCGTGGTACTACCATGCAGGCGATGCTAACTGCGACGGTCAGGTCAATATCGCGGACGCGGTCCTCGTTATGCAGGTCGCTACGAACCCCGACAAATACGCACAGGGCAACTCAGAAGTCAGCATCACAAGTATGGGTGCAACAAACGCTGACGTTGACGGTGTGAAAGGGCTTTCAAACTCCGATGCACTTCTCATTCAGAAGTTCAAGCTCGGACTTATAAAGGACTTCAGAGAGTCCGTCTCAGAATAATAACAGCACAAAACCGCGTACATCTGTACGCGGTTTCTGCTTTCAATATAGTCCGGAATAATTGTAGGGAACGCCGCCCCCGGCGTTCCGCAATTCAGGTGTCAGAATGTAGGGGCGGCGTTTTGCCGCCAGAACAAAAAAGTACAGCTTCTTTGACAAGCTGTACTTTTTTATTCAAAATATTCTCATATCACGCCAAGACCTTCGAGCAGCAGCTTTGTTCCTATAAGTATCAGGATAACGCCGCCGACAATTTCAGCCTTGTTCTCGTACTTGCTGCCGAAGCGGTGTCCGATGCCGACTCCGACCAGCGAGAGCACAAAGGTAACAACTCCGATAGATGTGACCGAAAACAGCAGGTTGACCTCTGCTGCCGCGAAAACTATCCCGACTGCAAGAGCATCAATGCTCGTAGCTATCGCCAGTACGAACAGCTCGCCTATTCTGAGCCGGTACTCACTCTCAGCCTCCTCTTCGTTTTCCGTCAGGGCTTCGTATATCATTTTTCCGCCTATTATGCCGAGAAGTCCGAAGGCTACCCAATGGCTGAATGAGTTCATATATTCAGCGAAACGGCTTCCGAGGAAGTATCCTATAAGCGGCATTCCAGCCTGAAAAACTCCAAAAAACAGAGCCGTGATAAAAGCACCTTTCACATTGAGCCGCTTCATACTCAGTCCCTTGCAGACTGATACCGAAAAGGCGTCCATTGCCAGTCCCACTGAAAGAAGCAGCAGATCTGTTATTCCCATCAAATTCACCTCAGCTTTATATTATACATTATATAAGGCTGGTGGTCAAGTTATTCGAGTTTGAGAGTCATAACAAAATCGTCCATAACGAAGCCGTTTCCGATATCGGTCACGATGAGATCAGTCACCTCGAAGCCGCGCTTTTTATAAACGGAAACAGCGTGGTCGTTGTGCTTGTTCACAGTGAGGTAAACGGAGGTCTTTCCGAGAATGCGCGCTTCCTCCGCAACCTTGTCCAGCATAATGGAGGCTATTCCCCTGCCGCGCCTGTCACTTCTCAGGTAGAGCTTGCTCAGGAAGAGCCTCTCATCGTTCTCGGGCTTGATGCCGATGTAACCGCAGAGCTCGCCGCCATCGTATACCGAAAGGTAGGTGTAGCCCTGTTCCTCGATCTGCCTGCACATCGCGTCAAGAGACTGGAACTTCTCCACCATATAGTCTATCTGTGCCTCTGTGATGATGCCCGGAAAGCACTCGTGCCATATCTCGTCCGCCAGCTCAGCAACCTTTCTCAGCTCCGGCAGATACTTCACCTTTTTTATCTCAACTGCCATAATTATCTCCATAAACCGCAGGGCGCCTTTACGGCGCCCCTGCTGCAATTATTATTCCTCTTCAGGCATTTCCCAGTTGTGGTAAACGTTCTGAACGTCGTCGTTATCCTCAAGGTGCTCGAGGAGGAGGTTCATCTTCTTGATATGCTCCTCATCAGTGAGTGTAGTGTAGTTGGCAGGGATCATCTCAGTCTCAGCAGAGAGTACCTTGTAGCCCTTGCCTGTGAGTCCCTCGCGGAGAGCGTGAACGTTCTCGGGAGCACACTCGATCTCAACTGTCTCCTCGTTGATGTCGAAATCGTCACCTCCGAACTCGAAAACGTCGTCCATTACAGCGTCCTCGTCAAGACCTGTGTTCTCGAGAACAACTATGCCCTTCTGGCTGAACATAAAGGATACACAGCCGATAGTACCGAGGTTGCCGCCGAACTTATCGAAATAGTGGCGGACTTCTCCGGCAGTTCTGTTTCTGTTGTCTGTAAGACACTCTACGATAACAGCAACGCCGTTAGGACCATATCCCTCGTATGTGATGTTCTCGTAGTTGTTCTTGTCCTCACCGCCGGCAGCCTTCTTGATAACTCGCTCGATGTTGTCGTTGGGGACGTTGTTTGCCTTAGCCTTAGCGATAAGGTCACGGAGCTTGCTGTTGTTGTTGGGATCAGGACCGCCCTCGCGTACAACAACTGTGATCTCACGTCCGATCTTGGTAAAGATCTTGCCCTTTACAGCATCAGTAGCTTCCTTCTTACGCTTGATATTATTCCATTTTGAATGACCTGACATTGTTTAACACTCCTATCTGATTATAATTCGTTTATCTATTTCACTTTCATCAGGCGGCTGAAATATCCCTGCGAATTTCTCCTCGAGCCCCTTGTCAACGTAGTAGGTGCTGACCTCTCCGGCACTAACCAGACGGTTTCTCTCAGCAATGCGCTGTTTCCAGAGGTCGTCGGTTATATCGAGGTAGTGCAGCTCGCAGCGGACTCCGTGCTGCCTGTAAAAATTCCGTGCATATTCTCTCTCAGAGCTCGTCCAGAAGCCCCAGTCGAGTATAACATCTGTACCTGCCGCGGCTATCTCCAGCGACTTCCCGTAGAGGTAGTCCTGAATTCGGCGGACGTACTCGTCCAGCATATCTCCTGCCTCATTCCTGAAAACCGTCAGCGTTATCTCGTCCACCGAGAGTATCACCGCTCCACACTCCTCTGCGAGTTTGCGGGCATAAGTGGACTTTCCGCTGCACAGCTTTCCGCAGGTCATAATGACCTCAGCCATCTGACTCCTCCTGCGGCATAATGAGCGAGAAGAGCTCCCTTATGCGTTCAAGTCTGCCGGTAAGGAAGAGGTAGCCGAATAGGCTCTCGACCGCTGTTGCGCGGCGGTACTGGACTGCCTCGGCGTGTTTCGGGACGGTGTTGCCGGTAGCGTTCCTGCCCCTTTTCAGGACGGCAAGCTCGCGTTCGGTAAGGACCTCCGCCAGCTTATCATAGGCTTCCGACTGGAATTCCGCGCAGACCAGCTTGATCTTTGCGGAGTGGAGCTTTGCGACCGCTGTATTAGCCTGCCTGAGAAGATACTCCCTCACCAGCGTATCGTAGACGCTGTCGCCGAGGAAAGCAAGTGCGAGCGGACTGTAACAGTTTGCGTCGCGTTCTGATAAATACTCTCTGTCCATATTAATATACAAAGTCGAACTCGAAGCCCTCGAGACTTACCGTGTCGCCCTCCTGAACTCCCATTTCCTCGAGCTTTGCGATGATACCGCAGTTTATGAGCACTCTCTGAAAATACTGGAGCGACGAATAGTCGTCGGGATCGACGGTACGCATAATGGGCTGTATCCACGGAGCCTCCACATAGTAAACTCCGTCCTCGACTGTGATCTCGAACTTCTTTCCGACTCCGAGCATATCGTCGAGCTCCTCCTGCGGAATGGGCTCGGGCTCGTACTCCTTAATGGGCGGAAGCGTGTCGAGGACCTCCGAGACCTTCCATATAAGGTCGGAAGTTCCCTGCGTAGTCGCAGCCGAAATGCAGAAGAAGGGCAGTCCCTTTGCCTCAATATAGCTGCGGAAGGACTCTATCTGCTCCTCTGTCGCCATATCGCACTTGTTTGCAGCCACGATCTGAGGGCGCTGTGCAAGCTCCTCATTGAAGGTAGCGAGCTCGCGGTTTATGACCTCGAAGTCCTCCTTGGGATCGCGTCCCTCAACGCCGGAAACGTCCACAACGTGAACGATCAGACGGCAGCGCTCAACGTGTCTGAGAAACTCGTGACCGAGTCCGACACCCTCGCCTGCACCCTCGATAAGTCCGGGAATATCAGCCATAACGAAGGACTTTTCCTCGTCAACTCTGACAACTCCGAGCACTGGGGTAAGAGTCGTGAAATGATAGTTGGCTATCTTGGGCTTAGCCGCGCTCACAACTGAAATGAGCGTGGATTTTCCGACATTCGGGTAGCCCACGAGTCCGACGTCCGCAAGCAGCTTGAGCTCGAGAGTGACCTCAAAGGCTTCACCCGGAAAGCCCGGCTTTGCAAAACGCGGTATCTGTCTTGTCGAGGTAGCAAAGTGGACATTTCCCTTGCCGCCCTGACCGCCCTTGGCGATGACCTTGGGCTCGTCCGTGGACATATCCGCCATAATTCTGCCTGTAAGTGCGTCGCGGACGATAGTTCCCCTCGGCACCTTGACTATCAGCGGAGGAGCGCTCTTTCCGGTACAGTTCCTGCCGGCGCCGTTCTGACCTCTTTCAGCCACATACTTCCGCTTATATCTGAAATCAATGAGGGTCGAGAAATTGTCATCGACCTGAAAAACAACATCTCCGCCTCTGCCGCCGTCGCCGCCGTCCGGACCGCCGGCTGCAACGTATTTCTCGCGGTGAAAGGATACCGCGCCGTCGCCGCCGTCACCGGCTTTAATTTTTATTCTCGCCTGATCAACGAACATTTTCCGACCTCCTGCCGATACTTCTTAAAGAAAAATCCCAAGCGTGAGCTCGGGATTTATTGTCATTAATGCGTGCTTACTGCTCGATCTCGTAAACTGAGACCTTCTTGCGGTCACGGCCGTAGCGCTCGAACTTTACCTTACCGCTTACAGTTGCGAATAAAGTATCGTCTGAACCGATACCTACGCCCTCACCGGGATGGATGTGTGTACCTCTCTGACGAACGAGGATATTGCCAGCCTTTACGAACTGACCGTCAGCTCTCTTGACGCCGAGTCTCTTAGCCTCAGAGTCACGTCCGTTCTTAGTAGAACCAACACCCTTTTTATGAGCGAAGAACTGCATACTGATCTTAAACATACTTACACCTCCGAAATAGTGATATTGATTGTGTCGGGATACTCTTCAAGCACAGCTTCAAAATGCTCCTTTAGGCGGTACAGGAAGCGTGAGGACTTGTCCCCTGACTTCACATTGCATCTGATGATGTTTTCACCGACCTCGACCTCTGGTGAGAAGCCGAATTCATCGAGCAGATTTACTGTGAGCTGAACAGCTGACGAAACGGCTGCACAAGCGACGTCGCTGCCGCTTTCAGCAAGACCGGCGTGACCGCTCAGTTCAAAGCCTGAGAGAACTCCCTTTGATCCATAAAATATCGCACGGATCATGCCTTGATAGATTCGATCTTTACCTGAGTGTAAGGCTGTCTGTGACCCTGCTTCTTCTTCTCGCCCTTCTTAGGCTTGTAAGTGAAAACAGTAATCTTCTTAGCCTTGCCGTTCTTGATGACCTTAGCAGAAACTGCTGCACCGTCAACGTAAGGTGTACCGATCTTGAGTCCATCGTCTGCTCCGAGAGCTACTACCTTGTCAAAAGTAACTGTCTCATCAGCCTCTGCTGCGAGCTTTTCGATGAAGAGAACGTCTCCCTCGTTTACCTGATACTG
>CACXEJ010000104.1 GCA_902766595.1 Ruminococcus flavefaciens | reverse complement strand
TCGCGGTAGCCGTAGCCGTTGCGGAGTCCGCAGTAGATGAACGAAGCGGCTCTTGACCAGATGAAAGTAATGAAGCACTGGTAAGCGTTCCAAACGTTTATCATATTGTTGAACTCATCAGAAGGAGTCTCGACCTGGAACTTGTTGAGCTGACCGTGCCAGTAGTCCTTGAGCTGCTTGATCTCAGCATCGACCTTGCCGGCAGCCTTGTACTCATTGAGGATAGCAGTTGCCTGAACGTTGTCGCGCTGACCGAGAATGTATATGAATTCCTTAGTCTCGCCGGGAGCGAGAGTGATGTCGCTCTGGAGAGCGCCGCAGGAATTGGAGTTGAAATTCATAGTATTGCTGCACTTGCCGGACTCTACTGCGATCGGGTTAGAGAAAGTTCTGTAAGGTCCGATGAAATCGCTGAGTGAGCCGCAGTATGCGGAGATAGGCTGTCCGACCATACCGAGGAAACGCTCCTGATGATTGGAACCGGTCTCGTCGAAGCCGGTGTTCTCGTTAATATGCTGGAGGATCTTGTTCTCCTCGAAGCTGGTGCGTGTGATGAAGAGGGTATACTGGAGATTGACCTGATCCTGCTCGTAGTTAGGCTCGTTTGTGAACTCAACAAAGCCGTAAACAGAGAGCTTTCTCTCCTTGGAGGAGTTGTTTGTCACTTTAGCACGCCAAACCTCGTAGGTCTTGCCGTAGGGAACATAGTAGGTCACCTCAGACTTGATGTCAGCATACTCAGCTGAGATAACTGTGTATGCAGTACCGTGACGGCACTCGCTCTTATACTTGTCGAGAGGCTTTCCGACAGGCTGCCATGAAGCAGACCAGTAGTCTGATGTATCATTATCGCGGATATAGATGTATCTGCCGGGGAGGTCCATTTCGGAATTGAAGCGGAAACGTGTGATACGTCCGTTAGCGCCCGACTTTACAAAGCTGTAACCTGCGGCGTTATTCGAGATCATAGCACCGTATTCGGGATCACCGAGGTAGTTTGCCCAAGGGGCAGGGGTTGCAGGATTAGTGATGACATATTCTTTATTTTTGAGGTCAAAATGTCCGTACTGCATAATTCATTCTCCTTCTGCCGGGGGACAAATGCCAGATCCCCAGACTAATACTATACTATTGATTATAACATTTTTGTCTGACTTTTTCAAGTGGGTTAGAGCAATTCAATAAAAATTTACAATATTACTTAAAACCCAGCTTAACCCTGTAACTTTTCACAGACCGAGACCACAAATCTGCCGCCTCTTATGAGGTACTGCCTGAACCTGTATCCCTCTATATTCGTAAGAATTCCGCTCTCCCCGAACGAAAATGAAGCCGTATTGAGCGGATAGGCTATCCCGTCGCCGAGAGCCTTGACGTAAGCCTCCTTGAGAGTCCACAGCCGCGTGAAGAGCCGGTCGCGCTCCTCGCCGGAAACCGTCCCGAGAAGCTGCTGCTCCTCCTCCGAAAAAGCTCTGCGGACGACGTTCTCGCGGTAAGGACGCACCGCCTCGCAGTCAATGCCGCAAACGCTGTCCGAGACCACACAGGCGGCTATGCCCTTTGCGTGGGAGAGATTGAAGTGGACGTCCGGGTGTTCAGCCAGTGAGGGCTTCCCGAGCCTGCCTTTGACGAGAGGAGTCCCCTCATCGTAGCGGATATTACGCTTTTTCAGGCACTCCCTCAGAAGCGCGTGAGCGTGGGTATGCTGAGACTTTACATCAAGCTCCATAAGCGATACCATTATCATAAAGCTACGCCTCCTGTCAGATTTTTCGCCATAACTACGGCATTTTCTCGCGGCTGCGAGTAGAAATTCTTCCGCACCGACAGGCGTTCAAATCCGCACTTCTCATACAGGGCTATCGCGCCGGAATTCGACTCCCTCACCTCAAGGAAGATGCTCTCCGTATCCGCCGGGAGCATTTTTTCAAACTCCCCTATCAGCTTCGCCGCAAGACCTCTCCGGCGGTACTCCAGACTAACGGCAACGCTTGTGATATCGCCCTCTCCGACGGCAGAATAGCCGGAAAGCAGTGCGATGACCTCACCGTAGTCCGCTATATACAGCACGAAGCCGTTATCCTTGCGAGCCTCGCTCCTGAACGACTCAGCCGACCAGCCGTCAGCGCCCACGCACTGCCTGTCGAGGCGCGAAAGCTTTTCTGCAAGCTCCTCCGTAATATCAGCGCCGGCACGAAGTATCTCCATATCCATAATCTCTCCGTCCTCTCATAATTGTTGACTCTATTATATCATATAGGTGTAAACAAAACAAGGAGTTGTAAAGTTAAAATATAAAAATATGTAAAGTAGGCTTGACAAAGAATGTAAAGTGTGCTATACTATTGTCGAAGCAGAAGTAAAGCTGACTTTACACCAAGGAGGGCAGATATGTGAAAAACAGGATACAGGAACTCCGCAAGTCACGCAAAGTCACTCAGCAGGAGCTCGCTGACGCTCTGTCAGTAACGCGGCAGACTATAATCTCACTCGAAAACGGAAAATACAACGCTTCACTCACCCTCGCCCACAAAGCGGCACAGTTCTTCGGCATTTCTATCGAGGAACTATTCATATTTGAGGGTGACGAGAACCTTTAAGGAGGATAACTATGGAAGAATTCAGAAAAAAGCTTCAGAAGAACAACAGGATCTACCGGCTGTATATAGTTGTTTCGATACTATGTATAGTCGGCATCATCGCCTTTCACATTATCAACGGAAGAACCGAGCAGGGCTCCGGACCACAGAGCGGAATTATAGGATTTTTCGCTGCAATGATATTCGTTTCTCTTATCCAGATCAGCCGTAACAAAAAGGCGCTCAACGATGAAAAGCTCTGCAAAAAGCTGTATATCACCAACACCGATGAACGCAACAATCAGATCTTCAAGGAAGCCGGCAAGACCTCCTTCTTAATAACGATAGCCGGTCTTTCCATTGCAACGCTCCTGTCAGACTATTACAATCACGTTGTCAGTGCAACGCTCTCCTGCTGTATGGGCTTCATAATGCTCGTATACCTCGGAGTTACTCTTTACTACCGCAAGAAAATGTAACAACTCAGAAATAGTTACAAATGTCACTGCAATAGTTACAATCATCAGCTTGAAAAATGTCCCTTTCTGTTGTAGAATAGTATCAAAGATATACGATACGCCGCAGAAAGGGGCTGTTTTTATGAAAAAGAGCGAAAAAACAATGATGTGTATATTCGGATGCGGTATCATCGCATTCGCTGTCAATTTCATAATAAAGGTTTTCGTAATGGACACCGAACTCGACTATCACTTTTTCGATGGGATCACTTTCCCGCTTAGTATATTCTTCGCCATATCATTCTTAGGAGCGCTCACATTGATAACACGCATATGGCTGAGAAAACGTTTTGAAGCAGGGAAAAGACCTGTGTCAGAATTATACACAGCAACATTCCTGCTCTCGTTCCTTCCTTTCATACTTCTCATAATATATTCAGCAACCGAGGGCGAATTTACATTTCTGGGCTCCACAGTATACGGCATCGAAGCCTTCTGGGAAAATTTATGGTTTTACGGTATACTGCTCTGGAGCGCGATCGTTCCCGTATTCCCTGTTGCTGTATTCTGGCAGATACTTTACCTTGTCAACAGAAAGAAATACCGCAGGCTCTCATCTGAAAAATAACATAACAAAAACTCCCCGGTACCGAAGCACCGGGGAGAATTTTTATATTCGTATGAGCATATTACACGTTAAACTGCCGTGAGCGAAAGCAGACTATCTGTTTTACAAAGAGTAAGCGGGCTTGCGAGCGTCAACGTGGAATGGTGCAGCGGTACGCTGCTTAGTCCTGACCGTAAAGTGTTGTAAGACGTGTAAGGTAATCGTAACGATCCTTAGCGTTTGCAACAGCTGCGTCGAAGAGCTTCTCTGCTCTCTCAGGATTGGAGCGAGCGAGTGAGTTGTAACGAACCTCACCCATGAGGAAGTTCTTGTACTCGTCAACGTTAGGAGCCTTGGAGTCAAGGATGAAGGGATTCTTGCCCTCAGCCTTGAGAGTAGGATTGTATCTGTAAAGGTGCCAGTAGCCAGCCTCAACAGCCTTCTTCTCCTCAGCCTGAGCAGTTGCCATACCGGTCTTGATACCGTGGTTGATACAAGGAGCGTAGCAGATAACGATGGAAGGTCCGTCGTAAGCCTCAGCCTCTGTGAATGCCTTGATACACTGGTTCATGTTTGCGCCCATTGCAACGTGTGCAACGTAAACGTAACCGTAGCTCATTGCGATACCAGCGAGATCCTTCTTCTTAACTACCTTACCAGCTGCTGCGAACTGAGCGATAGCACCGGTAGGAGTTGACTTGGAAGCCTGTCCGCCTGTATTTGAGTAAACCTCAGTATCGAATACGAGGATATTTACGTTCTTGCCCTGTGCGATTACATGGTCGAGACCGCCGAAGCCGATATCGTATGCCCAACCGTCACCGCCGAAGATCCACTGTGACTTCTTGGAGAGGTAGTCCTTCTCAGCGAGGATTGCCTTAGCGTCATCACAGCCGCAAGCCTCGAGAGCTGCTACGAGGTTATCAGTAGCGTCTGCGTTAGCAGCACCGTCGTTGTAAGTCTCGAAGTACTTAGCGATAGCGTCCTTTACTTCCTGCTTCTCAGCCTTAGCCTCGAGAGCCTTAACCTTATCAGTAACTCTCTTTCTGAGTGTCTCCTGAGCGAGGTACATACCGTAACCGAACTCAGCG
>CACXEJ010000103.1 GCA_902766595.1 Ruminococcus flavefaciens | reverse complement strand
ATCGAGCAGCTCGGTCAGGCTAAGCAGGTAGTTATCCAGAAGGAGAACACTATCATCGTTGACGGTGCTGGCGACAAGAAGGCTATCAAGGCAAGAGTTTCACAGATCAGAAGCGCTATCGAGAATACTACCTCCGATTTCGACCGCGAGAAGCTCCAGGAAAGACTCGCAAAGCTCGCAGGCGGTGTTGCAGTTATCAAGGTTGGTGCTGCTACTGAGATCGAAATGAAGGAAAAGAAGCTCCGTATCGAGGACGCTCTCGCTGCTACAAAGGCTGCTGTTGAAGAGGGTATCGTTGCAGGCGGCGGTACAGCTTACATCAACGCTATCCCGACTGTTGCAAAGCTCGTTCCCACACTTGAGGGCGACGAGAAGACCGGTGCTAAGATAATCCTCAAGGCTCTCGAAGCTCCTGTTCGTCAGATCGCTGAGAACGCAGGTCTCGAGGGAAGCGTTATCGTTGACAAGATCGTTCGTTCACGCAAGGTAGGCTACGGCTTCGACGCTTACAACGAGGTTTACACAGATATGATCCCTGCCGGAATTGTTGATCCTACTAAGGTAACACGTTCCGCTCTCCAGAACGCTGCTTCCGTTGCTTCAATGGTCCTCACAACAGAGAGCCTCGTTGCAGACATCAAGGAGGATACTCCTGCTGCTCCTGCAATGCCCGCAGGCGGAATGTATTGATAATTCGCTTGAGAATTATCAATTCGGAATTATAAAATTAAGGCGAACTCGAATTATTCGGGTTCGCCTTTTTGCTTCTCAATACATTTCCTGTTCAAGTGTACGGAAAACATCTGTATCAAAAAAGTCTGTTATTGTCATATCAAATCCGTCACACAGCTTTTTTATTGTAACGATACCGATATTCTTCGCGCGATGATTGACTATATCGTTGACAGTTGACTGTGTTACTCCTGAAATAGTAGCAAGTTTGTTAACGGTTATGTTATTTTCCCGGCAAAGCTCCAATATTCGTCCGGCAACTGCTTCTGAAATATTCATAAATGCTATCCTCTCTCGTAATACTACATAAATATGATAGCATTTTTTGTACAAAATAATTGTCGGTAGACCGTTGACTTTTATGCCGAAATGTGTTACCATATTAATAACGGTATACCGTTAAAACTAAAACGCAGAGTAACGCCCCTTGTGCATAATGCAAGGGGCATTATTCTGCTCTATTTATGGTAGATTATCGGGCGCAGCTGAACTCCGTTCATTGCCGCCTCCACCGCCTCGGGTATCATCTCGAACTCCGCCACCAGCGAAGCCGGCTTCTTCACTACGTCGTCCTGAAGCATCGGCACGAAGTAATAATTCTTGCGGTTGAAGAGCTCCCCCAAATTCTTTGCCGAACCCAGCAGTGAGTCATTTGACGCTATCGCAAGCAGGACCGGTCTGCCGCTTCTCAGGTGGGATTTCACAGCCATAGTCACAGCCGTATCGGTAATGCCGTTAGCCAGCTTAGAAGCCGTATTCGACGTACACGGTGCGACGAGCATTATGTCCGTCATAGCCTTCGGACCGATAGGCTCTGCACCGGCGACCGTGTTTATGACCTCCCTGCCGCATATCTCCTCAAGCCGCCGGATATTCTCCTCCGCAGTACCGAAGCGCGTATCGGTCGAGGAGGCGTGTTCCGACATAACGGGTATGATCTCTGCGCCGAGCTCCGCGAGCTTCTCCGCCTGAGCAAAGCTGCGGCTGAACGTACAGAACGAGCCGGTCATCGCATAGCCTATGCGCAGTCCATTGAAAATACTGCTCACTCGCCCCGCCCCCTTTCTGCAATCATAGCCGTGACGGTCTCGGCTATCATCTCACCGGCGGTCACAGGAGCGGTCTTTCCGGGAAGTCCGAGCGCCCATATAACTCCTATGCCGAGTTCACGAGCTGCCTCAAAATCAACGCCGCCGGGCTTTGAAGCGAGGTCGATGAAGAGGGTATCGGGGCTGAATTTGCTCAGTCTTTCGCGGTCGAAAACGAGTCCGGGCACAGTATTGAAAACAAGGTCGTAATCAGCACCGGCTCTCTCTGTGCGGACTGCCCTCACTCCGGCTATCCGCGCCTTTGCAGCACCGGTCTCGTTCCGGACGGCGACTGTTATATCCGCGCCGAAGCCCTTCAGTACAGCCGTCAGCGCAGTTCCTATCCTGCCCATTCCGACTATAAGCACACGCAGCCCGTTCAGAGTCACAGGCAGCTCCTCGAGGGCTATCTGTACAGCTCCCTCGGCAGTCGGGACGGCGTTCCGCAGACTGAGCTCCTCGCGTGTGAGGTACTCCTCTATCTCGTGCTCCGGGAACATACTCCGCAGTCTTTCATCGCACTTTCCGGCAAGTATTATGCCGTCATCGCGGAGCATTTCCCTGATGTATTCAGGGCGGAGCTCCGAACTGCTGCACGGGGTGCTGAGCAGACCGTTCGCGTCAAGCGGCACTACCGGCAGTACAACGCAGTCGTAGAAGCGTTTCTGCGAAGTATCAGCAGTCCACCCACTCATATCAACGGGCAGAAGCTCCTCATCAAAACCGATGAGGGCTGTATTCATTTCACCGCCGAGCTTCCGCGCACAGTAGATCTGCCGCATATCACCGCCGGCGATAAGTATATTGCAGTCTCTTTTCATATATATCTCCATTCCGCCGATCTCACGGCTGAAGTGCTCCCGAAAACGGAGCCTCTGATTATTCTCTTTGCTTTCATTATATGAAAATACCCGGAATTTGTCACAATGCGCCGGAGCTCAGAAAAATCGCAGAAAACACTTGCATTATAGCGCAGAATATGGTATAATAAGTTTTGTATTTTGAACAGCCGCGCTCCTGCGGCAGATTGGAGATATTTTATGAAGATCAAAAAGCTTATTGCTTCAGTATCCGCAGCTTTTGCAACAGCCTCTTTCGCTGCTGTATGTGCAATGTCAGCCTTTGCAGAGGACGCTACACAGGCTAATTCCAGCACAAGCTCAGGCGGTTCGACAGGAAGTGCCATAATCTCACTGGTGCTCCCCCTCGCTATTATGTTCGCACTCCTCTACTTCATCGCTATCAAGCCCCAGAAGAAGCGTGACCGCGAAATGAAGGAGATGCAGGATTCGCTTCAGGTCGGCGACGAGATAGTTACCGGCGGCGGTATCGTTGGTATCGTTGTCCGCACCGGTGAGGACACAGTCGTTATCGAAACAGGCGGCGAAAGACAGAAGCTCAGGATCAAGAACTGGGCTATCACCGAGAACGTTACTGCTATGGAGCGTATGAAGGAGGCAAAGGCTTCCAAGAAGTCTGACAACGGTCTCGCTTCCGCAAAGCTCGCTGATGATGACGAGGACGAAGCTGCTGAGGAAAAGGCAGAGAAGAAGTCAAAGAAGAAGTAATATAACCGAATAATAAGCATTCCCTCCGCATAGGATATAACAACTATTCTATGCGGAGGTCTTTTTATGCACAGACACAAACGCAGCATATGGTCAAGCTATCCGCTGAGCCTTCTGATGTCTGCTGCCGCCGGAACTGCCGTCTGCTTCCTGCTGACGATGTTCTCGGCACTGATACTGTACAAGCTGATAAACGACATACGTCTCGCCGAATGGCTCAGCCGCGGTTCAATAGCCGCCGGAGCTTTCAGCGGAGCCTACACAGGCGGCAAGCACCGCCGCAGACACGGTCTCGCAGAGGGCATAATATGCGGAGCGATGCTCTATCTCGTGCTCTCGTCCGTAAGCCTTATCTGCACAGGCACTTTCACGGGCATAAAAAAGCTCCTCCTTCTGACCGTTGCCGGTGTAGCAGGAGGAGTTTCCGGAGTAAACTCCGATCGTCCCAGAAATCTTATGGATCAATAGTCGCCGGACTTATCCTCGATGAGTCCGAACTCGATATGATAATAGGTTATCTCGCCGTTCTTGTCAATGTGAGCGCAGGTCGCAGGCACCTTGTCGCCTACGGTATACTGGCTGCTGATAGTATCATAGAACTCGGAGTAGGTCGTGACAGTCTTGCCGTTTACCTCAGTGAAGAAGTCCCCGACCTTCATCGAAGTATTCTTTATGTCGCTGTCATCGCTTATCTTGCCGACGTAAATTCCCTTGAAGTCCTTGGGAATGTCGTAGCCGAGCTCCTGCTTGATAGCAGCGCGCTTGGACTCTGTGCTGGTGTCGATGAGCGAAACGCCTATCCTGAAACGTCCCTCTATGTAGCCCTTGTCGATGAGCTCCTCGATTATGGGGAGAGCCTCGTTTATAGAGATAGCGAAGCCGAGTCCCTCAAGTGTGCTGCTGACGAGCTTCGAGGAGGTTATTCCTATGACCTGACCGTACATATTCACGAGAGCACCGCCGGAATTACCTGGGCTTATCTCAGCGTTGGTCTGTATGCACTCCATTTCAAAGCCGGTATTGTTCTTGCCGCGTATCTTTCTGCCGATGTGTGAAACGATACCGTCAGTTACCGTGAACGAAAGTCCGGCAGGATTTCCGACTGCTATGACCGTCTCACCGACGATAGTCTCATCGGAATTGCCCAGCTCAGCGGGCTTGAGGTCGTCTGCCGTCACCTTTATAACTGCGATGTCGGTCTTTGTATCCCTGCCGATTATCTTCGCATCGTACTTCTTATCACCGTTGGTTATCACCGTATGGTAGCCGTCCGACTGGAGAACGTGCGCATTGGTCACGATGTAGCCGTCCTTTGAGATGACTATTCCCGAGCCCGAACCCACAAAGGTATTGTGTGAAGCGTCGCTGTAGGTGTATATCTCGACTATGGAGTCGATGACCGCTGCGGAAGCTCCCTCGATAGTGTATCTGCCGTTTTCGTCAACAAACTTGCTGAGGTCGTTTGCACCCTCCGGCTTTGAATTGCGGTAGAGCACTACCTGCTTCTTTTCATTCACCTTGACGATAGCGTCCTTGCTGTTCACGATGTCCTTGACTATTCCGTAAGCTGCCAGACCTACACAAACTGCCAGCATAAGTCCGAAGAGTATCAGTGCAGCTTTTTCGCTTCTGGTACGCTTGGGCTTTTTTCCGCTGGTCAGAATGGAGTCTCCGTCCGTCATATTCTCAAAGCCGATAGGCTCATACATAAAGTCATCGTAGACAGGTCCTGCCGCGTCCGAAGCCGCTACCGGAACATCGACCTCGCTTACAGCGCTGTCATCAGCCGTTTTTTCGTGCTTGGGGATATAGGGTTCCTGCGGCAATCCGCCGGAATTGTTTTCATCTTTGTCCTGCATATATCTTCCTGTTTCCTTTCCCGGACATCGCCGGTCTTATTCCGTGCTCTCTATCGGGAGCTGGATTATGAATTCTGTATATTCGCCGTAAACGCTCTTTACGACGATGTGTCCCCTGTGGAGGTGGACTATCTTTCTTGATATTGCGAGTCCCAGTCCGAGACCTGTCGTATCCTTGCCGCGCGAGGAGTCGGTCTTGTAGAAGCGGTCGAATACCTGCGGTATCTCGGAATCGCGAAGCCCCTCTCCTGTATTCTTTATGCCGATCTCGTACCACTCCTCGTTCTTGTCAAATCTGAACGTAAGAGTTCCGCCGTTGTCAACGAACTTGACCGCGTTCTCAACGAGGTTATAGATTACCTGCTGCATAAGGTCGGTGTCGATGTTCACAGTGAGTCTGTTGCCGTCGAGACCGATGACGTTGAGGCTCTTGGTCTCTATCTTCTTCTCGAACATCAGCACAGTCTGAACAACGAGATCCGTGATATTTGCCTGCCTGAAGTTCGGTCTCATAGTACCGGACTCAAACTTGGTCATATTGAGCATTGACGAGATGAGCACCTTCAGACGCTTCATCTCCTTTGATACAAGTATGAGGTACTCGCTCTGCTTGTTCTTGGGGATAGTGCCGTCGAGGATACCGTCAACGAAGCCGCCGATAGTAGTGATAGGCGTTCTGAGCTCGTGCGAAACATTTGCGATGAAGGTCTTGCTGGTCTCCTCACCTGCTTCAACGTCAGCCGCCAGAGCATTGACATACTCTGCGATCTCCTTGACATTTCCGTCCATTTCCGTACTTATCTTCTCGGAGAAGTCGCCTTTTGCGTACATAGAAGCGACCTTGAGGAATTCCTTCTCGTAGTTCTCGAGCTTGCGGAACTTTCTTCTGATGAGGAAATACGAAGCTGCTGCTGCAATGAGAGCTATCAGTGCATAAATGCTGCCCAGCTTGAGCGCGAAAGCGTTTATGTCGCCTGTAAGACCGTAGAAAACCGCATACATTCTCACAGGGATACCGGACTCGTCTGTTTTGAAGAGGATACGTCTGCCGTAGGTGAGACGCGGCTCGTTGTTTGAGTAGCTGTGCTTGTCGAGCTCAAGCATCTTGCCTTTCTCGAGCTTTTCCCTGAAATCCTCGGAAAGCGGCTCCGGCTTCTTTACCTCGCGGGAGAGGTTGAACTTTCCGGTCAGCTCGAGCTTGTAGTCAGCCGGTGAAACGAGGCAGTTGCCTTCGGCATCATATATATAAGCCTCGATGTTCTTTTCCTTGATAAGAGCGGCGTGGATAGCGTAAATATCCTTGCTGTCGATCTTGCCGTCAGCTTTGTACTCCTCCCTGATGCAGTTTATGAAGAGATCACCTGAATCCTGAAGCTCATTGAGCTTTTCGGTCTTATACATAGAAGTGCAGACGCTAACAAAAATAACGCCGATGACCGCGAGCAGAGTTATGATAACGATATAGGAAAATCTGAATATCCTGAAATAGGTGCTCTTATTTGAATTCAAAGTATGTCACCTCCGCCGGTAAGCAAAAATCTAACAAAACGGGGGACTCCTGTCCCCCATAAAGATCAAAGAATAATATCACTCTTCATCCTCTGTTTCAAACTTGTAGCCGACACCCCATACTGTCTTGAGAGCCCACTCATCAGAGATGCCCTCGAGCTTTTCACGGAGGCGCTTGATATGTACGTCGATAGTACGCGAGTCGCCGTAATACTCAAAGCCCCATACTTCATCGAGGAGCTGGTCACGGGTATATACTCTGTTCGGGTTTGAAGCAAGATAGAAGAGGAGCTCGAGCTCCTTAGGCGGAGTCTCAACGACCTTTCCTGCAACCTTGAGCTCATAGCGAGTCATATTAACAGAGAGCTTGTCGTAGTGGACCTCTCTTGTCTCAGGCTCAGCCGTACCTGTGCCGACACGGCGTGTAACAGCGTTGATACGCGCGATGACCTCCTTTGCGTCAAATGGCTTTACGATATAATCGTCAGCACCGAGCTCAAGACCGATCACCTTATCGATAGTCTCGCCCTTGGCGGTTATCATAATGATCGGAACATTTGACTTCTTTCTGATCTCGCGGCATACCTGCCAGCCGTCCATACCGGGCAGCATAATATCAAGTAAAACCATATCAGGTTTGAGCGCATTGAATTTTACGACAGCCTCTTCACCGTCGTGGGAGAGAATTACCCCATAGCCATCCTTTTCGAGATAAAGCCTGAGAAGATCGCAGATATTCTTATCATCATCAACAATAAGTATCTTGAGATTCTTTTCCATTGCCATAACCATTACCTCTTTTCATAATATTATCGAAATATTAATTTTATTATACCTCATACTGAACAAAATGTCAATGAGATTTATACAAATTCACTGAATTATACAATTAATTTATCTTCTTTCGCTCCTCTTTGTGATGCAAATGTAAATTCCGGAGTGCTGTTTCAAGGCGTTTTTGTAGAAAATAGCCTATCTTTTAAAAAAAATATAGACAAGGCCGCGAAAATACGCTATAATATTAATGTATAGCTATGGTGGTGCTTTAAACTCTTTGTAATAAGTGCTGCCCTCAGCAGTTTACCCGGTCCGCCGGTATTTTAGGAGATCTTTTCTTATGAGAGTTATAACCGGTATCGCAAGAGGACGCAGGCTCGTCGCTCCCGATGGTCTCGACGTCCGTCCTACCGCAGATAAAGTTAAAGAAGGCATTTTTTCCGCAATACAGTTCCAGCTCGAGGGAGCATATGTGCTCGATCTCTTCGCAGGAAGCGGTCAGATGGGCATCGAAGCCCTCAGCCGCGGCGCTAAACGCGCTGTGTTTGTGGATAATTCGGCAAAGTCTATAAACTGCGTCAACGAAAACCTCCGCAATACGGGATTAGCCCGCCATTCCGAGGTCATCAACCGCGACAGCTATGACTATATCAAGATGACAGGTCAGAAATTCGACGTCATCATTCTTGACCCCCCCTACCGCCACAGCCACATCAATAACCTCCTCCCTATCGCCGCTAAAAAGCTGGCTAAGGGCGGCTGTATCATCTGCGAGTATGAAAAGGAAGCTATCCTTCCCGAAACACCGGACAATCTCATTATCCGCAAAACCTACCGCTACGGCAAGATCAACGTCACGATATACGTCGATCCTGTCCCCGATGAGGAGGAAGAAGAATGAGAAGGGTTGCAGTATGCCCCGGAAGTTTCGATCCGATCACGCTTGGTCACCTCGATATTATCACCCGTGCTTCACGGCTCTTCGATAAGGTCATCGTGCTCATCTCGCGCAACGCCGGAAAGGGTTCGCCCAGCTTCACGGCTACCGAGCGTATGCTTATGATCGAGAACGTCACCCACGACCTCGATAACGTAGTTATAGATATTCTCGACGGTCTCCTCGCAGACTATGTCCAGAATGTCGGCGCTATCGCTATTGTAAAGGGACTCCGAGCCGTCAGCGACTTTGAATACGAATTCCAGATGGCTCTCGCCAATAAAAAACTATACGCCGGTGCGGAAACTGTCTTCCTCACCACCGCCGCGGAAAATATGTATCTCAGCTCGAGCGTTGTCAAGCAGATAGCCTATTTTGGCGGCGACATCAGTCATTTTGTTCCCGAAGCAATTCTTGATGATATAAAACAAAGACTTATTAAAGAGAGGTAATTTATTATGAGTATTGATGAGATCCTTGAAGAGATGGACGAGCTCCTCGATAAGGCTTCGTCTGTTCCCTTTGCAGCACACAAGAAGGTCATCGACGGCGAGCGTATGAGAGAGCTTATAAACGATGTACGCCTGAATATGCCTCACGAACTCAAGGAAGCAAAGAAAATAGAATTCGACTGCCAGCGTATCCTCAATGAGGCTAAGCTCAATGCAGAGTCTATCATACGCAAGGCTGAGGAGCGTGCAGCTCAGATAGTTTCACGCGAGGCTATCGTTACTGAAGCCAAGAAGAGAGCTATGGATATGCTCACAAAGGCGCAGACAGCTTCCAAGAACCTCCAGAAGAACGCCATTGAGTCTGTTTCCAAGATGCTCAATGACACCGAGGCTCACTACGCACGCAACCTCCAGAATCTCAAGTCTGTCAAGGGCAAACTCACAGGAAGCATTAATATGAACAACAACGGCTTCGGCGGCAACAACACAAATATCAACATCAAGTAAAGATCATCCCTCTGTTCTGTCGGAACGGAGGGATCTTTTTCTGCCCTTTTGCAGAATGTCTGCATATAAAAACAAACCCCGTTCCATTCGGAACGGGGTTCTTATCATATCTGCGATCAAACGAGCTTGATGATAGCCATTTCAGCAGCGTCACCACGGCGGGGACCGATCTTAACGATCTGTGTGTATCCACCGTTTCTGTCAGCGTACTTGGGAGCGATCTCGTCAAAGAGTTTCTTTGCAACGGACTCCTTTGTAACGTATGAAAATACCTGACGCTTGGAGTGCAGATCATCGTTCTTACCGATAGTGATCATTTTTTCTGCAACAGCGCGAACTTCCTTTGCTCTTGTAACAGTCGTTTCGATCTGACCGTTTTCAAGAAGGAAAGTTACCATGCCTCTGAGCATAGCCTTTCTATGGTCAGTTGTTCTGCCCAGCTTTCTTGTACCCGGCATTGTATTT
>CACXEJ010000102.1 GCA_902766595.1 Ruminococcus flavefaciens | reverse complement strand
GATCATACTGCACACGATTTAGCTGTTGCTCTTACCGCACAAGTTCAGAGCATTAAGAACAGTGTTACAACAGCTAACGTAGTTGGAAATGAGCCTCGCATTAGTATTGATTCAAAAGAGATTGTTGACTATTATTGCCAGTTCTACGATGCAATCTCAAAAGAATTAAGTAAACGCAAAGGCTAATCCATCATCTCAAACAGTCGGGAGGCGACCTCTGGCAGAACTGCAACTTCTGCTTCAGAGGTCGCTTTCCCTTTTGATACTCTCTCAACGAAATCGTATAGAAGAATGATAAGGTCAATTCTGTCGGGCAAGACGCTGTCAGATATTTCCTTTCCGTCAAGAGTTACCAAAACTTTTTCCTCCTTCACTTCTTCACGCTCCTTTCAAAACAGTTCAATCATCTTGAACTATGAGATTAAAAAAATAAGCCGCTATTTCCTCTGGCTTAATTTCCAGAACTTCGCACGCTCTCGTGATCTCATTCTGACTCCACTCTACCTTGCCGTTCATTTTCAAAGAAATGCTTCGTTCTGAGCGCCCTATCAGCTCTGCAAACGCCGCCCTTGTCTTGCATTTCTCCGTTATGAGCCCGTCAAGTTTTGAGTAATCATACGCCACATACATCACCTCCTGTTTCATATTCAGTTCAACCACTTTGAACTAAGTACAGTATAGCATATCATATAACTGTTGTCAATAGAAAAATTCAATTTTTTTGAACTTTTTTTCATTACCCTCTTGAATTTTTATTCAAGATATGTTATAATGCGTAAAAAGGGAGGTGAAGTGCGTGAAAAAATTCACTACATCACAACGTCTTAAACAATTAATGAATGAAAGAAATATAAAACAGGTTGATATACTAATTAAGGCAGAGCCGTTTTGCAAAAAATACGGTGTTAAGCTCAATAAAAACGACCTTAGCCAGTATGTAAACGGCAAAGTTGAACCTGGACAGCAGAAACTTTCTATTCTTGGATTGGCTTTAAATGTCAACGAAGCGTGGCTAATGGGGTATGATGTTCCGCAAATCCGAGACATCACATTTGGTAACGAGACTGTTGAGGAGCTTTCTGCAAAATACGACAACATCAAACCCATAAAGCTGAAACGCTTTCCGATGCTCGGAGAAATAGCCTGTGGGGAACCGGTCTTTGCTGATGAAGATAAGGAACACTATGTAATGGCTGATATGGATATACGCGCTGACTTCTGCCTTACAGCTAAGGGTGACAGTATGGTGAATGCTCGTATCTATGAGGGCGACATCGTATTTATAAAGGAAATGCCTATTGTTGAGAACGGTGACATTGCCGCTGTTATAATAGACGATGAAGCTACACTGAAACGCGTATATTACTATCCGGAGGACAGTATGCTCCAGCTCATAGCTGAGAACCCTAAATACAAGCCGCTCGTATATCAGGGCGAGGAGCTGAACCATATCCGCATTCTCGGCAAGGCTGTTTATTTTATGAGTGCGGTGGAATAAGGAGGGAATATTATGAAAAAACTATTATGTACACTTGTAGCACTTACCTGTGTCTTAAATCTTACTGCTTGCGGAAGCAGTTCTGATAGTTCAAGTAATCTTGAAACAACAACCGCCTCTGCAATTGCTTCATCCGAATCAACAAGTGCAGCAACAAGCAAAGTAGATGAAGTTGATGAAGACATTAACCTCAGTTCTATTTGTTCTTGGGTTACTTCAAAAATATGGAACGATGGTTTCTGTAATATTTACCATTATGTAGAAAGCGGCAAAGACGCTATTGGTCAAGAAATGGATATAGAGTTTACTATAGATAATCTAAAAATCGCCTATGCTAAGAAGGATGCTTACAACGATTATATCCAATCTTTAGACGATTCTATACCAGAACAGGCTCAGCTTATAAACGCCTGGAATAAAATGAACGAGCAGATAGATATTTTATATAAAAAAGTAACAACTGAGCTGCCACGTCCTGCTGATAAAACATATGAGTTTAAATATTCTCTTTTCAAGCAGTATTTTGATACCTTTTATGATCTTTGTTTTGAAATAGATGATCCAGTATTCAAAAAAACCAAAAACGCTTCAGGGCATACTACCTCAAATACTGAAACAATGTCAGCCGCAGCTGTTACTCAAACTACAACAAAACCGATCAGCGAAGATTCAAGTAATAACAAGGATGTTGATCTTGATGACATCAATGTTTCAAGAGTTAACGGCGATGTTATTCTTACAATGCCCTCTGATATAATCAGTTCAGATGAAGAAAACTCTTTTGAAGATATATTGAAAAATCCCCATATAAAAGGAGTTACTGATAACGGTGACGGAACTGTGAAAGTAGTAATACCCGAATCTGAATATGATGCACTAATGAATGAAATTCACGCACAATTTGCTGAAAGCATAAAAGAAATTGTCCAAAGTGAAGAATATTCTACTATTACAGACATTAAGTTTAATGATGAGTTTACTTCTTTCAAGATATATGTTACAGATCAACAGTCTTTTGATGACAGTACAGATAGTATAGTCTTTTTAAGTCTTTATTTGATAGCAGGATATTACGCTTATTTCGACGGTCGTGAAGTTACTGAAGAAGATCTGGAAATAAGGCTTTTTGATGCTAATGGAAATGAATTCTTTGAAGAAGATTAATAAGTATATAGCAAGGAGCTATCTATGAATATAATCAAATACCCCAATGATGAAGCCGTAAACAAGGCAATGGCAGCAGACGAGCCGCTGCTGGTACTTATATCCTTCGACGGTGAGACTGCCATTATGAGTCAGATAGACGAGGCAATGGAGCACCATATCCTGCTGATGAACGCCGGCTTCAAGGATACCGACATCGACAAGTTCTTCCGCATAGTCCTCGACCGAAGCGGTGCTGACTGGACCTTCATCTGTCCGCCTGATTACAAGGGTATACAGTACAAGGATAAGCGCATCGAAGCGTTCTACAAGGACGGCTTTGCGGTCATATCGAACTTCCTGCACTCTATCGGATACCTTGTAGGTATAAATATCCCGAAGCGTTACAGACGTCATCTGGACGTTCTCAGCAGCGAAACATATTAATATAACAAAAAAATCCCCCGCAGGTGCTACCAACACCAGCGAGGGATACGGACGTGCTATTACACACATCGAGCAATGTAATTATAGCACGTCCTTATTGAAATGTCAAATATTTCAGGAGGTGCATTTTTATGTTATGTATCAAATGCAAGCGTGAACTGCCTGAAAACGCAGTATATTGCAGTTACTGCGGCAGAAAGCAGACGGCAGCTCCACCAAAATATCACAAGAGAGAGCACGGCACCGGCACGATCCGCTGCGATAAGCGCTACAAAAAGCCGTGGATCGCAGTTGCTCCGTCAAGCAAGTATGGAACAGGACGGCGGTATATCGGCAGCTATGCGACCAGACGCGAAGCTGCTGAAGCTCTCGACGATTTCATCAGGAACGGAAGACCTGAGCTTTATAACGCGACAGTTGCCGAGATCTACACAATGTGGTCTAAGATACATTATAAAAGAGTAGGAGAGGCAGCGGTCAAGCTGTATACATATATGTGGAAGCGCTTTGCAGACGTTACTGATCTGCCTATCAGGGAGCTGCGGACAGCCCACATACAAGAAATTGTTAATGCAGCGACCTCAAAGAGCTCCTGTGAGATCATCAAGACAATGGCTGTAATGCTTTGCAGCTTTGCTATGGAAAATGACATTGTTCAGAAAAACTATGCTGAATTCGTTAAAATTCCCAAGTTTGAGAAAAAAGAAAAAAGGATCTTCACTAAGGAAGAGATCAACAAACTCTGGAAACACTCTGATGAAAAGTGCGTTCAGGCTGTTCTGTTTATGATCTATACTGGATTTCGTATAGGCGAAATGGTCAAGCTGAGAGTTGAGGATGTCAATATAACAGAAGGCTACCTGATCGGCGGCGAAAAGACAGATGCAGGCAAGAACCGTATCGTCCCCCTTTCACCAAATATCCCTGAATTAAAGCTATTCATCAGTGAGTGGCTTGCTTCAGCTTCCGGGAGCAGGCTCTTTCCCTTAACTGTTTCAAAGTTTCGCAAAGAAATATTCAATGCAGCGCTGAGTACATCAGCTATTGATCCGGATGGTCTGACTCCTCACGCTACCCGGCATACTTTCGCATCTATATCAGCTGCTGCCGGTATCCAGCCCGAAAACCTCCAGAAGATCATCGGACACGCTAATTACGCTACTACCGCAGACGTCTATATTCATCAGGATCTCGCAACCCTAATCTCCGAAATGAGCAAGCTGAGCAGGTGATTTTTACACACAATTTTACACACAATCAAATCGAAATATCGGCAAATATAAAATAATAGGGCGCGTAGAATTGGGAAAAGACCTATTCTGCACGCTCAAAATTTAAGACTTTTTTAAGATTTCATATAAGTATTTTTTCAGAATTGTATGTTATACTGGTATCAGAGTCAAGGAACAGGCGGCTGATTATGGTATTTCTTCTCCGCCTGTCCGTTCTAAAATTAATCATAGGAGGAATTATCTTGAGAGTATTTTTGAGGTACATATCAAGAAATATGCTCGAGAAAAAAGGCAGACTCGTTCTCCTCATCTTCTCGATCATGCTCAGCACAGCCCTGCTCATAGTCAGCCTCGGTCTCGTTCAGGTAGTCATCAACAGCTACAAGGAGCCGATAAAGAATATGCAGGACGGAAGGGACATATCTATTTATTCAAATACAGCCGATCCCTTCTTCTCACTCGATGATTTCAGTCATTCAGGTCTGAAAAACGTCGAGGGCACACTCTATACCACCGGTATCATCAACAAGGACGACAAAATAAGCTACGCCAACTTCAGCGGAAGAATGAGCTACGATAAGAACATCGTAGAGGGCAGCTTTTCAAATACAGACGAGCCTGTCTGTGTTATTTCCCAGCGTGTTGCCGATGAATTCGATCTGAAGATCGGCAGCAAGTTCACTATCGCTATCAACGGCGAAAAGAACGACTACACAGTCAAGGCTATCACAGCCAACAAGGGTATCTTCTACTTGGACAATGCAAATTCCTTCAAAGTCATCGTCCCCTACGACTACCTCAGCAAGCGCATCGGTGCAAACGGCAAGATCAACAACGCCTACGCTGAATACGACGGCGACGTTGACGACTTCATTGATGAATTCAACGAGAAATACGACAACATCAAAGCAAGTTCTGTGACCGGTGAGGTCGATGCAGACGGTACAGAGAGCATCGAAGCCGGTATGTACTTTATGCTCATTATCGTATGCTTCATATGCGCTATCATCATCTACGGCGTATTCAAGCTCATAATCAACGAGAGAATTACCGTTATCGGTACATTTATGAGTCAGGGCGCTACCAAGAAGAAGATCGAGCATATCCTTCTCCTTGAGAGTCTCCTCTACGCTGTACTGGGTTCGATATTCGGCGTAATAGTCGGTGAGATCGGTCTCTACTTCGTAAACCGTCTCGCTTCACCTCTTGCAGAGTACGGCATTTACAGCCCGTTCGAGCTGATCCCGGCACACATCGTGGCAGGTGTTATCTTCGCTTTCGTGCTCTCAGTCGTATCAGCTTGGCTGCCTGTCCGCACGATCAGAAAGCTCCAGGTCAAGGACGTTATCCTCAACCGCATCGAACCCCACCACAAGAAGAGCAATATCAGGTTCATCATTGGTCTCATCATCTTCGGCATCGCACTTGCAGCCTACTTCAGCAGCGGCGATACTGTCAACCAGCTCGCACCTCTTGCAGCTGTACTCAGTCTCATAGGCGTTGCAATGATCTCCTCCAAGATCATCAAGGTCATCGCTGGTGCTGTATGCAGATTTTTCAGAAAGTCCACTACTACCTTCCTCGCACTCAACAACGTAAGAAGCTCCAAGCTCCTCAGAAGCAACATCACGCTCCTTATCATTTCACTCGCAGCAGTTCTCTCGATAGCTTCTACCGGAACAAGTCTTACAAAGACGATTGAGGAGGCTTACACAGAGCTCAACTACGATTACAACATCGAAAATATCATCGACAGCAATTCCGATAAGTCAACTACTGATATGATAATTGAAAAGCTCAACAGCATCGGTGCAGTTGAGAAGTCATCTGTCAATGTTCAGTACTATGATGTAGCAAAAATGAAAGGCAAATACATCTATGTATGCGGCTGTGATCCTAAGCCTTATGCGTACTACAACGAGTATCTCCGTCTTAACAGCGACGAATACAAGGACGATTACGCAAAATTCGTAAAGGCAGAGGACAACTCGGTAGTTATCACAGAGTACCTTTCAAAGCTCCTCGACAAGAAGGTCGGCGACACCATAGAGATAGAGATCGGCAAGCAGAAGGCTGACTTCAGAGTTGACTGCGTGATCGACGGAAAGCTCTTCAACAACAGCCAGTTTATGCTCATCAATTCCGACAAGATGAAGTCGATCTTCAACGCAAGAGAGGCTTACGGCATCACTTTCAGCGTAAACGGCGACAACAAGGAAGCTGTTGAGAAGGAATTCAAGACATTCCTCAGCGACCTCGGTGCTACATACACAACAAGACAGCAGGATACAGACGTCAATATTGAGAACAACGCTATCATTATGAAGCTCCTCTCGATATTCTCGTATGTTGCAATGCTCATCGCTTCTGTCGGCATCTTCAACAACATCTGCATCTGCTTCAACCAGAGAAAACGTGAATTCGCAGTTCTCGCATCTGTTGGTATGAACGGAAACAACCGCAGACGTCTCGTTCTGACAGAAAGTCTGGCAAGTATCATACTCAGCGTGGTCGGCGCTATCCCCTACACGATAGTCCTCGTTGACCTCATCTCAAAGCTCCTCACAGGTATGAACCTGCCGATCACTATCAATTTCGACTGGGCACTTCTTCCTAAGTACCTGATAGTGCTCACGATCATCATTCTCGTTGCTTCTCTCTCAGTTATGAAGAAGAGCAAGAAACTGAACGCCGTTCAGGAACTCAAATACGAATAATCAGCTCCGGAGGTTATATATATGAATGTTATTGAAGTTAAGAATATGAACCGTTCATTCGAGAACGGAAAGGAAATCGCTCACGTCCTCAAGGACATAAACCTTACTATCGAAGAAGGAGAGTTCGTCTCAATTATGGGACCTTCAGGAAGCGGTAAGTCTACCCTCCTCTACCTCCTCGGAGGTCTGGATATGCCCACATCGGGTACTGTGAAGATCAACAACACCGATCTCAGCACCCTCAAGGACAAGGAGCTCTGCAAGATGAGAAACGAGGACATCGGATTTGTGTTCCAGTTCTACAATCTCGTTCCCAACCTCAACGTTGAGGACAATATATCACTCCCCTGTATGATAAGCGGCAGGAGCCGTTCATCATACAAGGATAAGCTCGACGAGTGCCTGAAGATAATCGGTATGGAGGATAAGCGCAAGCTTACACCCCGTGAGCTCTCAGGCGGTCAGCAGCAGAGAGTTGCGATCGCAAGAGCACTCGTATTCGATCCCAAGATCATCTTCCTCGATGAGCCTATCGGAAACCTCGATACCAAGACCGGTATGAGAATTATGGAGCTCTTCCGTGAGATCAACCAGAAGTACAACAAGACTATCGTACAGGTTACCCACTCCGAGAGAGCAGCCAAGTTCGGCACAAAGCTCATCAAGCTCGTTGACGGCGAGATCGAAGCGATCGAGCCCATCTTAAACTGATAGCCACACTCCTTACAATAATATCCTTACGGAAAAACTCCCCTGAATTCAGGGGAGTTTTTTCTTTCGTTTTGTCAGATGTCAGCATAGCTTCATAATTATTTAAGAGCGCTGCCGGCGTCCCAAGCCTTGCCGACCTTTTCGCCGAGCTTGTAGTAGTTCTTGCCCGCTGTGTCGTAGATTATCGGGAAGAACTTCTCAAGAGTAACGTTTCCGTCGCCGTCGAGGATAGACTCGTCCGCACTGACGTTCTTTATCCTGCCGAGGTACTTGTTTCCGCCGATTATCTCGATAAGCTCGCACTCCAGTGCAAGAGGCAGCTCGTTTATGACAGGAGCGTCAACGAACTCGCTCTTTGTGACCGTGAAGCCGGACTTCTTCATCTTGTCGGGCTCCTTTTTGCCGGAAACCATTCCCACATAATCGCACGGAACAACATGTGCAGCATCGGCAATGCTGATGGTGAAAGCCTTCTTTACTGCGATATTCTCGGTAGTCTTGTGCTCGCCGAGGTCAACGATTATCTCGTCCCTGCCGACAATACCGCCCCACGCTGCATTCATAGCGTTAGGGTTGCCGTCAGCGTCATATGTGCCGATTATCATTACCGGCATCGGGAAAAGGTAGGGCTTTGCGCCTAAATTCTTTCTGCTCATATCAAAAACCTCCAACATTGTTGAGTATATGCAGATAGCTGCCGGACGGCAGCTATCGTGCTTGTTATTATTATACCACTAAATCAGTTCAAAATCAAGCGGCTTCAATCGCCCTCTACCGGGAACGATTTTATGATGCCGAGCTTGAACTGCTGAATAAGAAGCGCATCGGAGTTCGTCAGACCTGCTTTTCCGTCAACATCAGCGTTGACTTCTCCAAGCGGCTTTATGCTCACATCGGTCTTGCCAACAGCGTATTTATCGGGGTTCGTAGCGACCTGCATTACGAGAACTGCGTCAGCGATGTTTACCTGACGGTCACAGTTTGCGTCACCGAGAAGAGTCGGAACGAGCGCTGTATCAGTCTCAGTGACCGTTGTGGTCTCCTCTGCTGTGGTAGTCGATGTAGTAGTTGTAGTTGTGGTAGTCGTTGTCGTAACGATCTCCGGCTCATGCTCCTTAGCCATAACAACGTAGTTTACAACGCTGGCGTTTGCGAGCTGTCCGAGAGTAATATCGCTGCCCTCGCTGAAATTCTTCTTGTATACTATATAAGTAACGACTGGGTTTCCGTCATCGGTAAGAGTCATATCAGTGCGCTCCCAGCCGGCGAGCCAGTCGGGAGTCTCGGTAACTCTCGAATCGAGACCGATATAGGCAGTGATATCCTTGCCGGACTTGAATACAGCTTCCTCGCCGTAGAACTTCTTGGAGTCGCAGGCAGTTCTTATCCACTCAGCCCCCTTGAGAGCGTCGGGAACAGCAGTGAACTTGAATGCTCTGTCGCCGAAAACAGTATCCCCTGCTGCAAGATCTTTCTGAACAGACCAGTTGAAGCGGTTAGTCTTGTCATTTACGCTGACAGACTGGATAAGCTCGCCGCTGAACATAGAGTTGCTGCCGCTGAGCACCTTGACATCAGGGCGTTCCGGGAGCGAGAAGCCTGTTCCGAGGAAGAAGCTCGTGTGCGGCGGCTGATTGTATGAGGACTGCTGGCAGCCGCACTGCATACGGTACTGAACATCGTGCATAAGAGTTGTGAGCCTTGTCTCGGTAGTATGAGGTGTGCAGTAAACTCGAAGCTTCGTGTTATCCTCTGTTCTGAGAACGAGCTCCTCTCGCCAGTCGCCGAGAAGATCGCCGGTCATACACGGAACTGCCTTTGTTCCGTTATTTGAAGCACAGCCGGTAGCTGTGAAAATGTTCTGGATATTTGTTGTGGAGACCATTTTGTCGATATAAATATCGTTGAGTAGCTCACGCTCAAGGTCGCCGTCCCAGTAGATGAGGAAGTTTGTGGAGGGCTGCTTATTGCCGATCTGAGTGCCGCTCACATCATATACCGCATAAGCCGGTCTTGAGCCCCAGAACTCAGCTCCGGCATTTCCTGCGAGGATATTATCCGCGCAGCAGCGTCCGGTATCTTTATCGCCGTCATAGTGCCAGATTATCTGACCGGTCTTGCCGTCAAGAAGCGATATACCGTGATTGCCGTCCTCGTGACAGATGAAGACCTCCTGTCCCTCACGGTCAGGCACGAGGTCGCCGACGTGCATAGCGTCACCGTGGAGCTGCTTGGTAGACCAGAGGAGCTGCCCGTTGTCGTCGATAGCGCAGGCGCCCATACAAACCTCCTGCTTGCCGTCGTTATCGAAGTCGGCTACCATTACGTTGTGGTTTCCGCAGCCATAAGCAGGATTGCTCTTGTCAAAGCCGGTATCGAACACCCAGCGCTTCACTAGCTTCTTGTCCACCACATCAACAGCTGAGAGCGAAAGTCTCGTATAGTAGCCTCTGCCGTAAACAGCCGAGGGGTGAACTCCGTCGAGGTAAGCAATAGCGCAGTTGTAGCGCTCGCAGCGGTTGCCGTAGTTATCGCCCCATGTATTCTTGGCAGCGGTGCTCGTAGCATCACCTCTGAGCACTGGGAACTCGATAGTGTCAAGAGCCGCGCCGGTCGCACCGTCAAACAGCGTCATATACTCCGGACCTGTGAGGATAGTTCCGGCTTCGGTAACGTAGTTCGCGCTGCCGTTTCCGATGACCTTGCCTGTACCGTCAACAGTGCCGTCGCAGGTCTTGGTGATGAACTCGGCTTTGCCGTCGAGGTCGAAGTCCGCAACAGCCATCTGCGTATAGTGCTGACCTGCACGGATATTCCTGCCCATATCAATGCGCCAGAGCTTCCTGCCGTCGAGGGTGTAGCAGTCGATATAGACGTTTCCGGTGACGCCCTGAATTCCTTTTTTCGCATCAGTTACCTGAGAATTGTCCTTAGAGTTTGAGGGATCCCATTTAACGAATATCTCATACTGTCCGTCGCCGTCAACATCGCCGGCACAGCAGTCATTCGGCGAATAGGTGTATGCCTCACCGTTGATAGTTCCGCCTTTAGGGACATCGAGAGGTATGTCGAAATAGCCGGAATTTGAGATGAGGGAGCAGTAGTCGCTTGAGAGGAGCTTGCCTTCCGAGAGGGTATCGAGACGGTACTTAGAGGCTGCACTTCCGCCCTTGTCAAGGTAAGAAGTCGCCATATTCTCCTTGCTTTCGTAGATGAGCTCGCTGTCGCGGTAGAGCCGGAATTCAGCGTTATCAGGATCATTGGCAAGAAAACGCCAGCTGACCATCATACCGCTGCCGGTATTAATGGCGCAAAGTCCCCTGTCGAGGTACTCAACGACATTCCTGCCGGTACCGTACTTGGCAGAAGCTGCCGGGACGTTAAATCCCGCAGGCATTACGCTCACCGACATCATTGCAGCCGCAGCGAGCGCCTTTAGTTTTTTTACGTTCATAGTGTTCCTCCTGTAATTATGATATTTCGGTTATCATACATTTACATTATACTACATTGCAGTATAAATTTCAATGATTTTTTGTATTATTTTACTGATTAAATTTATCATAGGGGATTTTTTACATTGAATTTGTCAGCGGCTTCGTTCGTTATGTCCTTATTAAGAAAAAGTAAAATATCCGTAAAATATTGTCTGAGCGGTTGAAAACGGCAACTATTTATGCTATAATGATGAAAATATTACCTCTATAAAGGAGCAATACTATGAAATACAACCATATCCGCTCGATATTATCCCTTGTTACAGCAGCAGCTATGCTTCCGGTCATACCTGTGAACAGCTCTGCCGCTGAAAGTACGACCGGACTGACCGACAGCGGTCTCAGCTATGACGAGATAGTCGGTACTGTCGAGAACCCCGGCGCCGGCTACACTACTACCGTATGGGCACACTGTGCTCCCGGCGATACGCCTGTTTACGATCCGCACGGCAGTCTCGTGCTGTTTTTCATCAACATAGGCAAATTCTCAAGCGGCGTTAACGGTACAGAGGACTACGCTCTCGATGAGACCTTCTTCAAAAACTGGCGCACTACCTTTGAAAACTGCCGCAAAAACGGCTGTATGATCGCTATGCGTTTCCGCTATGACGAGGACGGTGTTGCTGACTGCGAGCCGGAAACATTCGACCTCCTCCTCGACCACATCAAGCAGATCAAGGAGAACGGCATACTCGATGATTACAAGAATATAATCACGCACATCGAGTCCGGTTTCATAGGCAAATGGGGCGAGCAGCACGGCAGTAAATTCGCTGTTGTAAGCAATAAGGCAAAGCTCGTTGATGCTCTCGTTAACGCTGTTCCGGAAAATATCGGCATAACCGTCCGCACTCCGGATACCTTTGCGGAATGGGCTGGCATAAAGCGTTCGCAGCTGCTCGACGAGGAGATACGCGCAGCAGCCGAAGCATCTTCCGATCCCGAAAAACGCCGTATTCTGTCGAAACGCATCGGTATGTACGATGACGGCTATATGGGCAGCGGCTCCGACCTCGGTACTTACTCCGACAGAAAGCTCGAAACAGACTGGCTCGGCTCTGTTTCCACCGATACTTATTTCGGCGGCGAGTTTTCCTATGAGCCCGAAAAAGCCTATACCTACGACACCTACCTGCCGCAGAACGCTATCCCGGAGATGTATAAGACTCACCTCAGCTACATCAACGGCAACATATTCCCCAAGTACAAGGAATACGAATTCAAGGAGGAATACTCCGTTCCCGGCGTGAACAACTCCGCCTACTACGGTGAAAACTGCTTCCAGTTCATACGCGACCACATCGGTTACAGGTTCGTGCTGAGAAAGTCCGAGCTGACGCCTCAGACCGAACAGGGCGGCAAACTCAGGCTGCACTTCAACGTTGAAAATACCGGCTTCGCAAATCCCGTTCCCCATACGCAGAACTACATAATCCTTGAAAAAGACGGAGTCTATATGAAAGCTCCGATCAGCTCCGACTGCCACGACTGGAAGTCCTGCACCGTCACCGAAAATGACATAACTATGCACGTTCCGGAGTTCATAACTCCCGGCAAATGGAACGTTTACTTCAAGTCGGTAATGGGCGAGTGTGCCGATGAATTCAAGGATATGCCGCTGCGCTCGATACGCTTTGCGAACGACGGGGTCTGGAACGAAGATCTCGGCGCTGACAAGCTCGGAACTGTTGAGATAAAGGAGTCGCAGGTCTATTGCGCGGACAACACCTTCCGCGAAGCCGGAAGTCAGAACGGTTCGGACGAGCTCCTCACCGTCAACTCTAACACAAAGATAGACGCAGAGGTGTCCTACGGCGGCGAGTGGACGGACGATATGCTCGTAAAAACTGACGATAACGGCAGCAGTGTCAGCGTGAAATCAGACGAAAGTGCTCTCTATATCCTCGGCAAGCTCACCGACGGCACAGAAGCTCCTATCTACAATATCGAATTCACCGATCCTGCAAAGGACAACGAAAAGTTCAAGTGGTACTTCGCCTATGACGGCTACATCTACACAAATCACGAGGGCAAGACCGGTTTGCAATGCAAGTGGAACAACGGCACATTCGAGATGCGTATCCCCTACGACAAATTCTCCGCACGTCCCGGCGATAAGATCGGAAACCTCCGCCTTTACATTCAGGACAGCGACAACAGCTGGAAAACTGTCAGCGAGATAAAGGTTCCCGAGCTCACTCTCCCGACCGGAATTTCCGCCTATTCCTATAACAAGAAGATGTATGCCTCCGAATTCAGACCGCTTACTCTCATTGCGAGGACTTCCGTTGAAGATGCGTCATACCAGTGGCTCAGAAATGGCAAACCTATCGAGGGCGCGACAGGTCAGAGCTATGAGATACCGGTCCCTGCCCCCTCCGACAAGGGCGTTTATACAGTTAAGATAAGCGGTGCGAACAATTCTGCCGGAACCGTGAAGATAGCCGAGATCATTGATGTTATCACGAATTCGCAGCCGACAAGCGAGCTCGTCTCCACTCTCAGGGGCGATGCAAATCTCGATGCTCAGGTCAATATAGCTGACGCGGTTCTCGTAATGCAGGTCGCTACCAATCCGGATAAATACGCACAGGGCAGGTCTGAGGTCAGCATCAAACCGCAGGGCGAGATAAACGCCGATGTTGACGGAAAGGCAGGTCTGAGCAACTCTGATGCGCTCCTTATACAGAAGTTCAAGCTCGGACTCATTAACTCCTTTGAATAAAGCTGCTTAGGGACGTCGAGGACGCCGTCCCCTGCAAAATGCTGAAAGCTCCGCATATTGCGGAGCTTTTACGTTACATACTGAACAATCCTTTTATCATCGGAGTCGAAAAGCACTCCCTGTCATAAAACATATCTGCGAGCGCATCGAGGTTTTCCTCGGAATATTCGACCTCCTTCGAGTAATTTTTGGCGATGAGACACATCTCCTCAAAGGAGCAGTTTCCCCTGCTGAGCCGCTCGCACTCCCACAGACAGCCGATAAGCCAAACGCTCACCGCCGCGAGCTTCACCCTCGAAACTATTTCCCCGTCGAACGTTCCCTTAAGGAAGTAGCGGTAAATGAAATAAACGCCTAACCTCCGCAGATAAGCCAAATCCTGAACGTTCAGAGCAACGTTGTTC
Organism: Ruminococcus flavefaciens; assembly: GCA_902766595.1. Classification (GTDB taxonomy): domain Bacteria; phylum Bacillota; class Clostridia; order Oscillospirales; family Ruminococcaceae; genus Ruminococcus; species Ruminococcus flavefaciens_U. Next base: position 5,030 of record CACXEJ010000102.1, on the reverse strand, counting down.
CGTGCGTATTTCAGGCGTTCAGTGAGGTACGGTATCCAGTCAGGACTTATGGGCTCAAGCTCGGTGAAACAGCCGAAAACAGCGTCAATAACCGGAGTCTGCGGCTGAGTTGTCTGTTCCCAGCCGGGCAGCTCGGGTACACCGTTATCTATGTTGTACTGGAGCTGCTCCGCGAAATCCAGCGCAGTTGAAAACGCTTCCGGCAGCGAGTCATTCATAAGGTGGGATATGATGAGCTCACGAGCCTCTGAGAGCAGTCCGAACAGCTGAGCATCATATTCATCACAGTCCTCGTCCGGAACCTGCTTTTCGATTAGCGTATGCTCCTCCGAAAGTATGAGCCGAGCGGCTTCCTCGCAGCACAGCCCGATACCGCCCTCCTTAACGCTCCCAAACCATTCAAAATACCGCGGGTGGTCAGAGCAAATCTGGCACAGCTTATCCTCCCCGAGCTCAATGATTATATCGCAGAGACCACGCTCATTCAGGAACGGGCAGCGCTCGTCCCTATCGAGGACAAAACAGCCGTCCGATATATTTTTCCGCAGCCTTTCGCCGAAGTCTCCGCTGACACTTTCGTAATATGCGGCAGTCCTGCTGTCAACATCTATCTCCCAGCCAACGCAGCAGCTGTCAATGCACCGGTCGGCTATACACATGAATTTTTCGCAGTATCCCGGCATCCGCAGCAGCATATCATCACCTCTTCCTTTTCCATAAATAGAATTTTAGCACAATATGTCTCCGATGTCAACAAGGGAGACTTTCGATAAAAAATATATTTAATACGCAATTTCGTTGCAATTCGCTGAAATCTATTGTATAATAATGATAGTATTATTCTGAATGTTAATAAAATTTCATATACAGGAGGTGCGTATGAACCTATTTAGACGAACTGTCCCGGCTGTTTTTGCGGCTGCAACAGCTATTAGCGGACTATCACTCACAGCAGGTTCAGTGAAATACGATCGTCAGAACCCAAATCTAAGCATTTATTACGCCGACGACTGCGGCGATGTGATAAGCGGCGCGAACTACAATATTATGGTGCGGCTCAGCGGAAAATTCTTCACAGCAGACAGCAGCGGCAACGTAATACAGTGGGACGACAACGGCAGCGATAGCCAGAAATGGCACATAACCGGCAACGGTGACGGCACCTGTACCATTCTATCGTGCGCAGACAAGTCTCTTTCGCTGACCGTTGAGAACGGCAATTCCGACAACGGCAACAACATATTCCTGTCAGAGTACAAAGGGCTCCCCTCTCAGCGCTTCATACTCCACAGGACCGATGACGCTTACTGGATAACCGCTGAGTGTTCAGGCAACTGCGCTCTTGACGTCTACGACATCAGTTACGAAAACGGCGCAAACATTGACCAGTGGGACTACTGGAACGGCGAGGGACAGAAGTTCTACCTCAAGCCGGTGTCCGGTGAATACAAGTTCCTGCGCGGCGACATCGACCTCGACGGCAAGGTGAACGTTTTCGACAAGATACTCGTCAGCCGCTGTATCGGAAAGGCTGCCGATGATCCGCAGACTATGAGGGCTGACCTCGACGGAAACGGTGTCTGCAACGAAAAGGACGTGGAGCTGATAAGCGATTTCCTGCTTGGCAGAAACGCAGAATTCGATGACTATGCGACCATACCGGACGAAAAACCGGCTGTCGCTTACCTGTTCGCCTACTTCCTCGGAAATGCTCCGGAACAGGAACGGCTTTCCTATGCTGTCAGCCTTGACGGAAAGAACTTCCGCGCTCTCAACGGCGGCAAAGCTGTCTGGCAGTCAGACGCCGGAACTAAGTGCATACGCGATCCCTACATATTCAGGGGAGAGGACGGTCTCTATCATCTCCTCGCTACGGATATGAAGTCCTCCCTCGGCTGGAACAGCAACCGCAATCTCATTTCCGCCAAATCGACCGATCTCGTTCACTGGTTCGATGACACAATTATCGAGATAGCCGACAAGTACCCGAATATGATGAAATGCGACCGCGCTTGGGCTCCGCAGGCTATCTACGATCCCGAAAAGGAGTCGTATATGATATACTTCGCGGCGAGAGTCCCCGGAACTGACGACCGCACGATTATGTACTATGCTTACAGCAGGGATCTGAAAAAGCTCGATACATCGCCGACGCTCCTCTTTGCTCCGCAGGACGGCAACGACGCTATCGACTCGGATATTATTTTCCAGAACGACAAATACTATATGTACTACAAGAACGAGACCAACAAGCGTATCTACCTCGCAGAAGCCGATCACGCAAGCGGTCCCTACCGCGAGATAAAGCAGGTCTCCGAGGGAAACATCGGCGTTGAAGGTCCGAATATCTACAAAATGCTCGACTCCGACAAGTGGCTGATGATGTCCGATGCTTACGGCAACGGCTACTACGTTATGCAGGAGACCTCCGACCTCGAAAACTTCACCACCCTGCCGCGCTCGGATTACAGCTTTGACTTCACGCCGCGCCACGGCTACGTTATCCCAATAAACGCCGATCAGTACAATGCACTCGTGAGCGCTTATCCGTCCGACTCTCTCACAAAGATAAATACAGGTATCAAGCCGGTTAATGTATGTTTGAAGCAGGGTGAAGAACCTCAGCTTCCGGACAGAGTGACCGCTCTTTACAGCGACGGAAGTTCTGCTGAGCTGCACGTTAAATGGGACAAGACGCTCCCAAACAATATGTCTCCCGGCAAATATGAGGTGAGCGGTCAGGTTATAACGAGCTCCGACACCTACGCCAACCCGTTCATAAACGAACGCGCCGATCCATACATCGTCAAGGGCGGCGACTGGTACTACTTCACCGCATCATACCCTGCTTACGGCAGTGCCGACAAGGGCTACGACAGGATAATCCTCCGCCGGAGCTCAACCGTTTCCGGTCTCGCAAAGGCTGAGGAAAAGACCATTTGGAAGGCTCATTCGAGCGGCATTATGTCTCGGCACATATGGGCTCCGGAAATGCACTATATCGGCGGAAAATGGTACATCTTCTTTGCTGCCAGCACGACTGAGAATGTCTGGGCGATACGTCCCTACGTCCTCGAATGTGACGGCGATCCGTATACCGGAAACTGGAAGGAGCTCGGTCAGATGCAGGCTTCTGCCGGCGACGATGAGTCGTTTGCAGGCTTCTCACTCGATATGACCTACTTTGAACACAACGGCAGACACTATGTCGTGTGGGCAGAGATCAAGGGCGACTCATCGCTGTTTATGGCTGAGATAGATCCATCAGCCCCTTACCGCCTTGTCTCCAAGCCCATTCTCCTCACAAAACCGGAATACAACTGGGAAAAGGTCAACAACCGCGTGAACGAAGGTCCGGCAGTCCTTGAAACCAACGGCAAGGTCTACATCTTCTTCTCGGCTTCCGGAACAGGTTCGGAATACTGCGTTGGCAGGCTCGAAGCAGATGCGGACTCCGATCTGATGAACGTTTCGAGCTGGCGCAAGCTCGACAAACCCGTGCTCTCGACAAAGGACGTAAGCGGTGAGTCCGGTCCGGGACACAACTGCTTCGTGACCGACGAAAACGGCGATCTGCTCATCGTCTACCACGCGCGTCCGGAGTCACACTCGACCGGCGACTGCGGCACTTACAGCAAGGATCCCCTCTATGATCCATGCCGCCACACAAGAGTTAAACAGGTGACATTCGCCGCTGACGGCACTCCTCTCATCGACACTGACCGAAGCTCAGGATTACTGCCACAGTACAGGAATGTCAAGGCAACTGTTTACATATATTAAGGAGGTTTATTTATGATAGGCAAGAGACTTCTCGGAATAGTCACTTCCGCAATGCTCGGAATGTCAGTTCTTCCGGCAGGCAGTGCGGCTTCGCCGGTAAAGGCAAACGCAGCGAGCTCTGTCGTGATCGCTCCCGAAAACAAGTACGAGATAAACAACGGCGTATTTCAGGGCTGGGGAACCTCCCTGTGCTGGTGGGCGAACCGCGTCGGCTACTCTGACTCGCTCGCGCAGAAGTGCGCAGACCTTTTCTACGGCGAGAACGGTCTGCGTATGAACATCGCGCGTTTCAACATAGGCGGCGGCGATGATCCAACGCATACCCACATAACCCGCACGGACTCCAATATGCCGGGCTATACCGTCTACAACAACGGCTCAGTCACATACGACTGGAACGCCGACCACAACCAGCGGAACGTCCTGCAAAGAGTGGTCAAGGCTGCCGGAGACGATATGATAGTTGAGATGTTCTCGAACTCACCGCCGTACTATATGACCAACAGCGGCTGCAGCACCGGCAACAAGGACGCCGGCAAGAACAACCTCCGCGACGACCAGTACACAGCCTTTGCGGAATATCTCGCCGAGGTCAGTGCCCACTACGAGAAAGAGTGGGGCATCAAGGTACAGAGTATAGATCCCATGAACGAACCCTACACAAACTTTTGGGGAGCTTACAGTCAGAAACAGGAGGGCTGCCACTTCGATATCGGCAATTCAGAGTCAAAGATACTCGTTGAGCTGAAAAAATCCCTCGACAAAAGAGGTCTGAACGACGTTATCATCTGCGGTACTGACGAGACCTCTATCGACACGCAGATAAGTGCCTTCAACAGTCTCTCGTCAGAAGCCAAGAGCGCTCTCGGCCGTATCGACACTCACACCTACGGCGGCAGCAAGCGTTCCGAGCTGAAATCGACTGCTCTCGCCAACGGCAAGAACCTCTGGATGAGCGAGGTCGACGGCAGCGGTACTTCCGGCACTAATGCCGGTGAAATGGGCGCGGCACTCTGGCTCTCCGAGCGCATGATAACCGACTGCAACGGTCTCAACTGCTCCGCGTGGATACTCTGGCAGGCTATCGACAACCATATTTCCTCAGTAGGTATGAACGGCAACAAGGACAAAGGTATGGTCAATACCAATGGCGGCTTCTGGGGACTCGCAGTCGCTGACCACGATAAGAACAGCGTTATCCTCACCAAGAAGTATTACGCATTCGGCCAGTTCTCACGCTATATCCG
>CACXEJ010000101.1 GCA_902766595.1 Ruminococcus flavefaciens | reverse complement strand
GCTAAGAAGGCTCCTTTCTATCGTGTAGTTGTTGCTGATTCCAGATACCCCAGAGACGGAAGATTCGTTGAGGAGATCGGTTATTACGATCCCACTAAGGAGCCTTCTGTTGTAAAGATCGACGCTGATAAGGCTAAGGACTGGATGGCAAAGGGCGCTCAGCCTACTGATACTGTTAAGGAGCTCCTCAAGAAGCAGGGAGTTCTTTGATCACAGCTTTTTACGGAAGAGGAGGGGCTTTAAGTACCCTGCCTCTGCTCCGGAGCTGTTTGGAGGTTTAAAATGAAAGATTTACTTTATGCTATCGCAGCTGGTCTTGTTGAAGATAAGACAGCTATTAAAATAACAGAGGACGAGCCTGATGAGGAAGGCGTTATCGTTTTCCACCTCACAGTAGCTCCCGACGATATGGGCAGAGTTATCGGCAAGCAGGGCAGGATCGCCAAGGCGCTCCGTACCATTATGCGTGCCGGCGCTGCTAAAAAGGACCTTAAGGTCTCTGTTACTATCGAATAATGTGCGACTCCCGTTGGTTTCAATGGGAGTTGATTTTTTAGAGAGGAGGAGCGCTATGGCGACTGACCTGTTCAGCGAAATTGAATACCTTAAAGGCGTCGGAAAGGCTCGCGGCGAAAAATACCGCAAGCTCGGCATAAATTCGCCCTATGAGCTGATATACCACGTCCCGAGAGCCTATCTCGATTTCCGCGCATATGTGCCGGTGCAGCAGGCTGCCATAGGGGAGTACAACGTCCTGAAGCTGACGATATTCCGAAAAATGCCTCCTCAGCGCATACGCGGCGGACTCGTTATCTGCAAGGCTGCCGCGACTGACGGTACTGACGATATCCTTATCGTCATCTACAATAATGTGTACGGCTTTCAGGCACTCAAGGAGAACTGCACTTATTATATGTACGGCAAGGTCAGCGGAAACTTCCTCCGCAAGGAGATAAGCGCTCCCGTGTACATCAGTGCGGACGAAAGAGTGCTGATACAGCCGGTCTACCACCTCACGCAGGGCCTCTCCGTGAATATGGTGAGGACGAATATGCGGCAGGCTCTCGGTCTGATGAAGGAGCACCCCTTCGAGACTCTTCCTGCGGATATTATGCGTAAATATGACCTGTGTCCTCTGCCGTGGGCTCTTGAGAACATTCACTTCCCGGAGAGCGGTGCGGCTGCTGAGACTGCCCGCAGAAGGCTTGCTTTCGACGAATTGCTGAAATTGCAGCTCGGTATGGCTTTGATGAAGACTCGCAGCCGCAGGAGCACTGCCTGCAAAATGGACAGCTCGGTCAGTGTGGAGGAGTATATCGGCAGCCTGCCGTTTGAGCTTACCGGCGACCAGTCCAAGGCGATAGGCGAGATAATCGCCGACCTCTGCCGCGACGTTCCGATGAACCGTCTTTTGCAGGGCGATGTCGGCAGCGGAAAAACTGCTGTTGCAGCCGCAGCCTGCTATTTTGCGGCTAAGAACGGCTTACAGTCGGCACTTATGGCACCCACGGAGATACTTGCAAACCAGCATTTTCAGACGCTGTCCGGCTTCCTTGAACCTCTCGGCGTGAACGTCTGTCTGTTGACGGGTTCGATGACTGCAAAGAAAAAAACGACCGTCCGGGAACAGATCGCAGCCGGCGAAATAGACGTGATAGTCGGCACACACGCGATAATCCAGAAGGACGTTGAGTACAAGGCGCTCGGGCTGGTCATCACCGACGAGCAGCACCGTTTCGGAGTCGCACAGAGAGCGGCGCTTGCCAAGAAAGGCGACTCGCCTCACAAGCTCGTAATGTCTGCAACACCGATACCGCGCACCCTTGCGCTGATAATCTACGGAGACCTCGATATATCCGCGATAACTCAGCTCCCGAAGGGCAGGAAGCCGATAGAGACATACGCTGTTACCGGCAAGCTCCGAAGCCGCGCGTTCGGTTTTGTGCGCCAGAGACTTGACGAGGGCAGGCAGGCTTATGTCGTGTGCCCGATGATCGAGGACAGCGAGAGCGAGCTCTTTGCGGTCAAGACCTATGCGGAGAACGCTGTGAACGGCGATCTGAAAGGCTATTCGACGGCGCTCCTGCACGGAAAGATGAGTGCGGCACAGAAGGACAAGACGATGAAAAAGTTCCACGCCGGCGAGATACAAGTTCTTATATGTACGACGGTCGTCGAGGTCGGAGTCGATGTTCCGAATGCGGCGGTGATGGTCATAGAGAACGCCGAGCGCTTCGGACTTTCGCAGCTCCACCAGCTTCGCGGAAGAGTCGGCAGGGGAAAGTTCAGCAGCACCTGCATACTCATAACCGACAACACCTCGGACGAATGCGTGAAGCGAATGAAGATAATGTCCTCTACCACTGACGGCTTCAAAATCTCGGAAGAGGACCTGAAAATGCGCGGTCCGGGAGACTTCTTCGGCAATGCCCAGCACGGTCTGCCGCCGCTTAAAATAGCGGATATCGCCTGCAATATGGAGCTTATGACGCAGGCGCAGAACTGCGCCCGTGAGATACTTGCTGCCGATCCGACTCTGAGCAGTCCGCAGAACCGCACTCTGAAAATGGATACGATGAGGTTGTTCAACAGGGAGATAGTCGGCTGACAATAAATGTGCAGCCGGGACATGGTCCGGCGTTCTGCATAAGAAAAACGACGTAAAATAGCCATTCTGAAACTTTTTCAAAAAAATCTGAAATTTTTTTCAAAAAGTGCTTGACAAATGCCGGAAAGCGTGATATAATTATTATCGTCGTCAGGACACAAACGCTTCTGATGAAAACGCTGTGGGGGTTTAGCTCAGCTGGGAGAGCATCTGCCTTACAAGCAGAGGGTCACAGGTTCGAGCCCTGTAGTCCCCACCACACGGCCTCGTAGTTCAGTTGGTTAGAACGCCTGCCTGTCACGCAGGAGGTCGACAGTTCGAGTCTGTTCGGGGTCGCCACCCTATGCTTCTGTAGCTCAGTCGGTAGAGCAGGGGACTGAAAATCCCCGTGTCGTTGGTTCGATTCCGACCGGAAGCACCATATAGAACACGAAAGTGTTCTATATATTATGCGGATTTAGCTCATCTGGTAGAGCGCCACCTTGCCAAGGTGGAGGTAGCGAGTTCGAGCCTCGTAATCCGCTCCATAGTATCG
>CACXEJ010000100.1 GCA_902766595.1 Ruminococcus flavefaciens | reverse complement strand
ATGCTGCCTTATCCCCGGTGTTGAGGGATATACCGACAATATCACCGTAAGGAGCATCGTGGGACGTTTCCTCGAGCACAGCCGTATCTTCATTTTCGGTGCTGACGGCAAGTCGCAGAAGATATACATCGGCTCAGCCGACTATATGTCGCGAAATACCATACGCCGTGTCGAGGTCGCTGCACCTATCGAGGACGAGCGCCTGAAAAAACGTATCCGCGAGATGTTCAGCGCCCTTATGAGGGATAATGTAAAAGCCCGTATTATGCGCAGTGACGGAACCTATTACCAGATAAGGAGCCGCCGCGAGGACGATGAGCACTTCAATTCGCAGGAATTCCTCTACGAAGAGGCTTACCGCAGACTTGAGGACAAAAAGGTACGGCAGGACGTTCTGAAGCAGAACCGCGAAAAGGCTGCCGAAAAGAAGACTGCTGCGAAGAAAACAGCTGCCAAGAGAACTCCTGCAAAGAAGAGTGCGGCTAAAACTTCTGCGGCAAAGAAGTCCGCGGCTAAACCGGCTGCTTCAAAAAAGACTGCTTCCGGCAGAAAAACGACTTCCGCAGCAGCTCCGGCTGATAAAAAAACTCCGGCAAAGCGCGGCAGAAAGCCTAAAACCTCATAATTCCGGCTGCTTCTGCAATTTTCCACTGATAATACGCGAAAAGCACTTGAAATATAAAGGCTTTTGTGGTATAATAGATACAATCAGTTTAAAAATGGATAAAATCACTATTTACGGAATTCTGAGGATTATATAATGATAGGTTACTATAACTATACTGTTATTCTTACATATATGAGTCTCGTTTCGTCTGTATTGGGAATTTTTCTTGCGCTCGGCGTCGGAGACTGCGGTCCGCACCCTGAATATGCCATAATTTGCCTTATGGTGTCCGGACTCTGCGATATGTTCGACGGCAAGGTCGCAAGGACTAAAAAGAACCGTACCGAGACCGAGAAAAAATTCGGAATACAGATTGACTCGCTCTGTGACGCGATCTGCTTCGGACTTCTCCCGTCTGTTATCGGCTACGCTGTCGGTATGAGAGACTGGGTGGATATTCCCGTGCTTGTAATGTTTCCGCTGTGCGCTGTGATAAGACTCGCTTATTTCAACGTCAATGAAGAGGACAGACAGAAGCAGACCGAGGACGTAAGAAAGGTCTATGAGGGGCTCCCCGTAACGAGCGTTGCGCTGATACTCCCCCTGCTTTACAGCTTCCATAAGGACATCGGCAGCGACCGTTTCCCCTGTGTTTACGGCTGTGCGCTGTTCGTTATCGCACTCGCGTTCATCACACGCTTCAAGGTCAAGAAACCCTCAATGAAAACTATGCTCTCATTCATCGGCATAGGCGTCATCGAGCTGATATGGATGCTCTACAAGACCAAGACAAAGTAAGATAAAAGCCATAGAGATGCTTCTCTATGGCTTTTTGTTTTGGTTCATAGCAAAAAAATACCGCGGGCGCCGGGACGGCGCCCCTACATTTATGGATATATCGCTGCATTGTGTAGGGGACGGCGTCCTCGACGTCCCGACATCAGTTTTTTACAGTTTTCAGCAAACCTTAATCAAAAAGGCGGACCATTGGTCCGCCTTTAAAATTATACAGCTTCCTTTTTATCGGACTTTGCCGAAGCCTTGTCCGGAACGCTTACCTTTTCGATGTCTGCACCAAGCTCACGGAGCTTGCCTTCCATACAGTCGTATCCGCGCTCGATATGGAAAATATCCTCGATCTCGGTTATTCCCTGTGCTGCGAGACCTGCGATGATGAGTGCAGCACCGGCTCTGAGGTCGCAAGCCTTTACAGGTGCGCCGAAGAGCTTTCCTGTGCCCTCAACGAGAGCTACCTTGCCGTTTACGGTAATATCTGCGCCCATACGTCTGAGCTCGTCAACGTAGCGGAAACGCTGTTCCCATACGCCCTCTGTGATGATGCTCGTACCCTCAGCAAGAGTGAGGAGAGTAGCTATCTGAGGCTGCATATCTGTCGGGAAACCGGGGTGCGGAGTGGTCTTGACGTTAGCCTTTACGAGAGGTCCTTCTACCCATACTCTGAGGCTGTCGTCGTACTGCTCGATGCTGACGCCTATCTTCTCGAGCTTCTTTGTGATGGACTCGAGGTGCTTTGGGATAATGTTCTTGATGAGAACGTCGCCCTTTGTAGCAGCAGCCGCGATCATAAATGTACCTGCTTCGATCTGATCGGGGATAACAGCGTAGGTAGTGCCGTGGAGGTGCTCAACGCCTCTGATCTTGATAACATCCGTACCGGCGCCCATAATGTTAGCGCCCATAGAGTTGAGGAAGTTTGCAAGGTCAACGATGTGAGGTTCCTTGGCAGCATTTTCGATTATTGTGAGCCCTTCTGCCTTTACAGCAGCGAGCATAGCGTTCATAGTAGCTCCGACGGTAACGACGTCGAAGAATATCTGACTGCCTGACAGCTTATCAGCAGTGAGGTCTATCATACCCTGAGTGAGGGAATAGTTAGCTCCGAGGGCAGAAAAAGCCTTGAGATGCTGATCTATCGGGCGGTCGCCGAGAGGACATCCTCCGGGCATAGAGACTCTTGCCTTGTTGAACTTGCCGAGGAGTGCGCCGAGGAAATAGTAAGATGCGCGCATTTTCCTTGCAGTTTCATAGGGGACACAGCATTTGTCTATATGGGTAGGATCAATTCTGTAAGTATCCTTTCCGATGTTCTCGACCTCAGCGCCCATTTCCTTGAGGATACGGAGGCTGATGTTGACATCGCTGATCGAAGGTACGTTTTCGATAACGCAGGGTTCATCTGAGAGGATAACTGCCGGAAGGATAGCTACGGCTGCATTCTTTGCACCGCTTATAGTGACCTCACCTGAAAGACGTCTGCCGCCCTTTATAATAAATTTATCCAATTGATTTCTCTCCTTAATTTTCAGGATTATATATATCTGCTCCTGAACTTCTTTCTTTTGTTTTTATATTTATTCAGCAGATGTTTCTTCTGATGTGTTCTCGGAAGAAGCCTCTGTTTCAGTATTTTCCTGAGTTTCTGTTTCTGAGGGAGCCTCTGTGCTTTCCTGTGAAGATGCTTCTGCGGAAGCGTCTGATGAAGTTTCCTGAGAAGCTGTAGAAGCAGTACCGGATGTATCGTAATCTGTGATGTACCACTTGAGCTCTTCGCCGTTGTACTCTGCAACTGTTGCAGACTCGATAACAACGTCCTTGAGAGGCTTGTCATTTGCGTCTGTTTCGACCTTCTGGAGCTTGTATACTATATCGAGACCGTCGAATACCTGACCGAATACGGTGTAGCTGCCGTCGAGCCACGGGGTTCCGCCTGTCTTGAGGTATGCAGCCTTTCCGGCAGCCGGATAGTCAGCCGGGAACTGTGACTCCTGGATCTGCTGACCGGTAACGATATAGAACTGGCTTCCGTTAGTTGCTGTTGAACCGCTGTTTGCGTAAGCAACAGCTCCGGAAACGTGTATGAGGTGGGGATCGGTACCGCCGTCGAAATACTTGCCGTAGATGGACTCGCCGCCTCTGCCTGTACCTGTGGGATCTCCGCCCTGTATCATAAAGTTATTGATTATTCTGTGGAAGATGACGCCGTTGTAGTAGCTCTTATCAGCAAGACCGAGGATATTCTCAACGCCCTTTTCTGCATATTCCGGGAAGAGCTTGATCTTGATCTCGCCGTAGTCCTTCACCTTGATGATGAGGATCTTTTCGCCATTTTCCGGAGCGGTGTAGTTCTTTACTTCCTCACCGAATGCGAGATTTGAGGATTCAGCAGCAGCGGAAGCGGCTGCTGAAGTAGTTGCTTCAGTTTTGCTGTCTGATACACTGATATTTTTCTGACCGCAGCCTGAAAGAGCTGTTGTCAGGGCAAAGCAGCAAACGATAGCTGCGATGTTCTTTTTTAACATTAAAATGTCACTCCCTGAAAATAATGATCTTGGGATCAAGCGATCAATTTAAACAATTCAACCTATTTATTATACTACAAAAGCTCTGCTTTGTAAATAGTCTGCGTTTATTTTTGTAACAATCGGGCAAACCTGCTCACCAAAACAGCAACATTATACTATAATATGCTGTTATTCTGCGGCGGAGCTTGAAGCCTCGGCAGACGAATATTTCTCTATTTTTACTGAATTTATCTTTACTTCTTCAGCCGGAGCGTCGTATTTTCCGGTATTCTTGGTCTCGAGCGATGCGAGCTTATCCACGACATCAAAGCCCTCGTAGGTCTGACCGATAATGGTCACCTGCTGCGAAAAATTGGGTATTCCGCCCTTTTTGATAAAGGCTTCCGCGAGCTTCTTGTTTATAGAGGACTCTCTTATCTCCGCGCTGAACTCTTCGTCGAATTTGACCGAGTTGAGCAGAGTAAAGCGGCTTCCGACGTAATATGTGCCGCCGCCGAGTACCTTCTGCTTGAAGGTCTGCTCGTAGGTATTGCTGAAAAGGCAGACCGCTCCTCTGAACGGCCAGAGGTTCTGATGAAGCTCTCTTTTTACACGTTCCTGATCCTGTGAAAAGCCGCCGTTTACAGAGCCGTCCGGGTTGGGGGCTCCCATTGAGGAATACGCTCCCTGCTTTGAGTCGAAAACGTAGGTGTTGTCGTAGTAGCCGCTCTCAGCGAGCGAAACGAAGTTTGCGACTGCATTCGGGGAATATTCGGGGTACAGCCTGAACCTGACCTCGCCGAGCGTGGTGTCCACGACAGCGATAGGATCGCCGTCCCTTGGACCTTCGAGCTGAACGAGCTGCATAGTGCTCAGGTCAATGGTTATCGACTGGTTGTTATTCTTCTCTCTCTCGTTGGAAATGAGCATCAGAGAAAGCGAAAGTGCGCCCATAACAAGGGACATAATAATGATAAGTTTTCCAAAATTACTCTTTCGCGTCATTCAAACAACCTCACAGTCCGGATACATAATGTAATTATAATATATTATTAGCGATTTGTCAATAATTATTTTGGTTTATATGGGAAAATGCGTGAAAAAACGGACCGCAGATGCGGTCCGTGAAGTATCAGAGCTTTTTCTTCTCGTTCTCGATGAGCTGGAGAAGATCATCGACTGACATATCAGATACGGGCTTCTTCTTGGATACAGCAGTATCGGTCTTTCTGAGAATGTCCGTAATGTCGGGAGTTGCAGGCTTCTTTGCGCTTGCAGGAGCTGCGGACTGGCTTCTGAGAGGAGTGCTTCTCGGGATATCATCCTTGGACATCTCGGCAAGCTGAGTTTTTGAAAGGATACCGGTGTTGTCCGGAATGGAAGCCTTGCTTTCCTCGGCAGCCTTTACGCTGAATGAGCCTGTTCTCTCAGCCTCAGCAGTCTTTCTGAGCATCTCCTCGCGGAGAGCGTCAGCAGTAGGAGCAGTTGATGATGAACCGCCCACGTTCTTTGCAGCAAATGTTGACTCAGCAGAGCGCTGTGCTCTGAACTGGACTGTGCGCTCCTTTTCCTTCTGATAGGGAGAATCGGGATTTACCTTCTTCTGGCTGAAATTCTCGGCAATAGACATCTTCTTTCGCTCGAGCTCATCGCTGGGCTGGATCTCCTGATTAGCCTCGAAGAGGGGGTTGCCGGACTTGACGTGTGAGCGTACCTGAGGAGCCTTGCCGGCTTCCTCGTCGTACTCGTAGAAATCGAAGTTCTCGTCATCGTCATCGTCCTTGGAGGAAGCTATCTTGGCGATGAGGAGTGCAACAAGGACAATGCAGGGAAGAATGAGGAGAAGGAGTATTCCCTTTATAGATGTTGTAAATCTGATGAAAGCGCCGAGATCCTTGCTCTCGGGGTAGCCGGAGCATACTGCGAGGATATCCTTCTTGCTGATAGTGCCGGAGCCGTCCTCGCCGCCCTTGTCGATGTGGGCAGCGTCCTTTGTGCCGTACTTGTCGTTTACTGTGTCAGCGTTGATTATTTCGCGGAGACGGTATTCGCCGCTGGTGTTTGTTTCATCGGCAGGCTTGCAGATGACTATCTGACCGTTGGTGATAGTCTGTTTTTTGGCGTCCTTAGCGATGAGAGCGGAGCCCTCGCTGACGTATGTGCCCATATTGTCCTTTTTGTCAACGACGTAGATATAACGTCCGAGGATACTGGGTATCTTATCATTTGAGAAAGCGACGTTCGTAACAACAGAGCTGATTATAGCTGCGAGACAAACGATCACAATAAAAATCTTAAGTATCGAGAAACCTTTTTTCTTTTCCATAGCAGATCATTTCCTTTTCTTTTTCATTCTGACAGTCGTTCTTTTGTTACACATTCCGCTCATAAGCGGACGATAAGTTTATTATATCACATATCTCATCAGATTTCAAACATTTTTGATGTTTTATTTTTTAAAAATATTGCTGCCGCTATTATTCATTGATTTTATTGTTAAAATCTACTAAAATTCGCTGTTATATTCTTCTGTTTCGGCGTTATGCACAAGAGAAGGTCTCAGTATTACAGGCGTTCCGTGGCTTGCTTTGGTGCTTTTTCGCAATATGTAAATTTTAAGGATAAATATTTGTTGAAATATACAGTTGAAATAATTGATAAAACATAGTATAATATGAAATATACCGCGTGTAATCGTCTTTGGCGTCGTATGGCTGCCGGTAAAAAACGGGGATAACGGTTATACGCGCTGTAATATAGCCGCACCGTCTGCGGCAGAATGGAGTTTTTTTATGGCTAACAAGAAGATCAACCCCTTAATGAAATCCATCAGAGAAGAGTTTCCAAGAAAACTACAGCTCTTATACAGCGTTTCTCCGGAAGAGGCTTCTGATAAACAGGTATATCAGGTCCTTTCCTCTATCATAGTGGAAATACTCGCTGCAAAACGCCAGAGCTTCATCAACCATACCCATTCAGTAGGCGGAAAGCAGGTCTATTACCTTTCAATGGAGTTCCTTATGGGACGCTCCCTCAAAACAAGTCTCTACAACCTTGAGCTCGCAGATGACGTTAAGGCTATGCTCAAGGAGCACGATATAAACCTCGATAAGATATACGAGCACGAGCCCGATGCAGGTCTCGGAAACGGTGGTCTCGGACGTCTCGCAGCCTGCTACCTCGACGGTCTCGCTACAACAGGCTTCCCGGCTATGGGACACTCTATCTGCTATGAATACGGCATCTTCCAGCAGAAGCTCGAGGACGGCTGGCAGACAGAGCTCCCCGATAACTGGCTCCCCGGCGGTTCGGTATGGCTCGTTCCCAAGCCCGAGCTCGCTATCGACGTTCACTTCGAGGGCGACCTTCAGGAATACTGGGACAACCAGTACCACTACATCTCCCACGTCAACTACAACACAGTTGTGGCTACTCCCTATGATATGTACGTTGCAGGCTACGGCGGCGACGGTGTGTCGGTTCTCCGACTCTGGTCCGCTAAGGCTCCAAACTTCAATATGGAGATGTTCAACAAGGGCAAGTACGATCAGGCACTCGCTCAGAACTCTATCGCAAACGCTATATCCAAGATACTCTACCCCAACGATAACCACAACGAGGGCAAGAGCCTCCGTCTCCGCCAGCAGTATTTCCTCTGCGCAGCTTCTATCGGTGACATCGTGAACACTCATATGAACGTTTACGGTACTCTTGAAAACCTCGCTGACAAGGTAGCTATACACATCAACGATACCCACCCGACTCTCGCTATCCCCGAGCTTATGAGAATTCTCCTCGATGACTGCGGCTACGGCTGGGATCAGGCTTGGGACATCGTTACACACACCTTCGCCTATACAAACCACACTGTTATGGCTGAGGCTCTCGAGAAGTGGGACGTAAACCTCGTCAAGACCATTATCCCGCGTATCTTCTCGATCATCGTTGAGATCAACAACCGCTACTGCCAGTCCCTTATGGAGAAAAACGGCTACGACAGCGCAAAGACCACCCGTATGTCCATCATCAAGGACAACACTATCCATATGGCTACTCTCTGCGTTGTTGCTTCACACAGCGTAAACGGCGTATCCAAGCTCCATTCCGAGATCATCAAGCAGTCCGTTTTCCACGATGAATACGAGAACACTCCCGAGAAGTTCAAGAACGTCACCAACGGTATCGCATACAGAAGATGGCTCTATCAGTCCAATCCCGGACTCACCAAGCTCCTTTCGGATACTATCGGTCCGAAGTTCATCAAGGACGCTGATGAGCTCTCAAATCTCAAGAAGTTCGAGAACGACGAGGAAGTGCTCAACAAGCTCCTCGAAGTCAAGAAGCTCAGCAAGGAGAGCTTTGCAAACTATGTGAAGCGTGAGAGCGGCATAATCCTCAATACAGACAGCATTTTCGACGTTCAGGTAAAGCGTCTCCACGAGTACAAGAGACAGCACCTCAACGTTATGAATATACTCACAGATTACGCTTACCTCCTCAATAACCCCGATGCTCCTTTCACTCCCAAGACCTACATCTTCGCTGCAAAGGCAGCTCCGGGCTACTACCTCGCAAAGCAGATCATCAAGATGATCTGGGCTATCTCCGAGGAGATAAGAAAAAACCCGAAGATAAGCCAGAAATTACAGGTAATCTTCCTCGAGAACTACTGCGTTACTCTCTCCGAACACCTTATGCCTGCCGCTGATATATCCGAGCAGATCTCACTTGCCGGCACAGAGGCTTCCGGTACAGGCTGCATGAAGCTGATGCTCAACGGCGCTATCACCCTCGGTACTCTCGACGGTGCTAACATCGAGATCAGAGAAGCCTGCGGCGAGGAAAATATCGTTATCTTCGGTATGACAACTCCCGAGGTCAACGATCTCAGGGCAAGAGGCTATAATCCGACTGATTACTTCAACAACGACGGACGTATCCACGAGGCTATCGAGCGTATGTACCACGGTATAAACGGCTGCACATTCAACGATGTTGCAAACTCGCTCAAGGATAAGGATCCCTATATGGTACTCGCTGACTACGACAGCTACAGAAACGCTCAGCAGTACATCACAGAATGCTATAACGACAAGCTGAAATGGGCAAAGATGTCACTCAACAACATCGCCGGCGCAGGTATCTTCTCTGCCGACCGCGCTGT
This sequence comes from Ruminococcus flavefaciens, assembly GCA_902766595.1. Lineage (GTDB taxonomy): Bacteria > Bacillota > Clostridia > Oscillospirales > Ruminococcaceae > Ruminococcus > Ruminococcus flavefaciens_U. The sequence continues at coordinate 21,897 of CACXEJ010000100.1, read as the reverse complement.
TACAGAGTACGCAGACAATATCTGGCACCTCAGATGAGCTTGAAGAGGGCGGACGCTTCCGCCCTCTTTCCGGTTAAATACGGCTTTATAAATCTACTATGGAGAAGATCACTATGACACCTATCTTTGACACATGGAAACTCGAATACAAGTCTATTTTCGGCGCTGTAAGGCAGTTTGAGACCATAACCTTCTCGATAAGGCTGCCCAAGGACATTCAGCCGGACTTCCCTCCCGTACTGGTGCTGTTCCGCACCGGCTTCAAGGAACGCTTCCTCACAATGCACCGCACTGCCGAGGAAGAGGAGTGCTATGTCTACTCAGCAGATTACAATGCACGTTACACCGACGTTCATTACTACTATTTCTCCTACACAGTCGGCGGTATCCGTCACTATATCAAGAGAGTGGACTGCCATAACGGTGCTGTCGATACCGGTGATCTCTTCCAGCTCACGGTTTACAGCAGCGAATACGAGACTCCGGACTTTCTCAAGGGCGGAATAATGTATCAGATCTTCCCGGACAGATTTTGCAGGAGCGGAAAGGTACACGAGAACGTCCCCACAGACCGCGTTATCCGCGATGACTGGGGCGGAACTCCATATTACAAGCCCGATCAGAACGGTCACGTCTGGAACAACGACTACTTCGGCGGAGATTTTGAGGGTATAAAGTCAAAGCTGGGCTATCTCCACGACCTCGGAGTCACCTGCATCTACCTCAACCCTATCTTCGAGTCACACGAGAACCACAGGTACAACACTGCAAACTATATGAAAGCCGATCCTATGCTCGGTACGAACGAGGAGTTCGCAGAGCTCTGTGAGGAAGCCGAAAAGTACGATATTTCCGTTATCCTCGACGGCGTTTTCTCACACACCGGTGCGGACAGCGTCTACTTCAACAAGAACGGCCGCTATCCTGAGCCCGGCGCATACCAGTCCAAGGACAGCAAATACTACGACTGGTACTCGTTCATCAGTTACCCCGACGTCTATGAGGCTTGGTGGGGCATCGACACTCTCCCCAACGTAAACGAGAACAATGAGGACTACACCGAGTATATCTGCGGAGACGACGGCGTTCTTCACTACTGGCTCTCGAAGGGCGCAGCAGGCTTCCGACTTGATGTTGCAGACGAGCTTCCGGACCAGTTCCTGATGAATTTGCGCAAGAGCGTCAAGAGATACGACAAGGACAAGATAATCATCGGCGAGGTCTGGGAGGACGCCACCAACAAGGAGAGCTACGGCGTGAAGAGACGCTACCTCCTCGGCTATCAGCTCGATTCTGTTATGAACTACCCCTTCCGCGAAGCTATCATCAACTATGTAAAGGGCGGTACTTCGCGCGATTTCATCTACTCTGTGATGACTATCCTCGAACACTACCCCAAGCCCACTATCGACGTTCTTATGAACTTCGTCTCCACCCACGACATCGAACGCGCTATAAACCGTCTCGGCGGCGACTACTGCGACGACAAGTCCAAGGACTGGATGGCTGAGCACTGGCTCACTCCCGAGCAGTACCGCCACGGAAAGAATCTCCTCAAGGCAGCTATGGCACTTCAGTTCTTCCTGCCGGGCGTTCCGAGCATATACTACGGTGACGAAGCCGGTCTGCAGGGCTACAAGGATCCGTTCAACCGCCGCTGCTATCCGTGGGGAAGCGAGGACTACGAGCTTATAGAGTACGTCAAGGAGCTCAGCAGGATAAGAAAGTCTATCCCGAACCTCAAAGACGGAAGGATATACTTCGCTCTCAACGGCAACCAGTCCATTGACGAGAGAATAGTTGTGTTCACCCGTCAGGGCGAAAAGAACGACTACCTGTTCTTCATCAACAGAACAGGCGAGCCGGTGAAGATACCGGATCTGCCGGGACTCCTCGACCTGTTTACCGATTTTGAGCAGTATCACGGCGAATATATTGACGGTGCGCTCAAGGTCGAGCCATACGGTTACAGCATCGTCAAGGCTAAGTTTATCCCGATGATGAAAAAGAAAAAATGAGATTTTACATATTCTTAACAATTGCCATAATTGTTTTAAGATTATTTTAAGGTTATGGGGGTAATATAATACTTGGATCAAGTAATCCCCCAATTCCCCCTATATTATTTATATTTTCTGCTTTGCCTGTGCTCGTGCGCAGGCTTTTTATTTTTTGACCAAAAACCGCCCCGGTACAGCCGGCATATTTAGATAAGTGCCAGAAAATGAGAGACAGGGGCAGGGAAATTTGCAAAAGTCAGGAGTCTGTGTTATAATATTATGATAAGAAGCATTTGACTGTATCCCAATAAGGAGTGAAATATATGAATACCGAAACAATACTCAGCTACACCAGTCCCGCCGAAAACTTCAATGAAGCGCTCCCGGTGGGAAACGGCAGGATAGGCGGAATGATCTTCGGAGACGCTGCCGACGAGCTCATCAAGCTCAATGAGGACTCCGTTTGGTCCGGAGGTCTGCGCCACAGGATAAACCCCGATGCTCAGGAAGGTCTTGCCGAGGTAAGGAAGCTCCTCTCCGAGGGCAGGATACCAGAAGCAGAAAAGGCTGCTTTTGAGAAAATGCAGGGCGTTACCCCGAGAATGCGCCACTATATGCCTCTCGGTGATCTCCATATAAATATGTTCCTCGGCGGCAGAGCCAAGGACTACCGCCGCACCCTTGATATAGCCGAGGCTGTTGCCGAGACCTCTTTCACTGTAAATGACGTCCGCTATGTGAGAACGGTGTTCGTTTCAGCTCCTGACGAGGTAATGGTCGTGAAGATAGCTTCGGATACCCCCGCAAGCGTCAGCCTGACCTGTTCACTCGACGGCAGAGACGATTACTACGACGACAACCGCCCCTGCGGAAAGAATATGATACTCTACAACGGCGGTACAGGCAGCCGCAGCGGCATCTTCTTTGCTGCCTGTCTCACCGCTAAGACCGTCGGCGGCAGCATACGCACTGTCGGCGGAAAGATCTGCGTTTCAGACGCTGACGAGGTTATGATCGTACTCTCAGCCCGTACCAGCTTCTACGGCGAGAACTACGAGGAGTCCGCAATGGTAGATGCCGAAATGGCTCTCCAGTGCGAATGGGACGAACTCTACTACCGCCACGTCAACGACTACAAGGAGCTCTTCGACCGCGTGGAATTCTCCCTCGAGGACAACAGCACCACAGACCTCTCTTCACTCTCCACTGACCAGAGAATAGAGCGTCTCAAGGGCGACGAACTCGACAACAAGGAGTGCAGCCGCCTTATATATGACAACAAACTCATCGAACTCTTTTTCAACTTCGGACGCTACCTGATGATCTCAGCGAGCCGTCCCGGAACTCAGCCGATGAACCTTCAGGGACTCTGGAACGAGGATATGCAGCCATATCTCGACAGCAAGTACACCGTGAACATCAACACCGAGATGAACTACTGGCCGGCTGAGAGCTGCAACCTCTCCGAGTGTCACCTGCCGCTGTTCGACCTCCTCGAGCGCGTCTGCGAGAACGGCAGAACGACTGCGAAGGAGATGTACGGCATCGAAAAGGGCTTCGTGTGCCACCACAATACCGATATATGGGGAGATACTGCCCCTCAGGATCTCTGGGTGCCCGGTACGATATGGCCTATGGGCGGAGCGTGGCTCGCTCTGCACATCTTCGAGCACTATGAGTACACCCTCGACAAGGAATTCCTCAGCGAGAAGTACCACATTTTAAAGGAAGCAGCCGAGTTCTTCACGGAATACCTCATCGAGGACAACGAGGGACGTCTCGTGACCTGCCCGTCCGTTTCCCCCGAGAATACATACCTCACTGCCGACGGCGTTAAGGGAAGCCTCTGCATCGGTCCGTCTATGGACTCGCAGATAATCACAGTGCTCTTCCGCGACGTTATCCGGGCTTCGGAGATACTCGGCAGGGACGCCGAGTTCGCCGGCAAACTGGAGAAGCTCATCAAAAAACTGCCGCAGCCGGAGGTCGGAAAGTACGGTCAGATAAAGGAATGGGCTGTTGACTACGACGAGGTCGAGGTCGGTCACAGACACGTTTCACAGCTCTTCGCTCTGCACCCGGCAGACCTCATAACCCCCACCAAAACGCCAAAGCTCGCAGATGCGGCAAGAGCCACTCTCGTCCGCAGACTCATTCACGGCGGCGGTCATACCGGCTGGAGCTGCGCGTGGGTAGCAAGTATGTGGGCTCGTCTCTACGACAGAAGAATGGTTTATGAGAACATCAAGCGCCTTCTCACCCATTCCGCTAACCCGAATATGCTCGGAAATCACCCGCCCTTCCAGATAGACTCCAATTTCGGCGGAACTGCCGCTATCGTCGAGGCTCTGCTCCAGAGCACCTGCGGCGAGATAGTTCTCCTGCCTGCGCTCCCGGACGAATGGAGCAACGGTCACATCAGAGGTCTCCGCGCAAAGGGCGGCTTCGGTGTGGATATGGAGTGGAAGGACGGCAAGCTCAGCACGGCTGTCATAACCTCTGACCTCGGAGGCGAGTGCCGTCTGCGCACCAACTGCGTTGTCAGCGTGGTTTGTCAGGGCGTGAACGTCGGCTCGCGCATTGAGGACGGCGTTGTCATCTTCCAGACCGAAAAGGGCGCAAAATATACTGTTAAAGCCTGAATGATCCTTAGGAGGAACAATGGATAAACTCAGATATATCGCAGCTCTGACGGCTGCGGCGATCGCAGCTGTACCGCTCGCAGGCTGTTCAAAGAGCGGCAGCAGCTCCGGCAGCGGAACGGACTCCGCAGCAAGCACGGAGGTCTCGACAGTCCCCGAACCTACGGCGACTTTCCCGGATTACCCCATAACCTACCCCGAGATCGAGGAGACTCGCGCCGGTACTCTCTATGAAGCCGAAAAGGCTGCACTGAAAGGTCCGCTCGTCATCGAGTACGACAAGGAAAATTACAGCGGAGAGGGCTATGTTACGGGATTTACCGGCGACGACAGCTCGTCCGTTACCTTCTCGGTAGAAGCTCCGACCAATCAGCACTATGACATTTCGTTCAATGTCGCTGCGGATAAGGCTATCGACTGTATCGTAGAGCTGAACGAAAACTCACTCACGACCTTCAAGACCAGAGCGGACGGAAAGTTCACTCAGGTGACGCTCAGAGGCGTCTTTCTGACAAAGGGCAAGTCCGAAATATCGCTCCGCCCCAAGAACGGCAACATCTGCGTGGACTACCTCAAGCTCGAAAACAGCAGCGCTCTCGGCGATATAAGCTACACCGCCGACAGCAGCCTTTCCAATAAGAACGCCGGGGACTCCGCTAAGGTGCTTATGAAGTTCCTGACGGACAACTACGGAAAATACATAATCACAGGTCAGTACGCTGCGGACGACGACAACTCCGAGCTCGACCTCATTTATACCGAGACCGGCAAGTATCCGGTCATACGCTTCTCGAATTTCTATGTGCCCAAGGGCTCGTTCGATGAGAGCTTCAAGCTGGTGGACGCCGCTGCCGACTGGTACAGAAACGGCGGTATTTCCGGCGTAACGTGGTACTGGACAAGCCCTTCAAAGAAGAGCTCGATCTACTCCGCGGAGAGCGATTTTGACCTCTCGAAGGCAGTTACCGGCGAGAAGATAGCACTTCTCACGCAGGAGGAGATACGCGGTCTGTACGGCGAGGGAAAGATCTCCGAGCAGACCTACAGCCTTATCCTCGACATCGACAATATGGCAGGACAGCTCACCTCCCTCAAGAACAAGGGCGTTCCCGTGCTGTGGAGACCTCTCCCGGAAGGCTCCGGCGACTGGTACTGGTGGGGCAAGAGCGGCAGCGATGCCTATAAATGGCTCTGGCAGCTCCTCTACGACCGCCTTACCACATACTTCGAGCTCGATAACCTCATATGGATATGGAACGGTCAGAGCCAGAGCACTCTCGTTGACCGCAAGACCTTCGATATAGCTGCCGTTGACTTCTATGTGGACGGCGAAAGAGACTACGGCGACCGTTTTTACGAGAAATTCGGCGGTCTCCAGAAGATAGCCGGCAAGAACAAGCTCATCGCGCTCAGTGAATGCGGAAGCGTTCCAGATGCTGACAGCTCATTCCGCGACAAGTCGGTATGGTCGTTCTTCGCACTGTGGTCGGGAGAGTACATCGAGAACGAACAGGGCGAATATTCCGATAAATACACCGGAAAGAAGTCTCTCATAAGGCTCTATAACTCCGAGGGTGCGCTCACTCTCGACGAATACAGGGAACTCACAGGCTACAAGCCGCCCGAGACCACCGCGGCTTCTGAGGAGAACACCGGAGATACTGCCGAAGATACGACCGGAGCTTCATCTGAAACCGAGACCGCTGCCGAAACAACGAGCAGCACTGCTCCGGAGACAACGGCTCCGCCTGCAACAGCCGCTGAAACTTCCTCTGCTGCGGCAGAGACTTCGCAGACCGCAACCGCTGCCACAAAGGAGTGATCATGCTCAGTATGGACTATAAACCGAGGCGTCCGCTCTCGGAAGCTCAGCGTGAGCTCGCCGACAAGCTGCTCAGCGAGGTAAAAAATGACAAGTACCGCGCAGTCAGCTTCAAAATGGACAATATCCTCGTGATAACGCCCTTTTCTGATATAAGCGACCTCTATTTTCTTATGGAGGGCGACTACGCGGAGCTCTGCGGCAGGGACGGCTCAGAATTTCCGGCTCTCAGGACAAAAGCCGGCGAGGCTGCCCTGAAAAAGCGCGAGATAGCCGCAAGAGTCGATCTGAAATACATTTACAGTATCCTTGCGAAAATGGCAGAGATCTCCGAAGAACAGGCAAACGAGCTTATGGCAAGGGAGTGCGCTCTGCTGGAGAAGTACGCTTTTCCGCGCGAATTCGGCAAGGTTCTCTTCCGCGAGGCTAAGAACCGCAAAAAGCGTGTCGTGATAACCGCCGAGAACGTCTACCCGGCTCAGACTATCAGGAATATCCTTGAAAACTGCGGCTACGGCTCGTATGACGGGCTCGTGGTCATCTCTGAGATAAAGAACGCGACCGGCGAGAGCTACTATGCCGAAGCGCTGAAAACAGCCGGCGTTTCTGCCGGAAAGCTGCTCCATATCGGGGGAGATGTGGCTTTTGACATAGAGCTGCCGATAGTCAAGGGCTCGAAGGCACTGCTTATGTCGCCGCCGTTCAGTCTTATGGCGAAATCCGGAAGAATACGCGGCTATGCGGTCGAAAAGGATCTTTTCAGCTTCGATGACAGGCGATACTTCGTTCTCAGGAGCGTTTTCGGGCTCTATGCCGCCTACGGCTTCGATACCCCGCAGAACAAGCAGCCGCTCAGCGATCTCTGCGGAGACCGCTATATGTTGGGCTTCCTCATACTCGGTCCGCTCAGCCTGATGAAGAACTACCAGTTTTCGACCAACAGACAGGCGGAAATAGTCGGAGCAATGGAGAAGGTGGCGGAGATAGCTGCCGGACGTGATGATTTTCTGGATATGTTCCGCGCACATTTCGGCGATATAGAGGATATTTTCGGAACAGACGGCTGTCAGCTGCCGCTGGAATTTGCCGAGAAATGTCTGTGCGCTGCCGACAGGGAATTACTTGCCGGACATCTTTCAGCAGATACTATGAAAAAATGGAGCCGCTCTGTCAAGGAACCCGAAATAGTGCCATTTTCCGAGAAGCACAGCGATAAGAACGCTGTTTCAAAGCTCGCCGACAAAATGTTCCCTCCCGGAACAAAAGTCAGGAATATAGTTGACGGGATACTCACCAAGGGACGCGGTCATTCCGGCTGATAACCGGCTTACTCTGCAATTCTAACATTTCCCGGTCAAAAAACACAAAAACTTACAAAATAAACCGTTGCACACCTGTATCCTCCTGTGATATCATATTTAACGGACACCGCTCAGCGGTGAAGAACACAGGGAGGTCAAAATTCAAATGAACAACAAAGTCAAGGTACTTATCGGAGACGATTCAGCAGAAGCAGTAAGCATCGCAAACAAGCTCAGGGAAAAGGGAATGTATGCCTATACCCGGCGCAGAGACTGCTCTGTGATACTCGAAGCTATCAGGAACGATACGCCGGACGTTGCGGTGCTCGACCTGAATGCACAGAACGGCGATGTGGTATCCCTTATGAAAAGAGTCAGGGAGCTCGCGGTGAAATTCCCGGTATTCATCGTGACATCGCAGTATGACAACGAATTCATCGAAAGACAGGTAATGGACAACGGCGCGGCAAAATTCCTGCTGAAGCCCTGCGGCATCGACGACCTTTGCAGTGCTATCAGCTCAGCCCTCGGAGACAGGGCAAACAGTCTCAGCGACGATATGGAGATAGTGGTCACGGATATTATACACCAGCTCGGAGTCCCGGCGCATATCAAGGGCTACCACTACCTCAGAACGGCTATTCTCTATTCTATCGAGGACAAGACTCTCCTCGACAGCGTTACAAAGCTGCTCTATCCCACTGTCGCAGGTATTTACGAGACTACTTCTTCAAGAGTGGAAAGAGCTATCCGTCACGCAATAGAGATAGCGTGGGACCGCGGAAACGTCGATACCCTCAACGCTTTCTTCGGCTATACCGTTGATACCGGCAAGGGTAAACCCACCAATTCTGAATTCATCGCACTTATAACTGATAAGCTCCGGCTGCGCTACAAGGCTGCCCTCAGAAAGGTCTGAAACACGGCAGAGGACGGATATAAGCGGCAGTCCGGTCATAAAATATAGCCAACGACAAAAAACTTTTGGCGTTCACTATAACATTACAGCCATTGAAAAGGAGGACTTATTATGTCATTCAAAAAAATCGATCTTTCACAGCTCTGCTTTGATCCGTTCACAAAGATAGGCAAGGAGTGGATGCTGCTCACTGCCGGCAGCAAGGAGAAATTCAACACTATGACGGCTTCGTGGGGACAGATGGGCGTTCTCTGGAACAAGAACGTGCTTACCTGCTATATCCGTCCTAACCGCTATACATACGGCTTTGTCGAGGAGAACGAGTATTTCACAGCTTCCTTCTTCAAGGAGGAGTACCGCAAGGCTCTCTCTTTCTGCGGAGCACATTCCGGAAGAGACTGCGACAAGGTCAAGGAGACCGGTCTTACTCCCACCGAAATGGGAAGCGGTATGTCGTTTGAGGAGGCAGATATGGTGTTTGTCTGCCGCAAGCTGTACAGCTACGACCTGAAGGAGGAGGGCTTCCTTACCGACGACGGTATACCGGAGCAGTTCTTCGGACCTCAGCCCTACCACAGAGCCTATATCGCCGAGATAACAGCGGCTTACGTTAAAGAATAATAAAAAGGGCGGATATTCCGCCCTTTTTATTTAGAATTGTAACGTAAAAGAATGTAGGGGACGGCGTCCTCGACGTCCCGCTGAAATCAAATCATACATAACGCAACAAGACCCGGAAGCATTACGCTTCCGGGTCTTATTTTACCTGTTACTGCTTTTTCTTTTTCTTGCTTCTGGTATTATTGGGTAATTCAGCAGCTCGTTTCTTCTCAGCTTCACCGAGTATCTCATCGACTATGCTGGAAGTTTCACTCTTAGGCTTGGAGTCCTCTTCGGGCTCACTTTCAGCTTCAGCCTCTGCCTCAGCGATCTCAGCTGTATCGTCAACTGTTTCAGAGCTTGTCTCATCGGACTTCTTAGCCTTTTTAGCGGCTATCTTTGCCTTTACGACTTCGTTATTGCGTCTGTCGTAAATGTAGATGAGTACGCAGGCGATGACACCGAGTATCAGAGTAACTACGCCGGTCTTAAATCCGGGCGGAGTATAGGTCATAGTGATAGTGTGCTCACCGGCAGAGATGTCGTCCATTCTGATACCGATGAAAGCATCTGTGATAGCTATCTGACCTTCTGTACCGTCCTTGTTGACGAGGTGCTGATTTTTGCCTTCGCCCTCGTACTTTACAAGGTTCTTGACCTTCTTGCCGTCGATCTCGACTGTCCAGCCGGGCTCGTAGGGGATAGAAGTTACGAATACCTGTCCGGGTTTAACGTTTACAGTACCCTCGAGGTGACGGTCATTGGTCTTGTCCATATCAATTTCCCACTGACCGGACTTGAGTGTGTTGATATCCTTGACGAATTCATCTGTGTCGAGGTTGCAGAACTGGAAGCCTGCGTCCTTTCTTACCATAAGGTACTCGTTAGAACCGGTGTACTTGCCGTCCGTAGGCGGGATAGTGAAGCGGACTTCGATCTCCTGTCCCTTTGTGAACGGACCGAGACGAACGATAGGTGCCGAGTTGGTCTCGAAATACTTTCCGGCGCTGTCGTAGTTATCGGAGGAAGTACCCGTGTACTTGCCCTCGGAGTTCTTGATACCCACCCATACGTTACAGGTCTTCTTGAGGAACGAGGTGAGGTGCATATACACATCGCCGTCCTTGGGAACTGTCATACGAACATTTACAACTGCGTCTGTTGAAGTCGGGTAGGACTCCCAGCAGTCGTGGATAACGCCGTTTGTATGCTTATACTCGTGGTACTTGATCTGATTCTCGTCGTACTGGACCTCATAGGGGATAGCTGTGTAGTATTCCTTGCCTGTGTTGCCCGTCATACGGGAAAGCATATTGTTAAGGTTGTTGAAGGGGTTCTTTTCGTCCATAAGCTCCATATCGAGGATAGACTTGTCAGCCATCCAGCCGATAGCGAGCGCGTTGGGGTTTTCGTAAATATCGACCGTGTCTGTTATGACCTCACGCTTGGGATCGTCATAGTGGTCATACGGGATATTCTCGAGGACCTTTTTGTAGGTCGCATCGAGCATACGCTTTTCCTTGGACTGTCTTTCAGGTGAGTTGATAACGTACTTTATGCCCAGCAGTGAGTCTGCGACGGGGTTGCAGCCCTCATACTTGGACTCGTAGCTCTGAGTAAAGTATCCGAGGTGCTCGATAGCCTGAAGAGCCTTTGTGTTCATTACCGAGCTGGAGTGGGTTATACCTCTCAGACCATAAGCCATATCGTCGTTTACCATACGGTTGAAGGTCTTTTCTGCACGGTAGAAGCCTCCGTCGTAATCTTCGAGCTTCGCAACGATGTCGTCCGGAGCGCTGGTGATCTCAGCGTAGGATTTGTGGCAGCTGTTGCCGACTTCCTTGTATATCTTCCTGAACGAGTCGTAGCAGTTATAGCCGCCCTCAAACGATACGAGGCAGGCTGTCACAACGAGGAGTACAGAGCGGAGGTTCTTCTTCTTTGTCGAGCTGTAAGTGAATACGAGTACAGTATAGATAGCTGCGAGAAGAAGTCCGAAGCCGAGCGTTCCGAGCCATATCTCCGTCCAGTAGTCAGAACCGAAGTTCATCTTTGCCTTGTAGTACAAGCCCTTTGCAGGGTACTTGTAGCCCTTGAGCTTTTCGCTGGTGTAGTCATACTTGGAGGAAACAGCCATAAAGCTCAGTATGAGTATTGCTATTACAGAGAAAACTCCGCCGCCGTATACGACTTCATTAGCGTGTTTGCCAAAGTCGTGGAGCACACTGTCGCGGTTGAGTCTGAGACCGTCGAGGTTTGCAAACACCTCTGCCGCCATTGATACGAGTATGAATGAGAGCAGGAACGAGTATCTGTAAGGGAGCCAGTTAGGATCCTGACCGCCGTGCCAGTACATATTGAGGGGCTTGACGTACATACTCATTATCATAGCGAATACGAGCAGTCCGTAGCCGAGCTTCTTGTTCCACTTGATGTTCTTATTGGAGAAGTAGAGCGGCGCGAGCACTACTGTGAGCACTCCGCAGTATATCTCCGGACGTCCGTAGAGCTTCGTGCCTGTATCAACGTTTACGGAGTAATACTGGTTCGGGAGGAGCGTGGGTATGAGCTCGGGGAGCTTGAAGAGATGCTGGTGCCAGTTGTAGACAGGATCTGTAAAGTCGAATTTACCGAGCTTCAGCGCGTTGTATACCGGCAGTATCATTATCGCGCTCAGCATCAGGACTACCACCGTCGAGCCAGCCATTACCCCGATCGTTTTTCCGTAATCCTTGATGCCCTTGAACTTTCTCTCCGTACCGAAGAAGATGTAGTAAGTGAAGTAGATAGCGATGAATATTGCTATCATAAAGCCGATGTAGAAGTTTGCGATGAAGAGAAGAGCTGTCGGCAGGATATAGCCGAGCTTTCTGCCGTCATCAATGAGGTGCTCGATGCCGAGTATGACGAGCGGCAGCAGGATAGGTCCGTCGATCCACATAGGATCTATGAGCTGTATAACTACGAATGCCATCATCGCGTACATTATCGAGAATATGAGTGCAGGTCCGCCGGGGAGCTTCTTGGACTTCTGCGCGTAGATGCAGAAAGTGAAGCCGCAGGCTCCAACCTTGCACATCTGCATAAGCATTATCGCCTCAAGGATATACTCTCGCGGCATAAGAATGGGTATCAGTGTGAACGGACTCGCAAGATAGTAGCCGACGACACCCATAAATCCGCCGGAAAGGTTACGGCTCCAGTTGTAGAAGATGCTGCCGTCACCGCGGAAGGCGTTGCGTATGCCCTCGAAGTAGTAGATGTACTGACCGTTGAGGTCGAGTGTGAGGACCGAGCGCTTGCCGAACGGGTAAACGTCAAATCCTGCGTAAGCTATCAGCGTGAGCAGAAACGGTATCAGAAAGGCTGCAAAACAGAATAGCAGGCTGAATTTCTGACTTCTGAAGGCTGATATGTTCTCCGCAGCTTTTCCGCCCGGTCTGATATGGGCTGAGCTGCGTGGCTTTGAGCTGTTATACTTCGTTCTGCCGTTCGCCGTGCCGGTGCGCTTTTTTGCGGCAGCTGAAGAGTTTGACTTAGCCAATTTATTTCCTCCTTGCTTTTACCGGGGAAAGGTCTGAAACGCCATACTCCCCTATTTTAATATACTTTAACATTGTACCACATTATAATATATTTTGCAAGCAAAAATGAATATTTATTTTATTAATTAAATATCTGCGCACAAAAAGGACTCCCGGGGGAGTCCTTTGCGGTTTATTTATCGGGTGCGCCGGAGCAGTTCTCGCCCGGCTGAGCGTTGGGACTGTAAAGCGCGTCGATGTCTATCTTCTTGTCATCGATTATTTTCAGGAAAATATCGAGAAGATCCGGATCAAACTGCGTTCCTCTGCCCTTGTGGAGCTCGCTCATAACGTAGTCGAAGTCCTGCCGCTTGCGGTAAACACGGTTTGCGGTCATAGCGTCGAAAGCGTCAGCGATAGAGATTATCCTGCCGTAGAGCGGTATCTCCTCGCCCTTGAGCTTGTCCGGGTAGCCGTTGCCGTCATAGCGCTCGTGGTGGTATCTTGCGCCCTCTACAACGTGGTCGATGAGAGTGAAGTCCTTGAGTATCTCCGCGCCGCGGGTAACGTGAGTTTTCATAATGGCGTATTCCTCATCGGTAAGCCTTCCGGGCTTGTTGAGCACCGAGTCGGGTATGCCTATCTTGCCGATGTCGTGGAGCAGAGCTGCTTTCCGGATATTCTCCTGCTCGTCCTCGGTAAATCCGTACTCCTTGGCGATGAGCGCCGAATACTCCGAAACTCTCTGCGAGTGTTTGCTCGTGCGGAGATCCTTTGCATCGACGGTCTTGGCAATAGCGAGAATGGTCTCGTTGCCCATCTGTACCTGCTGGAGCGCGAGTGCGAGCTTGGTCTGCTGGAGCTGAAGGGTGCGCTGTATCTGCGTCCTTGTAATGTACCACGTCAGCCAGCCTATGAATATCGCCGCTACGCCTATCATATAGTACCTGAACCAGAAATGGTCATATATAGCCATTTCCTTTTCAAATGCGTAGGAGAAGCTCTTTATCTTCTGGTCGTTGTCGTCACGGACCTCTATCCTGAGGACATAATTGCCCGGCTTGAGGTTGGTGTAGGTTATGTAGCGGAGATCCTTGAGATTTGTCGAAGTCCAGCTGTCATCGAAGCCGTCAAGACAATAGGCGATCTTCGGATCATAGTGGGTGTAGTTGATTATCTCGGGGATAAAGTCGATCTTAGTAGCTCCGCGGTCAACTACCAGCTCGGAATTCTGCTTGAGCTGCTGATATTCGTCGTCGATCTTTACGGTGTTGAGGATAACGTTGAAGTTGTCCTGAGCAAGCAGATAGTTGTCGAGGTTGAAGCTGAAAACTCCCTTTGCAGCCGAGAGATACAGATCCTTGGTGTCTGAGACTGCATTCCACGCATTTGCCGTGAGAGTACAGTCGAGACCGATGCCCTTATTAAGGAGACGATACTGGAGATCCGCGCCGTTGAGGAGTTCCTTCTTGTCAACAACGTAGACTCCGGCGCTTCCGGTAATGAACACCTCTCCGTCGTCATCAAGTATCACATCGTAATTGTTGGTATACGGGAAATTGTCAAGAGTCCTGATACTGCCGTCCTTCATATAGCATATGCTGTTGGAAGTTACGATGAATATTCCTCCGTCCTCGGGATCCTTGACCATTCTCAGCACCGTATCCGAGGCAAGACCGTCCTTGCGTGTAAGTCTGCCGGTGACCTTGCCGTCCTTTATAACAGCTATGCCGTTTCCGTCTGAACCGGCGTAGAGCGTACCGTCATCGTCCTCGAGCATACAGAGTATCTGAGCGTGACCGAATTCATCGCTGTAATCAATACTCGCTGAAGGTCTGTCGTTCTTGATGAAGATTATTCCGTTGGTACAGGTCGAAACTATCGTGCCGTCGGACATCTCAAGGCATACTCTTACGCGGTTGCCTATCTGACCGAAGCTGTTCGAGTAGGAATTCAGCTCGCCGTTTTTGTCAACGGAAACAAGTCCCGAGCCGTAGCTGCATATCCACATCAGACCTTCCCTGTCTGTCATAAGGCATCTGATACGGTCGCCCTTGAAGTGCTCGGTCAGCTTGTTCTCTATCTGCTTGTGAGCAGATGTGTCGATGATCGTGAGACCGTCGTCAGTACCCACATAGAGCAGACCGTTGAACAAAGCGGTAGTATTAACTATCTCAGGACTGATAGCGGCATCGTAATAGATGTCGGAAACTGACGAGTGCGAGAGCTTCAGCAGACCGAGTCTCGATGACGCGAACCAGAGGTTGCCCTGATAGTCGGTCAGCATATTTTCTATCGAATGGTCGAATTTGCCGGTCTCCTGCATAGTGAATTCGTGCGAGGGGGAGATGTATCCTACGCCGTAGTCGGCGCAGAGCCATACAGTGCCGCGCTCTTCATCGGGATAGATGTTGTTTATCTTTGAGGCTTCGCTGCAATGGGTATTGCGGATATTCTCCAGCTTATCGCCGTCGAGGGAGTATTCGCTGACGAGTCCGTCGGCAGTTCCTACAAAGAGCGTGTTGTCATCGGCGAAGTTGCAGCAGGACATCTTCGAGCGGTTGAAGCTCTTATCAAGCGTCGCAACGACTTTGCCGTCCTTGAGGATAAAAAGTGTGCCTGCCGAATCTATCGCGGCAACGTTTCCGAGCTTGTCCGCGGTGAGCTTGCTTGTGTAGTCTATCTCACTTATACTCTGATCGACAGTCGTATCCCTGCCGCCTTTCAGTGAAACAATACCGCTTGCCGTACCGATATAGTAAAGGCCGTCAGAGCTCTGCGTTATTGCCTTTATCGTGTCTGACGGGAGCCCGTTCTCTGAGGTGATGCTGTTTATGATGACCTCATCGTCCATAACTGCTACGCCGTTGTCGTTGGTGCCTATCCATAATCTGTCAAGATCGTCAACAAAGAGGCAGTTTACGTTCTTTACGCCGTCGATATATGACATATGGACGAATTCGCTGCCGTTGTAGCGGTAGAGACCGGCATAGGTACCGATCCAGATGATACCGTTTTTCGTCTGTGCAACAGCGTTTGCGTGACCGCAGAGCAGACCGTTGCTGCCGTCGTAGATCGTCTGGATATAGGATATGTGCGAAGAGCCGCTGCTTTCGTCCTTGCCGGCAGCGTCCGCGCGGAAGCTCACCGGAGCGAGCTGTGCAAAGAACATCAGGAACGCTGAGACAGCCGCCGTATCCTTGGCGAGCTTCTTTTTTGCATCGCCGCCGGAGGAGCGCGAGATCCTGATAAGTATGAATATCGTGAGCGATGTGAGCAGCTTGTCCGGAAATTCTATGTAGAATTCGCCTATAATGCCGGCAATGACTCTCGGAACTCCGTTTTCGCGGAGGTAGTCCATAACACCGTCGCCCCAGACATTGTTGGTCGTGCCGTTGTACAGGAAAGCGTTGAGAATGGAGGAAAGTACAACGCAGCCCGAAGCGATTGCTCCGGCGACCGTCATAGTGTTGAAGAGCGTCTCAAAGTAGCCTTTCCGTGAAAGTCTGCCGACCTCGAGTCCGATGTACAGGCTGACTATCAGGTAGGCTGCCGATTTAAGGTCACGGCAGCCGAATATGAGGTTGCTTATCATACCGGTTACTGCTCCGGGAACAGGTCCGAGGGCATATGCGGCAATGAATGTGCCGTATGAGTCGAACCAGCCCGGAAGATAAAAATGACTTGCAAATTGTCTGCCGCAGCAATTGAGGAAAATACAGAAGAGTATTATTGCTGCAAAACGGACAATATCCTTTTTAGTGCTGTTTTTTTTCAATTTAACTCATCCCTTTATTATAATGAGGGAATATCAGAATTTTTCGATCAGTCCGAGCTTGAACTTCTGTATAAGGAGAGCGTCACTGTTGCTCAGACCAGCGCTGCCGTCAACATCTGCATTTACCTCGCCCTGAAGCGTTATGCTGAGATCGGTCTTGCCTCTTGCATATTTGTCGGGGTTGGTAGATACCTGCATAACGAGAACTGCGTCCGCGATGTTGACCTGATCGTCGAGATTTGCGTCACCCTTGAGAGTGGGCTCAGGTCTTTCGGTAGCCGTACCCTTGATCTCAGCGATGCAGACAGGAGGAACAATGTTGTATTTCTCGGAGACCGCGCTGATAACGTGCTTGCCGGCTTCATTGATAAGGATGCTGACCTGTCCTTTTTCGTCGGTGGTATACTCTGTGGGCTTGCCGTCAACTGTTATAACAGCTTCGTCGAGAGGCTTGAACTGCTGCTTGTAGTCGCTGTCGTAAACGCTTCTGCTGAGAGTGAGAGCGATAGGCTCGCCGGCATCTGAGCTGACTGTATAGCTGCCGAATTTTGTATATGAGTCGCTGAAAGTGGACAGGTCGCTGTATACAAAGGCGTAAACGCTGTCGCCGCTTTGGACCTCGTCATCGAGCGAATTGGAGAATTTGCTGTTTACGGTATATCCGAAAGCGCCGCCGTTCTCGATGCCCCAGAGTTTCTGGAGGGTGTTGCCGAAGGTGCTGATAACAGACCTGTAACCTGCTGATGCACCGCCCTCGTAGAACTTATCGTGAGCAGAGTAAAGGGCTTCGTCAACTGATACGATGCCGTCAGCGTTTATATCGTAAGCGGTGACCTTCTCGTAAGCTGTCTGGAGAGTCTTTTTGTCGTCGGCGATAGAAACGAATACGTCCGCCTTTGCACTGTCCTCGCCGTCTAAAGCAACGAATTTGCAGCCGTTCTTTTCGGCATAAGCCTGAGCTGTGGAGTCCTTGTAGCCGTAGATTATGCCGGTATAGCGGGCATCGGGCTTGTCGCCGGTGCCGTCTACCCTGTCATTGTTGATAGTGTAGGGGCTGTCGTCTATCTCGCAGGAGGGATTGAGGATAAATATGCTCTTGAGACCGAAACAGTCCTGAAATGCGCCTTTTTCTATTGACTTTACAGAGGCAGGGACAGTCACGGTAGTCAGCCTGCTGCAGCCGTTGAAGGCATAAGTGAATATGCCCTTTACCGTATTCGGGATAGTTACAGAGCTTATCTCTGACCTCTTGAAGGCATTGCTCATAATGTATTCGACCGGCTTGTAGTTGACCGATGTGAGGATAGAGATGTGTCCGGAAGCAGTATCGCTGCATTTCAGAACAGAAGCATATTTTTCAGACAGGGCATAAGTAATATCGCCCTTTGTTACTTCCTCGGGCAGCTCCACCGGAGTTGTCACAGTGGTGCTGGAGGTCGAAGAAGCTGTGGCTGATGTTGTTATGATCGAAGTTGTTGCAGAAGAGGTCGTGGTAGTTTCCGGAGCACCGGTAGTGACCACTGACTCTGTTGTCTCCGGAACATAGCTGCCGTCAATTTCCAGCCAGAGCACAGCCGACTCGGAGTCCTCCATAAATGCACGTTCCTTTGTAAAGCCCTCGGCATAGGTGTAGCCGGCAGGCATTGATACTATTGAGATAGTGCCGCTGTGACCGCCGTGGTGGTATATAACAGGTGAAGCCTCCGTAACTACGGTATCGGTCTTGTAGTTATCGAGGTATATCTCAACGGTAACACCGGGGATATAATCCATAGTTTCGGCATCAACGACCGCTATGAGGACGTCCTCGCCCTCAACGGGATCAGCAGCAGCGGCTTCAAAGCTGTCAGGAGTGCTGGTGATCGCCGTATATGGAGCGGCAGCGCATACTATGCCTAATGCTGTGATAAATGATAATAACTTTTTCATTGGGAATTCCCTCCATTAATATATATTCATAACCATTATAACATTTAATTTGTACAAAGTCAACGAAACGCAAGCCTATTTGTTAAATCTGACAAAGAAAAAGTGAGATAGTATACACATATTACAAAGCAGAAAATAATGGCTTTTGCTCCGGAAAGTTGACATAGAGCTGAAAAAGTGGTATATTAAGAGAGTGATTTTACAGGAAGTATGGGATATTAGCCGGAAAGGCGTTCTTTGTTCCCGGACTGGAGGACTGTCAATGAAGAAAGCAAGAGTATTGAGCATATTGTCGTCTGCGGTGATCGCTGCGGGCTGGCTGTCAGCGTTCAACTGCACGGCTGCGAGCTATGAGCCGGCTGTCAGCGGTATATCTTCCGCTGTAAACGTAGGCGCAGGCAAGTACGACAATGTAAAGTACCCCAAGAACACAAAGGGCTTCGTTACGAGAATGTACAACATCGTTCTCGATCGTGATCCCGATGAGAAGGGACTCAAAACATGGACGACCAGACTGAATAACAAGACTGCTTCTGCTTCGGATATTATTACCGGCTTCTTCTTCTCAGATGAGTATAAGGGCAAGAAAAAGAGCAATTCCGATATGCTCAGGGACTGCTACAAGGCTATGCTCGACCGAGCTCCCGACGCTGCCGGCACAAAGCTCTGGGGCAACCGCTTCGAGATAGGTATGAGTATTCAGGCGGTATGCAAGGGAATTCTCGGAAGCAACGAATTCAAGTCGCTCTGTGCCGCCTACGGCATAAAGCCCGGAAATATAAACCTTATGTACGCCCGTGACGAAAACTATGAGAGAACGTATTTCGTTTATCGCCTCTACAAGAACTGCCTCGGCAGAACTCCCGATGCGACCGGTATCGAAAACTGGTGCAAGAGCATAAAAGGCGGAAAGACCGGTTCCGGTATCGTTCAGGGCTTCATATTCAGCAAGGAGTACAAGGGCAAGCACGTTTCAAATGCCGAATTCGTTGATATGCTCTACCGCACTATCCTCGGCAGAGGTCCCGATAAGACAGGTCTGAACACCTGGACTTCAAAGCTCAACTACACCAATACCCGTGAATTCGTCACAAACGGCTTTCTGTTCAGTGCAGAGTTCAAGGGACAGTGTGCAAAAGCCGGCATCAAGGTCGGAAACAAGCTCGGAACCAAGGACAATACCGAGGAATGGAAATTCAATATCGCCGTTCTGAAGGCTATAAACGATAAGAGAACGTCTGTACACCTCAGCAAGATAGCCACAAGTCAGGACGTTCTCGAAAATGTCACAAATATCCGTGCAAAGGATATGCTCCAGCTCTGGAGTGACGAGCTCAGACCTAATGAAACAACGGTAAAGAGCTTCCTCGACGGCATTTTCCTGAATAAGTCCGCTAAATACAAAAGCTGGACTTACAGTCCGCTCGCTCTTATGAGCAAGTTCGAGCTCGATACATCGGAGACTTTCAGTTCTCTGTGGGCTGCCCCTGAATTCGGAAGCGCTCTCAGAAGCAACACTTACCCCGTTTTCGCTATCTCAAAAGCAACTAACGGCACCGGTCCCGGTCACAGCAATTACTATTACGCCGTCATCATAGACATCAAAAAGTAACAAGAGCCGCTTTCCGGTAAGGAAAGCGGCTTGCGCGTTTATTTTGGGAAACCGTTCAGAGCTACATATACAGCGAATGACACTGCGTCAACTGCAAGGATCACTCCTAAGATGATAAGTGCTATCTTTGTGCCTTTTTTGACTTTTTTCTTGTTTTCGTCAGTCAGGACGTGCTCCTTTATATCGGTATAGAGATCAGCTTTGGCAGGGGCTTGGGCTGAGGGTGCAGGTTCGGGAGCTTTGTTCAGTATCAGCTCGTCCAGCGATATTCCGAAAAGATCGCTCATAGCGATCAGCTTCTCCATATCCGGCGTGGAGTCGCCCACCTCCCACTTTGAAACGGTCTGCCTTGAAACGTTCAGGCGGTTTGCAAGTTCCTCCTGAGATAAGCCTTTCTGCTTGCGAAGCTCATAAAGTTTATTGTTAAATTCCATAACTATGCCTCCTCTTTGTTTTTGCAAAGTGCCATATATCCGGTCACAGCTGCAAATACAGCTATGATAATATCTGAAATTATGCTTGCTTCAATGCCGTATGCACCGCCGTTTAGAAGATTTTCGCCGACGCTTCTCATATCAATGAACGCTGCTGAAGCTCCCTCGCTGCCGCTGAGATTGAGTCCAAGGACGCAGCAGAGGCAGAAATTCCATATCGAGTGAAGTCCGCAGGCTGCCCATATGCTTCCGGTACGGAGCGTAAGGAACGAGAATACGCACGAAATAACGGCAAGACAGAGCACGCCTGAGAAGATGTACTTCGGCTCAGAGTCGCGGAGCGTGCTCCAGTGCGGATAAACGAATGCGAGAGTGCTTGCTGCTATTGCAGCAGGAAGAGGAACTCTGTCCCTGAGCGAGCAGAGAACGAGCCCTCTGCAAAGGAATTCCTCGGTGGCTCCCTGAATGATAAATCCGCCTAACATAAGCGCAAGTGTTGCAGTGCTTGTTCCTTTTGATAGTCCTTCAAATCTGATACTGCCGGTGAGCATGATCGCCGCAGCGCAGACGGTCAGCAGTCCTACACCTATAAGAGCACCAACGAACCAGCCGCCTATGTGTTTTGTCACGCCCATTTCGGAGAGTTTCCTCTTCTCTGTCAGCTTCCAGTAAAGGACGCTTACCCAAAGAACAACGATCATACCATAGTATTTGAGCAGATCCATAACAGTATCGCTGAACATTTCACCCTGCATAAAGTTCTTTCCGCAGGCGAACATAACGCCTATGACAACTCCCTCCGCAATTAGCAAGCCTGCCCAGTAGCACAAAAAGAACGCAAGCAGTTTTTTTACTAATAGCATTGCAGCCGACATATCGGTCTTGTTGTTGAATGGGCTCAGATTTTTAATGATACCTTTCATAAATGAATTCCTCCTTCTATCGTTTGACGATAGTTTTTTCCTGATGAATTCATAGTACCATTTCTGCTCCCGGAGGTCTACCAACTGCGCTTGGAAATCCGTCAACGGGCGTTAACAATCGTGTTAACCTCCGTTGCATTGGCTGTTTATAGCCAAATTTCCGAGTGCACCCAAAACCGCTTCTGAATACATTATATCACGTCCGCTATAAAAAAACAATATGTGCTCCGGACAATAAATGATAAACTCATCGCCCTCGAACGCGGATATAAAATTAACGCCCCACTAAAAAGTGAGGCGCGAAATTGCCAGCGGGGGCTCCCCGCCTGGAGCTTGTGACGGGACTCGAACCTGCGACCGAGGACTGTTTTTAAAGCGAACATAATTTCCAGTTTTGATTGTTACGCTGCTTT
>CACXEJ010000099.1 GCA_902766595.1 Ruminococcus flavefaciens | reverse complement strand
GGTGCAGAGCTCGAGGGTATGAAGACAAAGCACCCCCTCTACGACCGTCCGTCACCTATCATCGTAGGCGACCACGTTACTCTCGAAAGCGGTACAGGCTGCGTTCATACAGCTCCCGGCTACGGTGTGGAGGACTTTGAGGTCTGCAAGAAGTACGACGACATCGGTATCATCGTATGCGTTGACTCCAAGGGTAAGCAGACCGCTGAAGCAGGCGAATTCGAGGGCATGGACACAGATCAGGCGAACAAGGCTATCGCTGCAAAGCTCACTGAGGTAGGAGCTATGCTCGCTACACAGAAGATCGTTCACCAGTATCCCCACTGCTGGAGATGCAACAGCCCTATAATATACAGAGCAACAGAGCAGTGGTTCTGCTCGGTAAACGGCTTCAAGGACGAGGCTATCAAGGCTATCGAGTCCGTAAAGTGGATCCCCGACTGGGGCGAGGACCGTATCAAGGGTATGGTCCGCGACAGAAGCGACTGGTGTATCTCCCGTCAGAGAACATGGGGCGTTCCGATACCTGTCGTTTACTGCAAGGACTGCGGCAAGCCGATCTGCACTGACGAGACTATCAAGGCTATCGCTGATCTCTTCCGCAAGGAGGGCAGCGACGCATGGTGGACAAAGGATCCCTCCGAGTTCATTCCGTCAAGCGTAAAGTGTGAGTGCGGCTGCGGTGAGTTCACCAAGGAATACGACATAATGGACGTTTGGTTCGACAGCGGCGTTTCGCATACATCAGTAATGGACGGCAAGGACTTCCCGAGCCTTTCATGGCCGGCTGACCTCTATCTTGAGGGTGCAGACCAGTACAGAGGCTGGTTCCAGTCATCGCTCCTTACATCAGTAGTATACAAGGGTACTGCCCCCTATAAGGCAGTCTGCACACACGGCTGGGTAGTTGACGGCGAGGGCAAGGCTATGCACAAGTCCCTCGGAAACGGTATTGATCCGAGCGAGATCACAGACCAGTACGGCGCAGATATTCTCCGTCTGTGGGTAGCTTCTTCCGATTACCACAGCGATATCCGTATCTCCAAGCCTATCCTCAGCCAGCTTTCCGACGCCTACAAGAAGATCAGAAACACAGCTCGTTTCATTCTCGGAAACCTCGGCAACGGCAAGGGCTTTGATCCTGATAAGGACTGCGTATCCGACGATCAGCTCACCGAGCTCGATAAATGGGCGCTTATGCGTCTCGACACTCTTATTGACAAGGTCAAGGAGGGCTACGAGGCATTTGATTTCCATATCGCATTTCACGCTATCCATAACTTCTGCGTAATTGATATGTCAAACTTCTACCTCGACATCATCAAGGACAGACTCTACTGCGAGAAGGAGGACTCAGTCATCAGACGTGCCGCTCAGACCGCTATGTACCGTATCCTGAGCGCCGTTGCAAGACTCGCTGCACCTATCATCTCGTTCACTGCTGAGGAGATCTGGCAGTTTATGCCGCACTCTGCAAACGACGATACAGAGAGCGTTTTCCTCAATCAGATGCCTGAGAAGTCGGGTATCGAGTTCAGCGCTGAGTACGTTGACAAGTGGGACTTCATCTACGGCACAAGAGAGGCTGTAAACAAGGTGCTCGAAGAGGCAAGAAATGCCAAGACTATCGGCAAGTCGCTTGAGGCTAAGATAATCATCAGAAGCAGCGACGCTGATTACGACAGATATATGGCACTCGCTGACCACCTCAAGGATATCCTCATCGTATCAGGCGTTGAGGTTGAGAAGTCCGGTGCTGAGACTGTATTTGAAGTAGCTAAGGCTGACGGCGATAAGTGCGAGCGCTGCTGGTGCTACTCCAAGTACGTCGGCACAAACCATGATCACCCCACTCTCTGCGAGAGATGTGCGATCGCTGTTGAAGCATAATTTGTACTATATTGCCTGCTGCCGGTCGAGGCGGCAGGCGTATTATTTGAAAGGATAGATATATGGCTGTATTGCTTGTAGCGGCTGTCATCGTTCTGATATTTGCCGATCAGGCTGTGAAATACTGGGCTGTTCATTATCTTAAGGAGCGCGGCAGTATCAGGTTCATACACTTCGGTGATTTCAAGGTGCTCGACCTCACTTACCTCGAAAATGACGGCGCGATATTCGGAAGTATGTCCGGACAGAGGTGGTTCCTCATCGGCTTCACTTCGATCGTGCTGGTTGTGGGAATATATCTGATGTTCAGGTATATGAAACGTTCAAAGCTCCTGACATCGGCGATCCTGCTGTTTGTGTCGGGCGGCATCGGCAACATCATCGACCGTATGAGGCAGGGGTATGTCGTGGATATGTTCGAGGTGAAGCTGTTCAAGTTTGCGATATTCAACGTGGCTGACATCTACGTCACCTGCGCATTTGTGCTGCTCCTTGTGTATGTTCTCTTCATTGATCCCAAGATACAGGCAAAGGCTAAGGCGGAAGCAGATGCTGCAAAGTCTGCTGCGGACAAGGAAGCTGCCAATGAGTGAGACAGTAACGCTCACGGCTTCGGATACTGACCGTGGAACCCGTATCGACAAGTATATTTCGGACAATGTTGCTCTGACTCGCTCGGCGGTTCAGGGGCTCATTGAAAAGGGAATGGTCACTGCGGACGGCAGCAGTATCGCCAAGAATTACAAGCTGCGCGGCGGCGAGGTCATCGCTGTTGAAATACCCGAGCCCGAGCCTATGGACGCTGTTCCGGAGGATATTCCGCTCGATATAGTCTACGAGGACGACGACCTGCTGGTCGTGAACAAGCCCAAGGGTATGGTAGTTCACCCGGCTCACGGCAACTACACCGGAACGCTCGTCAATGCTCTGCTCCACCACTGCGGCGAGAGCCTTTCCGGGATAAACGGCGTGATACGTCCGGGAATTGTTCACCGTATCGACAAGAATACGAGCGGACTGCTCATCGTTGCCAAGAACGATGCTTCCCACCTGAAGCTCGCTGAACAGATCAAGGTCCACAGCTTCACGCGAGAGTACGAAGCTGTTGTGACCGGCGCAATGAAGCAGCAGAGCGGAACGGTCGATGCACCGATCGGACGGCATAAGACCGATCGCAAGAAAATGTGTGTAACTGCCGAAAATTCGCGCAATGCGGTGACTCATTACGAGGTGCTCAGGCAGTATGGCGGCTTTGCTCACCTGCGGCTGAGACTCGAGACCGGAAGGACTCATCAGATAAGAGTCCATATGGCGTATATCGGTCACCCGGTACTGGGGGACGACGTTTACGGAAAGCCTTACAAGGGGCTTGAGGGGCAGTGCCTCCACGCGCGAAAAATAGGCTTTATCCACCCGACAACAGGGGAGTATATGGAATTTGAGAGCGAGCTGCCCGATTATTTCAGGGCTGTGCTGAACAAGCTCGAAAAGATGTAGGAGGCAGCCATTGTTTGAAGATATAAGTAAAGTTATCCTGCTGAGCGATATGGACGGAACGCTCCTCAACGGCAAGAAGCAGATCACGGACATCGACCGTGCTGCGATAAAGCGCTTCACGGAGCTCGGCGGAAAGTTCACGGTCGCTACCGGACGGACGATACAGTCCTTCGACCAGTTTCGTGCGCTGATAGATATGCCGTACCCCGTTATAATGTATAACGGAGCGGCGATACACGACTATTCATCGGGAAAAACGCTGTTCACCCGACCGCTGCCGGAGGAGTGCCGGGACATAGCCTTGCAGCTCTATGAAGCTATGCCGGACGCCGGCGGAGAGGTCCTCAGACTGGACGGTACATATGTATTCCGCAACAACGATTACCAGAAGCTCCACACGAAGCTCTGCAATATCGTCCCGGATTACGCCGAGCTCTCCGAGGTCGAGGAGGGTGGCTGGCTGAAGGTTCTGTTCTCAATGGCACCGGACGATATGGACTTCTTCGGAGCTTATGTGAGAAGTCAGGGGTGGGACACCGTTGACTTTGTACGCTCTTCGGAGATGTTCTGGGAAATGCTGCCGAAGGGCGTGAGCAAGGGCTCGGCGCTGACTGAGTACCGCAGGCTCGACGGCTGGCAGGACTTCACGTTCGTTTCGATCGGGGACTTTGACAACGATATAGAGATGCTGTGTGCGGCAGACCTCGGAGCGTGTCCTGCGAATGCCGAGGACAAGGTCAAAAAGGCTGCCGGACTCGTGCTTTCGCATACAAATGAGGATGGAGCTGTGGCTGAGCTTATCGGATACATAATAGATAAGTGCGGCTGCTGAAACTGCAAATGACGGCGTGAGCCGTTGGATAAAAATATTACGGAGGTTATTATGGACGCAAAGATCAAAAAGGAATTGCAGAAAACAGCCTGCAAGGTGAGAATGGGCGTTATCGAGGGAACCTACAACGCCAAGTCGGGACACCCCGGCGGCTCGCTTTCCATAAGCGATACCCTGACATATCTTTATTACAGTAAAATGAATGTTGACGCAAAGGCTCCTGACGACGCTGACAGAGACCGTTTTGTGCTCTCAAAGGGACACACTGCCCCGGCACTTTATGCAGTTCTGGCACAGAAGGGCTACTTCCCGGAGGATGAGATAAAGTCTCTCCGCCACATCGGAGCTATGCTTCAGGGACATCCTTGTATCCATACTCCCGGAGTTGATATGTCCAGCGGTTCACTTGGACAGGGCATCTCTGCTGCTTGCGGAATGGCGCTTGCAGGCAAGCTCGACAAAAAGTCCTACAAGGTATACACTATCCTCGGTGACGGCGAGATCGAGGAAGGACAGGTATGGGAGGCTGCCATGTTCGCAGCTCATTACAAGCTCGATAACCTCGTAGCTATCGTTGACAACAACGGTCTCCAGATCGACGGACCTGTTACCGAGGTATGTTCCCCCGAGCCTATCACAGACAAGTTCGCTGCATTCGGCTGGCACGTCATCACTATGGACGCTCACGATTTTGACAGCATCGAAGCTGCTTTCGCTGAGGCTGACAAGGTCAAGGGACAGCCTGTGGCTATCATTCAGAAGTCCGTAAAGGGCAAGGGCGTGTCCTTTATGGAAAATCAGGTGGGCTGGCACGGAACAGCTCCCAACAAGGAACAGTACGAACAGGCTATGGCTGAGCTCAGCGCACAGTTAAAGGGATTGGAGGACTAAGACTATGGCAGACGTGATTAAAAAAGCTACCAGAGAGAGCTACGGCGAGGCTCTGAGAGATCTTGCTGAGGAATACAAGGATCTCGTGGTTCTTGATGCAGACCTTGCTGCTGCAACAAAGACAGGTATCTTCAAGAAGGCTTATCCTGACCGTTTCTTTGACTGCGGTATCGCTGAGGCAAATATGATGGGCGTTGCAGCCGGACTTGCTGCCTGCGGAAAGATCCCGTTCGCTTCTACATTTGCTATGTTCGCTGCCGGAAGAGCATTCGAGATAGTAAGAAACTCTATCGGCTATCCTCAACTCAACGTTAAGATAGGTGCAACTCACGCAGGTATCTCCGTAGGTGAGGACGGTGCTACACACCAGTGCAACGAGGACATCGCTCTTATGAGAACTATCCCCGGTATGACTATCATCAACCCCTGCGATGATGTTGAGGCAAAGGCTGCTGTGAAGGCTGCCCTCGACTTCAACGGACCGGTCTATATGCGTTTCGGACGTCTTGCAGTGCCGGTCGTGAATGACGCTGCATCATACAAATTCGAGCTCGGAAAGGGCGTTGTTATGAAGGACGGTAAGGACGTTACCATCGTTGCTACCGGACTTCTCGTCAATGAGGCTCTTGAAGCTGCAAAGGCACTCGAAGCTGACGGTGTTTCCGCAAGAGTTGTCAATATCCACACTATCAAGCCGCTCGATAAGGAGCTCATCGCAAAGTGCGCAAAGGAGACTGGTCTTATCGTAACGGCTGAGGAGCACAGCATAATCGGCGGACTCGGCTCGGCAGTTGCAGAAGCTGTAACGGAGAGTTGTCCTGTCAAGGTCGTAAAGATAGGCGTGAACGACGAATTCGGTCACTCAGGACCTGCTGCTGACCTTCTTAAGGAGTTCGGACTTTCTGCTGAGAATATCGTCAAGACAGTCAAGGCAAATCTCAATAAGTAATTTCATCGGGACGTCAGCTGGCGTCCCTTTTTTTGACGGAAAATATTGAAAAACTTCTTGACAAGCCCGGAATAATGTGGTATAATACTAAAGTGTCTTATGAAAAGGCATAATTATCCTTGCCCGCAGAGGGTTGTGGGCATAATCCAGAAGGAGGTGTACATTAATGGCAAAGGTATCCGCTAAGTATGAAGTAATGGTCGTATTCAGCCTTAAGAACGGCGAGGAGTCTATGCAGGCTCTTATCCAGAAGTTCAAGGAGAGAATCGAGCGTCACGCCGAAGCTGTTGAAGTCAACGAGGATTGGGGCAAGCGTAAGCTCGCTTATCCTATCGAGGACGAGACAGAGGGTTACTATGTGATCTACACATTCACATCAGCTCCCGACTATCCGGCAGAGCTTTCAAGACGTCTCAACATTTCCGATGGCATCCTTCGTTCACTCGTAACTGTTGTCGAGGAATGATCACTTCATTATTTTAAGGAGAAAGTCAGATGAATAAGGTTATTTTAGTTGGCAGACTTACCGCTGATCCCGAGCTGAGACAGACTCAGAGCGGCGTATCATCGTGTAGATTTACCGTAGCTGTTGACAGAAGATTTGCCGATAAGAATACCGGCGAAAGACAGGCTGATTTCATCACCTGTGTCGCTTGGAGACAGACTGCTGAGTTCGTTTCGCGCTATTTCAGCAAGGGTAAGCTCATCTGTGTTGAGGGAAGCCTCAGAACAGGAAGCTATACCGACAGGAACCACTCTGATGTTACACATTATACAACAGAGGTTTTTGTTGACAACGTTGAGTTCGTAGGCGGAAAGAACGAAAGCGGCGGAAGTCAGGGCGGCTATCAGAACAGCAACAATAACTATCAGGCTGCTCCGCAGCAGAACGCTCCCGCAGCTGCTGCACCGAATAATGACAGTATGTCATACGGCTCGCTGAGTGACTTTGAAGAGATCCTCAGCGACGGCGATGTTCCCTTCTGAGGAAACGCCGTAAAAACTGAAACGATTATTATGAAAGGAGTAAACGCATCTTTCACAGATGTGCGGTAGATATTATGGAAAAGGAAAGAAATTCCCGTCCTTCAAAGAAGCCCCGCAAGAAGGTTTGTATGTTCTGTGCAGACAGAATCGAGAAGATCGATTACAAGGATCTCGCAAAGCTCAGAAAGTGTATGACTGAGAGAGCTAAGATCCTGCCCAGAAGAGTTACAGGTACCTGTGCTTATCACCAGCGTGAGCTTACAGTAGCTATCAAGAGAGCAAGACACATCGCTCTTCTCCCTTACGTTAGCGATTGACAGAAAATAGTCAGGGAGGCATTATGCCTCCCTTTGTTGTTATATGCGCAAAGCTGATATATCAGCTATCATTGAGCGTATGTAAGCGCTCCGACGGCATCATTCGGAGCGGTCATCAGGTCTTACCGACTTGAACTTGTATCATATGCAAGCTCTTCGTCTCTTCTGAAAAGAAGAGAGATGCACCATACTGCTGATAACGCTACAAGGATATAGAGCGTTCTGCTGATGATGCTCGCTGAACCGCCAAAGAGCCATGCGATGATGTCAAGCTCAAAAATGCCGACCAGACCCCAGTTTATTCCTCCGATTATCAGAAGAATAAGAGCTAATTTGTCCCACATATGAGAACACCTCTTTGATCGGGATTTTTGAGACGCGATGTGCGTCTGAGAGTATTATTGCTGAAAAAAACTGAATTATTCAGATTAACAGGAGAAAATTATGTCAACTAAAACTAAAATTACATTGATAATTATTGGTATACTCCTCGTGCTGCTGTTTATCGTTTGCGTAGCAAAGTATTTCAGCAAGGGGAACCGTAAAGGCAGAGCGGCAGAACGCAAGGTCGCAGGCGTGCTCAAGAAGTTTGCCAAGAACGACAACAGCCGTATCCTCAACAACATCTACCTTCCGCTTTATAAAAAGACCTGTGAGATCGACCACCTTGTTCTCGGAAGATTTGGCGTTCTCGTAGTCGAGACCAAGGGTATTTCCGGAACTGTTTCCGGCAAGGGCAAGAAGCTCAAGCACACTCTCGGTGAGGTCGAGCACAAGCTCTACAACCCGGCGCTCCAGAACCAGACTCATATGGACAATGTAATCCACCACCTGAAAAAAGGCGGTTTTGAGAATACTCCGGTATACGGAGCAGTAGTGTTCACTGATAAGAACATCAAGCTCGAAGCTAATGTCGGAATGAAGCTCGACCAGTTCAAGGACTATTACGAAAATCTTCCTCCGTCCAACTGCAATCAGGACGTTCTCCTTCACTATTTTGAGGAGATCAGGATAACAAATCCGTTCAGGAAGTTCCTCCACAAGTTCAGCAAGAAGGATTGGGATTAACAGCCGTGACTGTTCAGGCAATTTGAACGAGGAAATCATATGGAAAACAACAACGAATTTAAGGACATAGTACAAAATCACGCTAAAATGACAAAGTATAAGACGAGCTCTGACCGCATCGGAAAAATCTATATGTGCGTGTGCGGATCGCTGTTCTTCATAGCATTCTGCTGTATGCTCATAACCGCAAATCTTGAATCAATGGCGGATCTGGTCGTTATCGGTGCGATATTCGGTTTCGGGTACGGCGGAGCTTACCGCCGGAGCTCGTATTTTGCCGCAGCCGCACCTGTTGCAGCGATGTTCGGGTTAGTTATGGCTGGCTCTTTGAATTTTATGTATTTTCTTCTGCTTCCGCTGTCGCTGATACTTGCGGTACTTACTGTAAGGGCGAACAAGCTGTACGACTATCTCAGCAAGCAGCCGGGATTTCCGCAGTTTGACGAGCTGTTTGAGGAGTCAAAGAAGCGTTCGGAAAAAGCTTCGCGCGAGAAAGAGGAATACTTTGAGCGCTTTAAGGCAATGGCGCTGAGTGACAGCAATGATTTCGGTGAACCGGCTGCCGGTATCGCGGAAAAGCCTTCTATGGCTGAAAACGGCGGCTATATGGACTCTATCTGAAACAAAAAAAGGACTGCCGCATTGTGCAGCAGTCCTTTTAATTTTGATATTGGATCACTTAACGATAAATCTGTCGATCTCCTTGAGGAACTTGTCAGCATCGTCTGTATGAGCGTTGAGCTGGATCGGCTTTGAAAGATCGAGGCTGAAAATACCCATAATAGACTTTGCATCTACTGCATATCTTCCGGAAACGAGGTCAATATCGAAGTCGTAGTGCATAACGATAGTAACGAAATCCTTTACATCGTTGATAGCCTGTAAAAATACAGTTGTCTTAGTCATATTCTTACCTCCTGTTGTTCGAGTTGTGTGTTTGTTTTTTCTTGTTTACATCTTTTTCCTGCGGTTTGCCCTTACCGCAACTATATAATAGCATTAAAAAATGACGTTGTCAAGCGATTTATGGCAAATTCGTCAATTTAGTATAATTGAAGCGACCGTAACAGCTCTATTTTTATTCATAGAGGATAGTTATTTAGAGTGCATAAAATTTATTTCTCAAATTTGTGCAGATTGCATATGTTGAAACTGAGAAAATAATGTGATGATAAGGTGAAATATGTATAAGGTATTATTTATAACTTTTGGCTGCAAGGTAAATCACTACGAGACCGAGTGTATGAAGGAGACCTTCCGCAGCAGAAAATGGGAGGTCGTCGGTGAGGGCTGCGAAACTGACGCCGTCGTTATAAATTCGTGTACCGTGACGGCTTCGGGTGACAGCAGGGTGCTGACCGCTCTGCGAAAGGCTCGGGCACGTTATCCGGAGGCTGTTATAGCGCTGACCGGCTGCTATCCGCAAGCTGATCCGGAGGGAGCTTCGCAGCTTATGGACGCTGACCTCGTATGCGGCACAAAGGAGCGCGGCAGGACCTGCGAGCTGGTCGAGGAGCTCATCGCTGACCGCCGGAGAACGGTACTTCTTTCTGCCCACGAAAAGGGCGAGCTCTTTGAACCGATGAAGTGTACTCACTATGAGGACAACACCCGCGCTTTCGTCAAGATACAGGACGGCTGTGACCGCTTCTGTTCATATTGCATTATCCCATACGCGCGCGGACGCTGCCGTTCAAAGCCGCCGGAGCTTCTGCGCGAGGAGGCTGCCGAGATAGCTGCAAACGGCGTAAAGGAGATAGTTCTCTCGGGCATAAACCTCGCGTTTTACGGAGCGGAGTTCGGGCTCTCGCTCGCGGACGCTGCCGAGATATGTGCAGCTGAGGGCATCGAGCGCATCAGGCTCAGCTCACTCGAGCCCGAGATGATGACCGACAGCCAGCTCGAAAGGCTTGCCGCGGTACCGGGCTTTTGTCCGCAGTTCCACCTTTCGCTTCAAAGCGGCTGCACCGAGACTCTCCGTGCTATGAACCGCCGCTACACTGCCGATGAATACTTCGAGCTGACCGAGCGTATAAGGCAGTATTTCCCGGAATGTGCCTTTACCACGGACGTTATGGTGGGATTTCCGCAGGAGACCGACGAGAACTTTGCCGAGTCGGTCGCTTTTATAAAGAAGGTCGGCTTCTCGAAGGTACACGTTTTCAGGTATTCGCGCAGACACGGCACTCCGGCTGACCGTATGCCCGGGCAGATACCCGAAGCCGTCAAGACCGAGCGCTGGAAGGCTATGACCGCTGCCGCTGACGAGACGCGTGATCGCTACCTCCGTTCCCTCGTCGGAAAAACTGTTCCGGTGCTGTTTGAGAGGGAAAATTCCCCGGAATTTCATCAGGGAAGAGCTCCGGATCACACTCTTATAAAAATTTC
Source organism: Ruminococcus flavefaciens (assembly GCA_902766595.1). Lineage (GTDB taxonomy): Bacteria > Bacillota > Clostridia > Oscillospirales > Ruminococcaceae > Ruminococcus > Ruminococcus flavefaciens_U. Next base: position 5,725 of record CACXEJ010000099.1, on the reverse strand, counting down.
TCGAAAAAATCCTGAAAAAAGTTTGCGTAATCGGATAATTAGTGTTATAATAGAAGAGAACGGTCCCGACTGCTGCTTCGGCAGACCAGCCGCTGACCTTGACTATGATCTTATTTAATTCGGAAGGAGATTTTTATGTCCGTATTCAGAATTTATGTTGAAAAGAAGCCTGAGTTTGCTGTCGAGGCACAGTCTGTCCTCGGAGATGTCAGAACCGCTCTGAGACTCAATCTCACCGGTCTCAGGATACTCAACCGCTATGACGCAGACAAGCTCAGCGAGGAGGACTTCAAGGCTGCTATCAGCACCGTTTTCTCAGAGCCTGCCGTTGACCTCGTTTACGACGATATGCCCAGAGTAGGTGAAACAGACCGTGTTTTCGCTGTCGAGTACCTGCCCGGACAGTTCGATCAGAGAGCAGACAGCTGTGAGCAGTGTATCCAGATACTCCGTCAGGGTGAGCGCTGCCGCGTAAGAAACGCAAGAGTATACATAGTTTCAGGACACATCACGGACGAGGAGTTCGACAAGCTCAAGTCCTATATCATAAACCCCGTCGAGAGCCGCGAGGCTTCACTCGACACTGTAAAGTCTCTCGATGCCAATTACGAGATCCCCACAACTGTTGAGGTGCTCGAGGGCTTCACAAAACTCAACGCTATCGGTCTCCACGCATTTGTGGACAAGTTCGGTCTCGCTATGGACTACGACGATATAAAGTTCTGTCAGGACTACTTCCGCAACGAGGAGCACCGCGATCCTACCATAACTGAGATCAGAATGATAGACACCTACTGGTCTGACCACTGCCGTCACACCACATTCCTCACAAACGTTGAGAAGGTCGATATCAAGACTCCCTACATCAAGGACACTTACGATATGTACCTCAATGTCCGCGAGGAGCTCGGCAGGAGCGACCGCCCTATAACTCTTATGGATATCGGTACTCTTGCTGCAAAGAAGCTCAAGGCTGACGGACTTCTCCCCGACCTTGACGAGTCTGAGGAGATCAACGCTTGTTCCGTTAAGATCAAGGTAGACATCGACGGCAAGCTCGAGGACTGGATCCTTATGTTCAAGAACGAGACTCATAACCACCCGACCGAGATCGAGCCCTTCGGCGGTGCTGCGACCTGTCTCGGCGGCGCTATCCGTGATCCGCTCTCAGGACGTTCATATGTATATCAGGCAATGAGAGTCACCGGCGCTGCAAATCCGCTCGTGCCCGTTGAGGACACTATCACAGGCAAGCTGCCGCAGAGAAAGATCACAGTCGGTGCGGCTAACGGTTACAGCTCATATGGCAACCAGATCGGTCTTGCTACCGGTCACGTTACCGAGGTATACCACCCCGGCTATGTTGCAAAGAGAATGGAGATAGGCGCTGTACTCGGTGCTGCTCCTGCTGAGAATATAAGAAGAGAGAGACCTGTTCCGGGCGATGTAGTAATACTCCTCGGCGGAAAGACCGGACGCGACGGCTGCGGCGGTGCAACAGGCTCTTCCAAGTCACATACACTTGAGTCGCTCGAGAGCTGCGGTGCAGAGGTACAGAAGGGTAATCCTCCTGAGGAGAGAAAGCTCCAGAGACTCTTCCGCAATCCCGAGGTAACAAAGCTCATCAAGCGCTGCAACGACTTCGGTGCAGGCGGCGTATCCGTTGCTATCGGTGAGCTCACAGACGGTCTTATCATCGACCTCAACGCTGTGCCCAAGAAGTACGACGGTCTCGACGGTACTGAGATCGCTATTTCCGAGTCACAGGAGAGAATGGCAGTAGTCATTGCTCCCGAGGACGTTGAGAAGTTCATGGCTGAGGCTGCAAAGGAGAACCTCGAGGCTACTCTCGTGGCTGACGTTGTTGCAGAGCCCAGACTCAAGATGAACTGGAACGGCAATACTATCGTTGACCTTTCAAGAGAGTTCCTCAATTCCAACGGTGCTCCCAAGTATACCGACATCGAGGTAGAAGCTCCCTCCGCTGACCGTGAGGACGATCCCGGCGACAGTGCCGACAACTGGTCCGAGCTTATGGCTAACCTCAATGTGTGCTCACAGAAGGGACTCGTTGAGAAGTTCGACTCCACTATCGGCGCAGGCACAGTTCTTATGCCTTTCGGCGGCGTATATCAGATGACTCCCTCTCAGGCTATGGCTGCAAAGATACCGGTACTCACCGGCGAGACCAACACCTGTTCGCTTATGGGCTGGGGCTACGATCCGGAGATCTCCGAAAAGTCTCCTTATCATGGCGCAATGCTCGCAGTTGTTGACTCTATCGCAAAGGTAGTAGCTGCCGGCGGTACATATAAGAAGTGCTGGCTCACATTCCAGGAATACTTCGAGAGAACACAGAATGATCCCAGACGCTGGGGACAGCCTATGGCTGCACTCCTCGGTGCTTTCAAGGCTCAGCTCGAAATGGGCTGCGGCTCTATCGGCGGCAAGGATTCTATGTCCGGTACATTCGAGAACATCGACGTTCCGCCCACACTCGTTTCATTCGCAGTATCAACTGCAATGGCTGACAAGGTAGTTTCCACAGAGTTCAAGAAGGCCGGCTCTGACGTTATAATGGTAGTTCCGGAGTACGACGAGAACGGTCTCCCTGTATTCGACAGCGTCAAGGCTTGCTTCGACAAGGTCGAGAAGCTCATTGCTGACGGCAGAGCTGCTGCTGTATGGACTATCGGCTACGGCGGTGTTGCTGAGGGTATCGCAAAGATGTGCTTCGGTAACAAGCTCGGCTTCGAGTTCACACAGAGACTCAGCGGCAAGCAGCTCTACAAGCGCGGAAACGGCGGCTTCATAATCGAGCTCACAGACAGCGCTAACAACAGCGAGGAACTCATCGGTAAGACTATTTCCGATTACAAGGTCGCTGCTATGGACTACACTGTAAGTCTCGACAATCTCCAGCGCGTATGGGAGGGCAAGCTCGAGCCTGTATTCCCGTGCCGCATCAAGACTACGAACGCAACTCCCGAGGTATATGCAAATGCAGACAGACTCCACCTCACAGCTTCTATCAAGGCTGCACAGCCGAGAGTCCTCATTCCTGTATTCCCCGGAACAAACTGCGAATACGATACAGCCCGCGCATTCGAGAGAGCCGGTGCAAAGACAGAGACAGTCGTTATCCGCAACCTCTCTGCTTCTGATATCGAGGACTCGGTAAGCTACTTCGAGAGAGCTATCCGTCACTCACAGATCATTATGATCCCCGGCGGCTTCTCAGGCGGTGACGAGCCGGAGGGAAGCGGTAAGTTCATCACAGCATTCTTCCGCAATCCCAAGATCAAGGACGCTGTTCACGACCTCCTCAAGAACCGTGACGGTCTTATGCTCGGTATCTGCAACGGCTTCCAGGCACTCATCAAGCTCGGACTTGTTCCGTTCGGTGAGATAATAGATATGCAGGACGAGTCTCCTACGCTCACATTCAATACCATTGCGCGTCACCAGTCAATGATGGTAAATACAAGGATAGCTTCCAACAAGAGCCCGTGGCTCTATGGCTGCGAGGTAGGCGATATCCACACTATCCCGATCTCACACGGCGAGGGACGCTTTGTAGCTCCGGCAAGCCTTATCCAGCAGATGGCAAAGAACGGTCAGATCGCTACACAGTACGTTGATATGACGGGCGCTCCGACTATGGATATCAGATACAACCCCAATACCTCTGTTGAGGCTATCGAGGGTATCACATCGCCCGACGGAAGAGTTCTCGGTAAAATGGGACACTCCGAGCGTATCGGCAGCTTTATCGCCAAGAACGTTCCCGGCGCAAAGGATCAGAAGATCTTCGAGTCCGGCGTGGCATACTTCAAGTAATAATTCAGAGAGCACCCGTAAGGGTGCTCTTTGCTTGTCGAAAAAGATGTTTTTATATGTTTATGCGGGCGCCGGAACGGCGCCCCTACAATTATATGATGCTGCATAATTAATGTAGGGGCGGCGTTTCGCCGCCCGTGTCATATGAAAACATCGCCGGCGGCGAATTGCAGGAGGTGACGCAATTTCGTTCACAAAAAGTTTACAATTCTGATAGACGGAGAATAACCGGATATTGGTGATTGTTTATAAATTCTGCTTGACTAAAGCGAACATTTGGTGTATAATGTTAATTGTAAAGCTGTAAATACTGCTTACAATAGTAGAAGGAGTTGAATTAATATGAAAAATATACTTTTCGCGGCATCAGAAAGCGTACCCTTTATCAAGACCGGCGGACTCGCTGACGTTGTAGGAGCGCTCCCTCAGTATCTCAACAAAAAAGAATTTGACGTAAGAGTTATAATGCCCTATTATACATGCATTCCCGATAAATACAGAAACGATTTCAAGTATGTGACACACTTCTATATGGACTACGGTATGCGGCCCGACAGCTTTCATGTAGGCATAATGGAATATGAATATAACGGCATAAAGTTCTACTTTGTGGACGACGAATACTACTTCAAGTGCGACACTCCCTATTCTTCGGATATGAAGTGGGACATCGAGCGCTTTACGTTCTTCTGCAAGGCTGTACTGGCTATTATGCCTGTTATCGGCTTCCGTCCTGACATTATCCACTGCCACGACTGGCAGGCTTCACTCATACCCGTATTCCTGCACACAGCTTTTGCAACTAACCCGTTTTACAGCTCTACTAAGACCATTATGACTATCCACAACCTGAAATTCCAGGGCGTATGGAACATTGATACCTTCAAGTACAACACCGCGCTCCCGGACTATATGTTCACGCCCGACAAGCTCGAATTCCACAAGGACGCAAATATGCTCAAGGGCGGACTCGTTTACGCTGACTATATCACAACAGTCTCCGAGACCTATGCGGAGGAGATAAAGTACCCGTTCTTCGGCGAGCAGCTTGACGGTCTTCTCAGAGCAAGATCGGCTTCGCTGCGCGGTATCGTCAACGGTATCGACTATAAGGTCTTTGATCCTGCAAACGACAAGAAGCTCTTTGCTGAGTTCGACAAGAAGAACGTCAAGGCACAGAAGGCTGTAAACAAGGAAAAACTTCAGGAACAGCTCGGACTTCCGGTCGACAAGGACAAGTATATGATAGCAATTATCTCGCGTCTTACCGATCAGAAGGGACTCGACCTCGTGAATTACGCTATGGAGCGTATCTGTGACGAGTTCACACAGTTCGTTGTCATCGGTACCGGTGATCCGAGATATGAGAATATGTTCAAGCACTATCAGTGGAAGTATCCGGAGAGAGTTTCCGCGAATATTATGTACTCTGACGAGCTTGCGCACAAGCTCTATGCGGCTGCTGACACTATGCTTATGCCGTCACTGTTTGAGCCCTGCGGACTCACTCAGCTCATAGCTCTCAGATACGGAACTGTCCCGATAGTCCGCGAAACAGGCGGTCTCAAGGACACAGTCGTGCCGTACAACGAGTTCGACGGCACCGGAACCGGCTTCTCGTTCGCTAACTACAACGGCGATGAGATGCTCGGCGCTATCAACTACTCCAAGCACATCTACTACAATCACCGTGACCAGTGGGACAAAATGGTCGTTCGTGATATGGAGGCTGACTTCTCGTGGAACAGCTCTGCCCGCCAGTACGAAGGTATGTACGACTGGATGATTAACTGGTGAGGCATACGCCTCCTTTCCACGCTGGCGCTTGTTTCACTCGCTCAATCTGTGCGTGAACGTTAATCTGCTTTCGCACACGGCGCTATAT